>NZ_CP007440.1:3582146-3889596 GCF_001579845.1 Rhodoplanes sp. Z2-YC6860
TCTCGCGCGGAAGGCTGAGATAGACCGGGCCCGATGGTTGGGACTGGGCGACTTGGAGGGCGCGGCTGACGATCAGGCCAGGATTGTCCTGATATTCGAGCCGGTGGTCCCACTTGGTGTAGGCACGCGCAATTCCGTTCTGGTCCAGCGTCTGCTGTAACCAGAAATGCGCACCATCGCGCCCGCCGCGCATGGTTCCAGGATAGGCGCTGGGGGGAGCGCCTGCCATGATCAGGATGGGCAGGCCGGCCCACCACGCCGTGTGAAGCGCGCATCCATAATGCTGAGTGCCAACGTCGACGTGGGCCGCCGTGGCGGCGGGACGGCCGGTCACCGCCGCATAGCCCAAGGCGGCATTGAGGCCGGCGTATTCATGCGTGATCGTGATCAGCTTAGGCGCTGTCCGGCCATGCGCTTGAGCCTTCGCGATGGCCTCCTGAAAAAACATGATCTCCGAACCGGAGATGAAAAACAGATGATCAACCCCGCCCAGTGCCATCGCGGCCACAATGGCATCGCCGGCTTCGGTCGCCGGTAGCCGGGTCCAATGATGCGGCTCGGATTTTGGCGCGTGCATGCGGTTTCTCTTGGGAATAGGGTGGTGAATATTGCTATGATTAATAGCAATATGACAATAGGCAAATAGGTCGCAAGCACGGCCGATCAGGCGCGAAGACGACGAGTCAATGCGGAGATTGGTCGGAACACTGGAAAGAAATGGAGAGCGTGTCGGGTACGCGGCCCCATGGATGGCTCAGGTCAGGTTGCAGGAAACATGAAGCACCCAGGACCACGACGATCAGCCCCTTATGCAGGCGGGCGACAAGACACTCGTTTCGGTGCCCCGAGAGTGTTTCGCGACGGCATCTGCGACCGGTTCGACGTGCCATCTGCCCGCTGACCGCAAGAAGTGCATATGTAAACTAAACGATCTCGGGCGGCGAACCGCTTGGTTTCGCCCGTCGATCCTTGAAGAAATCGTCCAGATCCATCGCAAAACCTGTCCGAATCTCGCCGTGCAGCCCCTCGGGCGTCGCGGAGGCCGCGGCGCTGGCGGCACCGAGCTTTGACAAGATCAGCGCTCGAGCTGCCGTCACGTCGGCAGTTGTATTTACCCCCGGGCGGGAAAACCCTATCGGTTGCTCGAAGATGGCCGGCGATTCGAGTTTAGAATATAAAGCTCTGCCGCGGCATCTATGGGGCCGCGAAACAACAGGATCATCGAGTGACTGGTTCAGCTGCTTCACGCGCGCTTCGCACCAAGTCGAGGCTGCGCTCACGCGACGCAGAGGATTTGCAAGAGTATTTCACCGCTGTGGCACAGGTCCGCTACATCATGCGGAAGGTCTTTCGCATGATCGACGATGACGCCAAGAAGCTGGGACTGGACCCACTGGCTCATCAGGCTCTGCTGCAGGTTTACGGCAGTGGGAAGCGGGGGCTGCGGGTCAGCGCGTTGGCCGAACGCCTCGATATTGCGCCATCCTTTGCTTCCAACATCGTGAAGCATCTCGTGACTGAGAAGCTGCTGCGCCGGGGATCGGACGTATCGGACATGCGAGCGGCCGTTGTCACATTGACCAGCGAAGGGCGCGAGCTTTGTCGCGATGTGGATGCCCAGGCGCGGGTGCGGGTCGACGCGCTGATCAGCCGGCTCGAACCGGAGGAGCGCAAGGTCGCGCGGTCCATCTTGATGTTTTATACCGGCCCGGGTGCCGTTCGGCGGACTGTCAACGGGAAGGGAGCGGGCCGTTCCGCGCCCGCCCGCCAGAGATCAGCCGGCTAACCGCCTTTGATGGCAGCCCCGCAGTCATATGGGGAGAGCGACACCCAGTGTCCGTCCTGGCCTCAGTCGGAGACCAGGGCAACCTCATTCATCGTCTGGCGCGCCTCGCGTTCGATCGTCGCCCAGATACGGTCCTCGTATTCGAGAAACGTGCTGCTGCGTTTGATCGCAAGCGGACGGGGCCGCGGCAGATCGATGTCGACGACTTCGCGAATCGAGCCTGGCCGAGCGCCGAACACCAATACCTGGTCCGCGAGGTACACCGCTTCGTTGATCTGATGGGTAACGAACAGGACGGTCTTGCGCGTCTCGCGCCAGACGCGAAGGAGCTCGTCCTGCATCAGCTCGCGAGTCTGGGCGTCGAGCGCGGCAAAGGGTTCATCCATGATCAGGATTTCAGGATCGACGGCGAGCGCTCGCGCGAGATTGCAACGCTGCTGCATCCCACCAGAGAGCTCGTGCGGATAGTGGCTTTCGAAATTGCCGAGGCCGACAAGCTTGATCAGCTCGCGTGCGCGGATTCGCGATGCCGAATCGGCGCGGCCTTGGCATTCGAGTCCGTAGGTCACATTGTCGAGCACGCTGCGCCACGGCAGCAGCGAGGGTTCCTGGAAAACCATGGCGCGATCGATGCCAGGGCCACGCACCTGCCTGCCGTCGATCAGGATCTGACCGGCGGTCGGCTTGATGAGCCCGTCGACGATCTTGATGAAGGTGGTCTTGCCGCAGCCGCTCGGGCCGACCACTGCGACGAACTTCCTGTCCTCGATCTGGATATTGACGTTGTCCAGCGCCACGAACCGGCTGCCGTCGCGCTGGCGGACATATTCCATACGCAATCCGCGGGTTTCGAGCTTGATGGCCATCGCAGTCCCTCACACGTCGACAAAGGTGCGCCGGATCATGTGCGGCTCCCCGGCTTGGGTCGCCACTTGTCGAAGCGGCGCTCGAGCTGCGTCAGCAGCTCAAGCGTCGTCATGCCGACGACCGCAAAGATAACGACGCCGACCAGCACGACGTCGGTGTTGAGGGTTGAACCCGCCTCGGCAATCATCTGGCCGATGCCAGCTTGCGCGATGTAGAGTTCCGCCACGAACACGCCTATCAGCGCTCTGCCGGCACCCAGCCGAAGGCCCGCCAGAATGAACGGCACTGCGGACGGAAGAACCACCGTCCGGAAGATCTGGTACTGGGAGGCTTGAAAGCTCCGAGCGGCTTCGAGCAACGAATTCGGCGTCGTCTTCACCGCGTCGCGCGCATTCATGAGGATCGGAAACACCGCAGCCATGACGATGAGCGTAAGCTTGGAAGCAAGACCGATTCCAAGCCAGATCACGAGCAATGGCAGAAAGGCAACGACGGGGGCAGCGTAGAGCGCGTTGATGAACGGGTCCATGGCGTAGTTGAAACGCTGATACCAGCCGAGTGCAATGCCGAGCGGCACCCCAATGACGATCGAGATGGAATAGCCCAATAAGAATTCGACGCCGCTGACGGAGAGATGATGCAGGAGGCGACCCGACTGATAGAGCTCCACGCCCGCGTGCAATACGCGCGAGGGAGAGCTTAGAAAGATCGGATTGACCACCGTCCAGACGCTGCCCGCAAGCTCCCACAAGGTGATGAACGCCACGACCGTGATGGTGCCCAGAATTTTCTTTTCGTGCCGGAGATACAAGCGCGCCAGCCAGTGTTTTTGGCGCCCATCGTTCATGGCCAGCTCGATATCGCTCATAGGATCTCCATGCCGAGAAGGGCCAAGCGGGTCGTTGTGCCTCAGGAGGAGGGCGTGCGATCGGGAATCCGGCCGAGCTTGCCGAGAGCGTTGCGCGACAGGCGTTCGACGAATTCGACCGTCTTCGGAAGCTTGTAGCGCGACAGACCTTCCGCGCAGCGACGGAGCAATTCCGGTTCGGACAGTCGGGCGCCCGGCCGAAGCTCGATGACCGCCTTGATCGCCGTACCCCACCTCTCGTCGGGCACGCCAATGACGGCAGCATCGGCAACTTCTTCAAAGGAAAGAAGAACGTCTTCGATCTCGGCAGGCGAGACGTTGATGCCGCCGGTTTTGATGAGGTTCTTTTCGCGGTCGGAAATATAGAGATATCCGTCGTCGTCGAGGAAGCCGAGGTCTCCCGAATAATACCAGCCGTCCTGAAACGAAGTGGCGGTGGCATCGGTGTCGTTATAATAGCCCTCGCAGACGCTCGGGCTGCGGACCCGGATGACACCCTGCGTGCCCGGCGGCAGGCGCTTGCGATCCGGGCCGACGACGTCGATCTCGGTGCCCCAGAGCGGCAACCCGGCCGAGCCGATTTTCGATAGCTGTTCCTCGGGGGTCAGGATCGATGCCTCCGAGAATTCGGTGCCGCCGTAGCCTTGGAAGACATGCGGCGTTATGCGCTGCATGATTGCCTGCACCGATCGCTTCTGGAACGGCAATCCAGCTTTCCTCAGAACGCGCAAAGACGACTTGTCGTAGCTGTCGAGCCGCGGCTGCACCAGCAGGTCCTCACATTGTTGCGGCGCGAGCGCCATACATGCGATGCGCTCCTTCTGGATCGTCTCAAGCACGTCGATCGGGTCGAAGCGTTCACGCAGATGGGTCGTGCCGCCAAAGCTGAGTTGCGTGATCAAGCTGTTGCGGCCGGAATTGTAGTAGATCGGCACCACCAGGAGCTCGCTCATTCCGGGCACCATGCGCTTGCCGAGCAAATTGATGATGCAGCTGTGCAGATAGCTCTTGTGCGTCTTGATGCAGCCCTTCGGTCGCCCCGTCGTGCCCGACGTCAGCATGTACATAAAGACGTGATCATCGCGCGCCGGCACATCCGGATTGGAATCCGGCCTGGCGCGGTATGCCTGTTCGAACTCGCAACGACTCGGATCGCGGATATCGCACCAGAGCGCGCCGCACCGAAGTGTAGCGATCACCTCCGGCGCAACCTGTGCAGCGTGTGCCCGATCGATCAACAAAAGGCTGCAGTGAAACAGTTCAATCGAGATAGCGGTTTCACGGGCGACCCATTTCACGTCGAGGACGGCGGAAATGGCGCCAGCCTTGGCCACGGCATACAAGGCGATGACATGGGGTATGGAGTTGCCGGCAAGAATGCCGACATGATCACCGGGGCGAATGCCGCGGGCGATCAATTCGTGGGCGAGCTGATTGGCGCGCGCGTTCGCTTCCTCATAGCTCATCCGGACGCCGTCTTGTGCAAGCGCCACGCGATTGGCATAGCGCTTCGCATTGACGGCCAGCGTATGGTGAACCGTGTAGAGTCCAAGATCCGCGGCGGAGGTTGGCGTACGCTCGGCCATCATGATTAGGCGTCTGGCTTCTTATAATCCGTGCTGCCGCCACCCTTCTGCGATTCGAGATAGCCGGTGACGTCGTTGAGGGGATCCACATAGAAGCGCTGGCGGTGGCCGATCAATTCGTCGGCGGCCATCGCTTGCGGGAACGGCAAGTCGACCTCGGTGTAGCCGGCGATCTTGGCGTGCGCGAGCGTGATCCTGTGGCGGGACGCGATTTCTTTGGCGAGTTGGCTGACGGTGCTATCGAGCTCCTGCGCGGGTACGACCTGGGACAGCAATCCGACGCGGGCGGCCTCGATACCGCTCAGATTGCGGCCGGTGAGCGAGAGATAGAACGCGACCTTGAGCGGAATCTTCGTGTGAAACAGCGTCGGAGTCGCCACCTCGCCATAGGAGCCGCGTAGCACTTCCGGCATGCCGATCTTGGCGTCCTCGGCTCCAATTCCGAGATCGCAGGCGTTGAGCAGGGCAATGCCTCCGCCCAGACACCAGCCTTGCACGGATGCAATGGTGATCTGCGGCATTTTGCGAAGCAGCTGCGTGATCTCGCGAGTGGATTCCTCGCGTCCGAAGCGATGCTCTTGCTTGTTGGCTTCTCGAAGATCGCGGAGATCAAGCCCTGAGCAGAACGAATCGCCACTGGCCGACAGGACCAGAACCTTGATGTCCCGATCCTCGGTGATCGTCCTGATGTCGGCAATCATCTTGCCCATCATCGCGTTGGACAAGCAATTCTTTTTCTCCGGTCGATTGAGCTTCATCCAGGCGATGTGTGAGGCTTTGTCGATGACCGTGACGACATGCTGATCGGACATTCATTTGGCTCCAACTGGAGATGTCTTCATCCTGTTGCCGAGTCGCGCGATGGCGCAGCGGCTGTTTCTTCATTCCGTCATTGAGACGCGAAGCTCTTCACGACCGAGAAGTCGAAGGCTTTGCTCGCCATGTCGGGGCTGGCCTTGCCGAATTCAAACATCAGCACCTGCTGGATGAATTCAGGCGACAGCGTTCCGTCGGGTTCGAAAAGCTTGATCCAACGATCGTAGATCTTCGATGCCGTGGCTTCGTCGATCTTGAGATGTTTCATTGTGAGCTTGATGGATTCGTCACGGTGCGAAATCAGGTAGTTCATACCTTCCCAGGTCGCGTGCAGGAAACGCTTTGCCACATCGGGGCGACCGTACAGGAACTTGGTATTGGCGGCGACGCCGGCCATCAGAACGCCCGGCTTGTTGGCAAACGGCAGCTCGATCAAGTCAGGCCGGGCGGCGGCGGCGACATCGAAAGGGGAGGTCAACACGGCGGCTGAGACCGCGCCGCTCACCAGCGATTGATAGATCGTCGGCGGCTCTCCGATATAGAAGAGATTGACGTCCTTATCCGGGTCGAGGCCATTTTCCCGCAATGCCACCCGCAGGATGCGGGTTGCTGACGCGCCGCTGCTGCTCGAGGCGATCTTTTGTTCTTTTAGATCTTTGTAGGAAGCGACGGGTTTGCGTGCGAACAAACTGTATGTCGGCAGTTTGTTGAACACCATTGCGATGCGCACGTCGGCGCCTTTTTCGATGGCCCCACGCAGCGACAATCCGAGAATTTGCGTGACGTCTGCTTGGCCTCCGACCACGGCCATCACGCCCAAGTCAACCTTCATGCCCTGGCGTTCGAACTGGATGTCCTGCTTTTTGTAGAATCCCAGATCGTCCGCGATCAGGAACGGCATCGTTTCAAAACCCGGGGAGGGAGTGTGGACCTTGACCACGTCGGCGGCGCGCGAAGCGTTCGTCGATGACACTATACCGCATGCTCCGATGAGAGCTGCGATTCCGGCGACTAGCAATTTGCGAAGCATGTTGTCCTCTCCGGAAGCATTGATGAACGCTATAAAGCAGTCCGCGGCGAGTCAACGAAGGCAAAGCGTCGCGTACATGACCCGTTGCATCGCGCTCTGCCTGTCAAATGACTTCAACCCGAAGCCACGCGCCCTCCGCTCATGCCGATCACGCTGTTTTCGGGAGTGCCTGCCGGCCGCAACTCAAACACCTCGGTCACCGAGGTGTAGTCGAGATAACCCATGCGGGCGAGCGGACGCGCCTTGAGCATGTCGAGCTTCCCGGCCGCGGTGATAATGGAGTCGTCGATGTGAATGCCGACGACGCGGCCCATGACGACGGAGTTGTAAAGGCCGGCGGTGTCCGAAGGCAGCACCGTCGTCTGATAGTGTTTGCACTCGAGACTGATCGGGCACTCGGCAACCCGCGGAGGTTTGACGAGTCGTGACGGCGCGGGCGTCAGGCCGGCCTGTGCCATTTCGTCGATGCCGGGCTCTTCGATCGCGCTGGTCAAGACCACCGCGTCTCGCAGCGCGTAGGTCGCCATATTGAAAACGAACTCACCGGTTTCTTCGGCATTGGCGACGCTGTCCTTGCGCCGGCCATCGAACCGCGTGAAGGCCGAGAACATCACGTATGGGGGATCCCAACCCAGAATATTGCTTTGGCTGAAGGGTGAAAGGTTGATCACGCCTTTGGCATTGACGGTGGAGACCCAGGCGATCGGCCGAGGCACGATGCAGGATTTGAAAGGCGCAAAGCGAAGACCATGGTTGTTTTTCGCGGGTTCATAGAACATGGGGAATGCCTTTCATCGGATTTGTCATTTTGGCGGCTGGCGCCATTTCGGTCTATTCCCGCTTGAGGCCCGTCACCCGCCACGATGTCGCGCCACATCGGAACTTCCTTGGAGATGCGGGCCCCGAGCTCTGCAGGTGGCTTTGCGGCGACATCGAAACCACCACGTTGCAAAGCATCGCGTATCGCGGGTCGCGCCAGGATCGCCTGCGTTGCGTCCGACAGCCTCGCAGTCACGGCGGGAGGCAGACGCGCCGGACCGGCCAGCATCACCATGGTGTCGAGCACGAAATCGTCGAAACCGGATTCCGCCATCGTCGGCACGTCTGGCAGTGCGCGCCAGCGCGTCGCACTGGTGACCGCCAAAGGTTTGAGCGTTCCCGCCTCGATGTGAGGCTGCACAAGCGGGATCGCGGAGCAGGACAACTGGACCAGATTGGTCAGCACAGCCTGAGCCGCCTGCGGGCCGCTGTTGTAGGGGATGTGCTCCATGGAAATCTTGGCGCGCACTCGCAGCAGCTCCGAGGACAGCTGCGGTGTGGTGCCGAGTCCTGGACTCGAATAGTTCACGCCCTTCGCCTGGCTGCGCGCGAAGGCGATAAATTCCTGGAGCGAATTGACGCCGAGATTGGCGTTGACCACGAATATGTTCGGCGCGTTGGCGATTTCGCAGATCGGTGTGAAATCCTTGACCGGATCGTAGCTCAGTTGATCGTTGAGCGCCTTGTTCACGATATAGGCGCTCGTTGCAATCAGGAGCGTATAGCCATCTGGCTCGGCGCGTGCGACCCCGGTGACTCCCGTGCTGCCTCCGGCCCCTGGCCGGTTGTCCACCACCACCGTGCCGCCGATCTCCGCGGCGAGCGGATCGGCCAAGACGCGCGCGACAAAATCGGGAGGACCTCCAGCCGCAAAGGGCACCACAAGCTTTACGATACGATCGGGCCAGCCCGCCTCGGCTCTACGGATGGTCGAAGCGGTTGCGGCCATCGCGCAAGACACTGCACCGATGTAGGTGAGGATGCGTCGACGATCGGGAAGCGTCGGGGCCGGATGGTGATTGGAGGATGGTTCATCGGCCATGGTGCAATCCTTCGCTATGCGGAGCGGGATATGAGCCGGTCGGCGTCTGGACGCGGAGCAGAGATCTGTCCGTCGCGTTCTCCAAGCGTGGGCGGCGCCACGACAGGACCACGAATGCCATTGATGCGGATCGGATTGCGGATACCCGTAATCTCGCCTTTGTCCGGATGCCGGACCGTCTCGAACGTTCCGAGGTGGCGCACCTGCGGATCGTCGAGCACTTCAGCGATGGTGTTGACGGGCGCAAACGGCAGATCGTGCTCGGCGAAGACCTTTTCCCAGTGGAGGCGGGGCTTGGTGCGGACGATGTTTGCGAGCTCCTCGGCCAGGCTCACGTAGTTCTCCACGCGCTCCTTGCGCGATCGGTAACGGGGATCGACGCCCAACGTGGCGTGCGCTTGGAGTGCATCAAGCAGGTTCGTCCAGAACTTGTCGGGGACGGAAAGGTGGACCGAGATCGCCCGGCCGTCGGCGCAAACCCAGGCGAAACACTGCGATGACGCTACGCGCGACAGTGGGCCGTAGTCGGTGCCGGCCTGCGTCCAATAAGCGAACGCATCAGGAATGAACGCAATCGCACTTTCGAGCATGTTCAGCTCGACGCGTTGGCCTTGGCCGGTCCTTTCGCGCGCATGCAGCGCGGCGAGAATGCCTCCGAAGGCGTAGAGCCCCGTCGCATTGTCGCTCAGCGTTGGACCGAACACCTGAGGCCGCGCGGGATCAAGATAAAGATGAAGAATGCCGGACAGCCCAATCCCCACCGTATCGTAAGCGGCGCGGTCGACATAAGGTCCGTCACTGCCGAAACCGGTGATGGAGCAGTGGATGAGCCGGGCATTCGCATTCGACAGCGCGTCGCCGTCGAGCCCCAGGCGGTGCATGACTCCCGGCCGGTAGTTCTCGATCAGGATGTCGGTTGTGGCCACGAGATCGAGCAAGCGCGCGCGGCCCTCGGCTTTGCTGAGGTCGATCTGAACGCTGGTCTTGTTCTGATTGTAGGCAATGAAGTTCGGGCTGTATTCGCCGCCGGTGGTCTTGCGGAAGGGATCGCCACCGGCGGGATGCTCCACCTTCGTGACATTGGCGCCAAGCTGCCCGAGCAGCATCGCGGCCAGCGGCGCCGTGACCATGGTGCCCAAGTCCAGCACCTTGAGGCCGTCCAGGGGAGGGCGCTGCGGCGTCACAGCTAGGCGGCTCCATGCTTCGCGGGAGCTTTGCGGGTGTAAGGCTGCAAGCCGGGACGGAAAGTCTTGTCGTCGATGAATTGCTTGATGCCGGTGGCATATCCGTTTTCCTTGTCGCGATAAGCCAGCTGACCGGACTTCGCCATCAGGTATTCGTGGGCCTGGTCCATGCTCATGTCGCGCACCGTCTTGACCGCCTGCTTGGTGGCACGCACCGCTTCCGGATTGAGCTCGCTGAGATGCTTTGCGAGCTTCATCACATCGTGCTTCAGGCTGGCGGCCGGCACCACCTTGGTGACAAGGCCCATGCGTTCAGCATCGGCCGCACCGAAGCTCTCGCCACTCAGCGCGTAGTACATGCTGTCGCGGTAGTTCATCGAGATGCTGAGAACCTTGCTGACGAGCCCGCCCGGGATCACGCCCCAATTGATCTCCGAAAGACCGAAGCGCGCCGTGTCGGCGGCAATGGCGATATCGCAGGCGATCAGCTGCGTGAACGCACCGCCGAAGCAGTAGCCGTTGACCATCGCAATGGTTGGCTTGGGAAAATTGTAGAGACGGTACCAGCGCCACTGATGCGTGGTCCATTCCGCCTTGATGCGCCCGGCAGGATTGCCCTCCAGAGCCCTGAAATAAAGCTTGAGATCCATGCCGGCCGACCACGCCTCTCCGGCGCCGGTGAGGATCAGCACGCGGGTGTCCGGGTCGGCTTCAAGCTTGAGGATGCAGTCGAGCATTTCCTCGTCGAGCGCCGGGCTCATGGCATTCCGCTTGTCCGGTCGGTTGAGCGTCACCGTGGTGATGCCGTCGGCGTTATCGACGTGAATGTTTTCGTAGGGCTTGCGTTCGGCCATTTCGCTCCTCCGCGGGGCTTCCTGTTCGGGAGCCAGTCAACCAAGCGAGCCGTGCGGCCGAAAAGCCAATTGCCCAAATCTTCTCAATATGTGAGAAGAAACAGGAGGGCCAATTGTCCTACTCCCCGAACCATTCGCTGGCGAAGGCCTTTGCCATACTCGAGGCGCTGAATGGCGCCCAGAAGGGTCTGACCGCGAGCGAAGTCGCCGGACACACCGGTCTGCCTGTCAGCACAACACACCGGTTCCTGCAGAATCTTGGGCGGCTCGGGTATGTCGTCCTGGACCCCGGTCGCAAGCTCTACACGATTGGCTTTTCCCTCACGCTGTTCGGGAACCGGCGCCTGATTATCAGGCGTATCGTCAATCGTGCCGAGCCGTTTTTGCACGAACTTGCCTCTCAAAGCGGCCTTGCCGCCTATCTTGGTTATCTGGATGGCCCGCATGCGGTGATTGAGCAGCGAGCCTTGCCGCTGCGTGCATCGAAAGGAACACATGCGGTCGGCGCTCGGCTTGATGCTCATGCTCACAGCATCGGCAAGGCGCTGCTTTCGCTGCTTCCGCGTGCCGAACTGATGCGAATCTACGACGCCGAACGGCTGCGCGTTCACACCGGCCGTACGATCGGCCGGCGCGATCACTTGCTTCGCGAGATGGCGGATGTCGTTGTCAGAGGCTACGCCATCGATAATGAGGAACTCAGTCCGGGGTGCGGGGTGTCGCCTGCGCCTTGCTCAACCCAAAAGGCCGCGCAATTTGCGCGATCGCACTCGAGGGGCCGCGGCACAAGCTTGGGCCGGACCAGGTCCGCGCGCTGCTGCCGGTCTTGTTCGCGGCCCGCGGCAAGATCATGGAACGTGTCCGATAGCCGGTGAGTGGGTCTTATTCGGGCTTGATGCCGATCTGAGCGGCGAGCTGCTTCATCTCACGGGTTTGACGATCGAGCTGAGCGGCCATTTCGAAGCTTGTACTGCCGAGGGGGACCATGCCGACGTCTTCGAGCTTGCGGACGACGTCGGGATCCTTCAATGCGGTCCGCACCTCCGATTCAAGGCGGGCGCCAATGGCCGCATCCAGGCCAATCGGTCCGAACAGGCCGAACCACGATGGCACTGTGGTGAGCGCGGGAATCGCATCTTTGACGAGCGGGAGTTCAGGCCGCTGCGGCAACCTCTGATCGGCAAAGACGCCCAAAAGCTTCACTTTCCCGAGCGGCAATACTCCCAGCACCGCAGAATACGCGGGGAAGAACACCTGCAGGCGATCGGTCATAAGGTCGCCGATGATGTTCGACATGTTCGAGGCCGCATAGGGCACGTGCACCATGTTGATGCCGGCTGCGACGTTCAGCGCCTCTCCCTGGAAGTGGAACACCGAGCCGCGGCCGACGCTTCCGTAATTCAGCTTCCCGGGGTTCTTCTTGGCGTATTCGATCAATTCCTCGGTGCTCGATATGCCGGCTTCGGAACTGACGACGAGATAGAGCGGTGCAGCGGCCGCTTGCGTGATCGGAACGAAGTCCTTGAAGACGTCAAATCCGGTCGTCGCGCTGATGAGCGGCGCGGTGACCATCGTGCTCGACGCCGTGAAAAGGAGATTGTAGCCGTCAGGCGTCGATTGCTTCATTGCCTTTGCGGCAATCTGTCCGTTGGCGCCGGGACGGTTCTCGAAGATCACGGGCTGGCGCATCTGGACGGAGAGCTTCTCGGCCAGCATGCGGCCGACCATGTCACCGCTGGTCCCGGGGAGCAGTCCGCTGACGATCCGCACCGGGCGCTCGGGATAGGATTGCGCTCGAGCCGTAAGCGTTGCGGCGACCAGCGCCGCCGCGATGCATGCAGATTTGAAGATCATATTCAATCGGAGACCAAGGACAGCGCCCGTGAGACGGTGGCTTGAGCACGACGATCGGACTTCGTCACCTTCAACGAGTCGCTGCGATTTTAAGCTCGGACAAATAGGCAAGACACATATCCAATGTGACGACGTCGCCATATTTCTGATCGACGTCGAACAGATTGGCCTCCATGACGGCTTCGCTTCGATCCGCCACACCTTCGCGAACGATCATGGCGCGGATGTCGCGCATGAAGGCATCCGTCGCCGTCGCCCGGACGCAGCCGCTCATGCTCGTTCCACAGAGCAGCAGGGTGTCGATGCGAGCGACGCCCAGAAAAACCTCCAGATCGGTGCGGAAGAATGCGCTCGGGCGCCACTTGCTGATGACGCGGTCGCCAGGTTGCGGCGTAAGTTCGTCGATGATCTCGGCGCCGCGGCCGCCCTCGATCTGCACGCCGCGCATGCCGTGATGCTTCATCTTCAGGCGCCACAGGCCGGCGCTGGAGCCGTCGGCCGCGACGAGGCCCTTCGTGTAGATGACCGGCACGTTCTTCGCCCGTGCCGCGGCGGAGAGCTTTTTGATCGGTTCGTAGGTCGAGCGGATCGAGGGATAGAGCGTGGTCGGAGCATCGGGGTCGCAAAAGTCGTTTTGCATGTCGACCAGCAGGACTGCCGGGCGTTCCCCAAAGCCGATTCGCTGTCCCATGCCCTGACGGGCGTAAACGACATTCGACGTGGCATCGGTGCGGGTCACGGCGGCGGCAGCGGGCGTCGCGGTCTTGGCCATTGGAATTCCTTCGCTTCCGTTGAGGATCATTCGGCCGCGGGTGCAAGCCGCTCCGTCGCCAGCCGATCGAGATGCGCCACAACCTCGTCAAGATGCATCACGTCGCAATATTTATGATGCAGGTCGAACAGGTTGACCTTGTGGGTCAATTCTGCGCGGTCGTAGATGCATTCTTCGACAAGTGAAACGTGGAAGCCGTTCGAGTAGGCATCGACCGAGCTCGCCCGTACACAGCCGGAGGTGCTTTCGCCGCAGATGATCAGGCTGCGGATGCCAAGAAGATTGAGATGCGACAGGAAGGGCGTCCCCTGGAAGATGCTCGCGCGCTGCTTGGTGATGATGACGTCTTCCGGCTGCGGGGCGAACTCGTGATAGATCCCATAGTTGTCGACGTCGTCGGCCGGCATCTTCATGCTGCGCCGGGTCGAGACCGCGCCCTTTGGACGGTTGTTCGGTCTGGTTTCCTGGGTGCAATAGAACACCTGCAGGCCGGCGCGCCGCACTGCGGCGAACAGCTTCTTGGTCGGCTCGATCGCGCGATGCGCGAACACGCCGCAACTGTTCGGATACTGTTGGTCGAGATCGACCGGTCGGCCCGGGCCGCCGCGATAGACGGCATTGTAGAGATCGATTGCCAGGAACGCGACATCCGGTCCCACGAAGGTTTCCCGCGCGTAAGGCGCGTACAGCTTCATGTCGTCGGCCGGGATGACATCGTTCCAGCAATGATCCTCAAATTTGTCGACGGATGCCATGGCCGAGCTCCTATTTGGATTTCACGTGAATCTTGGTGCCGTAGATGTATCCGGTGACATCCGGGGCATATTCGATCGACTTGGATAGGCCCCAGGCCATCTGATGCCGCCACAGGAATATCGCGGGCGCGTCGTCGTTGATGACGCCGATCGCCTGCTGGAGCACCTTCATGCGTGCGTCGCGGTCGAATGTCTCGCGTTCTTTGGTCAGGAGCTTATCGAGGTCAGGACTGGAATATCCGATGCGCGGTGAGCCTCCGGTGCCGAAATACTGCTGCATCATCACGCTCGGATCGATGATCGATCCGCGGCCCATGTAGTAAAACGGCACTCCACCCTTCTGCACGTTGGCCCACAGCGTGGACCATTCCGGCGTCTTGAGGTTGACCTTGAAGCCGGCGCGATTGAGCATCTGGGCGATCGCTTCACAAATCTGCTTGTCAAGCGTGTAGCGCCCGACAGTTGCGTAGAAATCGACGGGAACGCCGTCGGGATAGCCTGCCTTCTTCAGCAACTCGCGTGATTTCGTCGGATTGTATGCGTACTTGTAGTCGATATCCGGCGAGTAGCCGACCTGTTCAGGTCCGACCGGCCCATTGAGCGTGGTGGCCTGGCCTTGCAGCACGCGCTTGATGATGAGATCGCGGTCGATCGCATAGCCGACCGCCTGCCGCACCTCCTTCTTGTCGAAGGGAGGCGCGAGCGGGCTCATTGCGAGGAACATCGCCTCGATCGAATCGCTCATGACGATCTTGGAGGAGGGGTTCTGCTGAACGCGTTCGACCATATGCGGGGGAATGAACTGGGCGATCTGCGCTTCCCCATTGAACAAAGCGGTGACCCGCTGCTCCGGCTCGCGCATGATCTGGAACACCAACTCGTCGGGATTGTCGGCCGCAACGTTCGGATTGTTCGGGTCCTTCTCCAGGACGATGTAGTTGTCGACCACAAGCTTTTTCAGCTTGTAGGGACCGATGCCGAATGCATCCTTGTCGGCATCGCGGCCGTTCTTGTCCCACTGCGCCTTCGACATCACGATGACGAAAGTCAGATAGTCCAGCAGCGGCGCGGCCGGGGTCTTGGTCTTGACCACCACGGTTCGCGGATCGCGGATCGACACTTCCGATACTTCGGCGACGTTGTAGCCCTGCCGCGATTGCGGGTCGGTTTTGAGCCGATCGACCGTATGGACGAAATCTTCGGCGACCACGGGCTCGCCGTTGTGACGCTTGAGGCCCGGCCTCAAGGTGAAAACCCACGTGGTGGGGTCCTCTGTCTTCCAGCTCTCGAAAAAGTCGGAGACGTAGGTCTGCGTTTGACCGTCATACCGCGTCCAACAGCCATAGACCTGGCACCAGACGCCATACATCAGGTTGACGCTGTCGGCGATCGGGCTGGTGCTCGCAATGGTCTCGGTTACGGCTACGGTGACGCGGCTGGCCGCGGAAGCCGCGGTGGTGAGGCAGACGGCCATCGCCACCAGAATGCTGCGTATTCCGATCTTTCGAACGCTGGGCGTCGCAGGCATGCTCGATCCCTTAATGTGACTTGGCACAAATATATTCCATAGCTTTCGGGCGGGCCGCAATCGGATGATGCGACGCGACGCAACAATTGTCGACGGATTTAACGGCTGCGACGTTCCGTGCTGCGGGCCATCCTGTTTTTTGACTGAAAGGTCAGTTAGGCTTATCGAAAGAGAATATGCCGGCAACTCGCGGGGACGCACTGTTGCATGCTGCGACGGCCTGATCTCGACGGTTTCGAATGCTGAGAGCCATTCTCCTGAGATTGGCCGGGGCCATCCCCGTGCTGTTTTTGGTCATTTGCGGCATCTTTGCTCTGCTGCATTCGGCACCGGGCGATGCAGCCTCGATGCTCGCCTCGAGCGACGCCGGTCCCGAGGAGGTGGAACGACTCCGGTTGCTGTGGGGCCTGGATCAGCCGCTCTACGTGCAATTCGGAAAGTTCCTGTTGAACGTTCTGCACTTCGATCTCGGGACCTCGCTGCGATATCAGCAGCCGGTCATCGCCATGATCGCCGAGCGGTTGCCGGCCACGCTCGAACTCGCCTTGGTCACGCTCGTCATTGCGGTTGGCGTCGGTGTGCCGCTCGGCATCGCCGCCGCACTCAACAAGGGCAAGTGGGTCGACGGCCTCGTTTCGATGATTGCGGTCGCTGGCGTCAGCGCGCCATCGTTCTGGATGGGCATTTTGCTTGTGCTTTTCTTCTCCGCGGACCTGCACATCCTGCCGTCGAGCGGACGTTTGCCTTATGGGACCCCGATATCCGAAAGCACGGGGTTCTACCTGGTCGACAGCCTCATGGCCGGACAATTCCGGACTTTCGGCTTGGTGCTGCTCCATCTCGCATTGCCGGCCATGACGCTTGCGGCCGGCATGGTCGGCATCATCGCCCGCATCGCGCGCTCAGCCCTGATCGACGTCGGCCAGGAGGATTTCATCTCCACCGCGGTGGCCAAGGGCGTCAGCCGGGCGCGGATCATCCGCCACCATCTTCTCCCGAACGCCGCCATCCCGATCACCACGATCATCGGTCTGGAACTCGGCGTCCTGATGAGCGGCACCATCATCGTCGAGGTGATCTTCTCCTGGCCGGGCGTCGGCAGCTTGCTTTATCAGGCCGTGAACGTGCGTGATACGCCGCTTACGACTGGGGTTGTCGTGGTGTACACGACGCTGTTCATCGCGCTGAACGTGCTGATCGACATGTTTTACTTCGTCATCGACCCGCGCGTCGCTGCGGCCGGAGGGGCGCGGCATTGAGAGCGAGAACATTTCTCCAGACCAAGTTCATCATCGGCGCACTCTGCGTCGGCAGCATCGTGATGATGGCGCTGGCGGGACAGTTTCTGACCTCGCACGACCCGGAGGAACAGAATCTGATCGCGTCGCTTCAGCCGCCGTTCGACTTCGCTGAGGGCTATATCTTCGGCACCGATCAGCTTGGGCGCGACATCTTCGCGCGTATGGTTTCGGGTGCCCGTGTGTCGTTGATGATCGCCGCCTCGGTGGTGGTCATTTCCGGCGTCGTCGGTGTGCTTGTCGGCACGACATCGGGATTCCTCGGTGGCTGGCGTGACGTCGTGCTGCAGAAGGTCGTCGAGACGTTCTGGGCGTTTCCGCCGATCCTTCTGGCGATCGCGATCGTTTCGCTGTTCGGCCAGAACTTGCCGAACCTCATCATCGCGTTGACCGTCCAGCGTTGGATTCCCTATGCGCGCCTGACCCGCGCCCAGGCTCTGGCGCTGCGCTCGCGCGACTTCGTCCTGGCGTCGATGATCATGGGCGGCGGCACGGTGTGGATCTTGCGGCGGCACATCATCCCGAATGTCGTCGCATCGGCCGTGGTCGTCGCCACCTTCAGCATGGCGACCGCGATCATCGCTGAAGCGAGCCTTAGCTTTCTTGGCTTGGGCGTGCCGCCAGGCACCGCGACCTGGGGCGGCATGCTCGCGGATGGCCGCTCCTACATCACGCGAGCCTGGTGGCTCGCGGTGTTTCCCGGCCTCGGCATCTTCATCACCGTCATCGGATTGAATCTATTGGGCGATTGGCTGCGCGACCTGTTCGATCCCAAAGCCGACCTGAATCTCGTATGACAGCCGACTCCGACATCGTACTCGAGGCCCGGAACCTGAGCCTGTTCCTGCGTCAGGACGGCGGCGAGCTCAAGGTTGTCGACGACGTGAGCTTTCGCGTGGCGCGGGGGGAGTTTTTCGCGCTGATCGGCGAAAGCGGCTCTGGCAAGACCACCATCGCCAAGGCCGTGATGCGGCTTCTCCCCCCGGGCAAACTTCGCATCGCCGGCTCGCTCCTGGTCACCGGAACCGATGTCGCGCAGGCGCCGGAACGGGCGATGCGCAAGCTGCGCGGTCAAGCGATGAGCATGATCTTCCAGGAGCCGATGACCTCGCTCAATCCCATCATGACGGTTGCGGCGCAGATCGACGAAGCCTTGCAGACGCACCAGTCCGCGAGCCGCTCGGCGCGGCGCGAGCGCATCATGCAACTGCTAGCGGACGTGCGTTTCGACAATCCCGGAAAGGTCGCCGCGCAATATCCGCACGAGCTATCCGGCGGCATGCGTCAGCGCGTCATGATCGCGATCGCGCTTGCCAACGATCCGCTGCTGCTGATCGCCGATGAGCCGACCACCGCGCTCGACGTAACCATCCAGCAGGAGGTGCTCGAAATCCTGGTGCGGCTGCAGGAGAAATACCGTCTGTCGGTGTTCTTCATTTCCCACGATCTCGCGCTGGTGAACCGCTTCGCAAACCGGGTCGGCGTGCTTTATGGCGGTATGCTGATGGAGTCCGGCCCGACGGCCGATGTGATCGGCAGGCCGGCGCATCCCTACACCGGGGCGTTGCTTGCCTGCATGCCGCGGCTGCGCGAAGGAGCTGCGCGCCAGGCCGGGATTGAAGGCAACGTTCCGCGCGTCGACCACTGGTTCGACGGCTGCCGGTTCGCGCAGCGCTGCACGCATGTCCATCCCGAATGCCGCTCGGCCCGCATCGACACTTCGGCGGCAAGTCCAACGCAAAGCGTCCGATGTCTGCATCCGCTCAGTTGAATCGCGAGGCTCCTTCCTCGAACGAGCTGCCTGCGCTGCGCCTTAGCGGCATCGGCAAGACGTTCGTGACGCCTGCCGGATTGTTGAAGCCCGCCTATCGCACGCCGGCGCTGAAGGACATCTCGATCGACGTGCGACCGTCGGAGATTCTAGCCATCGTCGGCGAATCGGGCTCAGGCAAAACCACGCTCGGCCGCATTGCAGTTGGCCTTCTGCAGCCAGACAGCGGCATCGTGCATCTCGGAGAGCGGGTGCTGGTCGACGTATCGCGCGGCATCCACGTGCCGGCGTCGAAACGCGGGATCAGCATGATATTTCAGGATCCGACCTCGTCGCTCAACCCGCGGATGCGGGTGCGCGATATCGTCGGCGAAGGCCTGCGGCTGGCCGGCGTCGGCCGTCGCGAAATCGCCGAACGCGCTGCGGGCGCGCTCAATCTGGTGGGGCTGCGTACCGAAGACCTGGAGCGCTATCCGCATCAATTCAGCGGAGGCCAGCGCCAACGCATCGGTATCGCCCGGGCGATCGTGATGGAGCCCGCGGTTCTGGTCGCGGATGAACCGGTGTCGTCGCTCGACGTCTCGGTGCAGATGCAGGTTCTCAATTTGATCCTGGACATCCGCGACAAAATGAAACTGACGGTGCTGTTCGTCACCCACAACATCGCCGTCGTGGAATATCTTTGCGATCGCATGGTCGTGCTCTCGCGCGGCGAGATCGTCGAACGCGGCCCGACGCGCGCGCTGATCGAAGCGCCGCAGCATGCCTACACCCAGCGGCTCTTGAACGCGGTGCCTCGGCTTTGACGACGCACCAGCCATAGCGAACGCAAATCGCATTCATATCAGAGGGGCAGAGACAGTGCCGAACTTTGCACAGTTCATGATCGAGCGCTTTTCGAAACGCCTGCGGGCTCGCCGGATGCAGGCCTTGACGGCTTTCGCCTGCTGGCTTGTTGTGGCGTCGGCCGGACTCGTGATGAATGCGGATGCAAGCGCCCAGGGCGCCAAATCGCTCAGGATCATCGTGCCGTTGTCGGCAGGCGGCGGCGCCGATATTCTCGCGCGCATTCTCGCAGAGCAGGTGAATCGCGCCCAAGGCGCGACAGTTATAGTTGAGAACCGGCCCGGCGCCGGCACCGCGATCGGCACGGACTTTGTTGCGCGCGCCGCGCCCGATGGCAGCACATTGCTCATCACCAATCCGGCATTTCTCATCAACCCGCACATCAGGCCGCAGAATTACGACCCGATGACCAGCTTCGAGCCGATCTGCAATATCGTCAGTTTTCCATTGTTCGTGGTCGTGGCGGCGAACTCGCCGTATCGCACTCTGGCCGAGCTGATCGACGCCGCGCGCGCCAAGCCCGGATCGCTCACGTTCGCCAGTGCCGGCCCAGCGACGGCAAGCCATATCGCGCTCGAGGCACTCCGACTGGCCGCCCAGGTCGAGGTCACATACGTGCCGTTCGCAGGAACGGCTCCTGCGATCACGGCGTTGCTCGGCGGCCATGTCGCGGCGGTGTACGCCGATTACACGAGCGTCTCCGAGCAGATCAAGAGCGGCGCGCTCCGGGCATTGTCGGTCGGTTCGCTCAAGCGCTTCCCCGGACTTCCGGACGTGCCGACGGTCGTGGAGTCCGGCTACGCGAACTACGAGCAGGAAAGCTGGAATGGCGTCCTTGCTCCGGCCAAGACGCCGAATGGTGTCGTTGGCGAGCTTCGGAGCTGGTTTTCCAAAGCGGGCGAATCGCCCGAAATGAAGGAGAAGCTCGCGCTGCAGGGCCTCGCGCCGACGGTCGCGTGCGGTGCCGACTTTACCGCGCTGCTAAGGCGGCAGAACGAGCAGTACGGCCGTTCGATCCGGGCCGCCAACCTCAAGGCCCAATAAGCAAGCGTCGGCAACCATGCGGGCGAACGGCCCGGCGCTTTGCGTCGGCGCCGTCTGTCCGTTCGGCCGCTTCGAGACATAGAGAGCCGGGGGCGCGGGCAGGCGTCTTTCGTCTTGCAAATTCGCTTCGCGGCAATTTGTTCGGAGTGCGCCGAGCGGTCCTGTTTCGGGGCGCGGGGTCTGGGCGCGCCGAATGCGTGAGCCAGACAAGCAGTTAGAAAACGTTTGTAAACTTATCTATTTTTCGTATGCTGTGTTCGTATCGGCAACGGTCATCCCCCCAACTGAGGGATTGCGCCGAATGCTTCCATCGGCGGATGCCAGCGCATGGATGTTGTGGTCGACGGAGTTTTCCCGATCTGGGGCGCTTGCGCCGGTTCCTGGGCGCGTTCGCGCGAGCCGCTCTTCGACCTGAGCACCGCGCGGGATGCCAAGGCAGGTCTCGATCGCGACAAGCCGTGCGCGACACGCAGGTCGGAACAACACGTGAAGGAAGAGGACAGATGGCAGCGAAGCCCTTTCGCGTCGTAGAAGCGACGATCGCGGATATCCATGCGGCCTATCGGGATGGCGCACTCACGGCGCGTCAACTCGTCCAGGCCTATCTCGATCGCATCGAGGCCTATGACAAGAAGGGGCCTGGTATCAATTCCGTCATCTCTCTCAACCCGAAGGCCCTCGAAGAGGCCGATCGGCTGGACGCAGCAATGCGGTCGTCGGCCCTTGTCGGGCCGATGCACGGCATTCCGATCCTGATGAAGGATCAGGGCGACGTCGCTGGAATGCCCACGACGCTCGGCTCGGTGCTGTTCAAGGACTACATGCCGAAGGCGGACGCCTTTGCGGTCGCGAAGCTGCGGAAGGCTGGCGCCATTTTCCTGGGCAAGGTCACGCTCGGCGAACTCGGCGGCGGCGATACCCACGGATCGCTGTTCGGTTCGACCAGGAATGTCTACGACCACGAGCGAACTGCCGGCGGATCGTCCGGCGGCTCGGGCGCCGCCGTCTCTGCGAATTTCTGCACCGTGGCGGTCGGACAAGAGGGCTTTTCTTCCATCCGCCGCCCGGCGATCTGGAACGGCGTCGTCGGCATGCGACCGACCATCGGACTCGTCAGTCGGGGCGGCGTGTATGGCGGCTGGCCGACCGTCAACGGCTCGCTCGGTCCGATGGCGCGAACGGTAACTGACCTCGCCAAGTTGCTCGACGGAATGGTGGGGTACGATCCGAACGATCCCGTGACCGCATATGGCATCGGTCGAACCGCGGACAGCTATTCGGCCGGCCTGAAGCCGGATGCCCTGAAAGGCGCGCGGCTCGGCATTCTGCGGCAATCGATGGGCTATGACTCCGAGCCCGGATCCGAAGACTTTGCGAAAGTAACGGCAGTGTTCGACAGGGCGGTGGCCGATCTTCGGAAGGCGGGGGCCGATGTGATCGATCCAATCGTCATTCCGGACCTCAACGCTCTGCTCGATCTGCGCGCGCGCGACGTCGCGGCCGACGATCGGATGTTCGAACTGTATTTCGCCGGCGGGCAGGCGCCGTTCGCCACCCGCGAAGCCGCAATGGCCTCTCCGCTGTTTGCGAAAGTCTCGAAGAGTGCCAACCGGCGCTGGACCAACGCCGATACGCCCGCGCAGCACCACGCCTACATGAAGGCGCGGGAGACACTGATGATCAATCTGCTGCAGGTCATGGCGGACCACAGGCTCGACGCGATCGTTCATAAGGCCGTCGAGCATCAGCCGACGTTGATCAAGGACGGCGTCAACCCGCCCTTCGTCGACCAGAAAGGCGCTCCTCACATCAACACGTATTTGATGTTCGTGCCGTCGATCGTCGTGCCAGCGGGCTTCACGCGGGACAATCTTCCTGCCGGCATCACGTTCCTCGGTCGGCCCTACGACGACGCGAAAATGATCGAGCTTGCCTATGGCTATGAGCAGGCGACGCAGCACCGGAAGGCGCCGCCGTCCATGCCCTGAAGCTTGGGCAGCGGCTGAACTCCTGCGCGTGCGTGCTCACGAGGAATGAAGAAAGAGAGAAAATGCAGAACATCAAGATGAGCGACGTCGACCAGCCGAATCTGCCTGCGGAGTTTCCGATCGGCTGGAAGAGCGACGTTGCCGCCGAAATGCTCCGAAAGCTCGGCATTCGATATGTCGCGTTGAATCCCGGCGCGAGCTACCGCGGCTTCCACGACAGTCTTGTGAATTATCTCGGCAATCAGAACCCGCAGATGATCATGTGTCTGCATGAGGACCATGTCGTCGCGATTGCTCATGGCTATGCCAAGGCGGCCGATGCGCCGATGGCAGCGGTGCTGCACTCGAATGTCGGCCTGATGCATGGTCTGATGGGGCTTTTCAATGCTTTCTGCGATCGCGTACCGATGGTCGTGATCGGCGCCACCGGCCCGGTCGTTCCGGAAAAGCGCCGGCCGTGGATCGACTGGATTCATACCTGCAAGGACCAGGGCGCGTTGCTGCGCAACTACGTCAAATGGGACGATGAGCCGCGCTCCGTGGAAGGCGTCGTGGAAGCGTTTCTACGTGGCTACCAACTCACGTGCTCCACCCCGAATGCACCGGTCTATATCTGTCTGGATGCGGGCCTTCAGGAAGAGGCGGTCTCCGGCGAAGTCCATATCCCCGACATCGAGCGTTATCGTCCCAAGACCCGCCCAGCCGCTCCGGCCCAGGACGTTCAGGCCGTTGCGGACGCCATCAAGGCGGCCAAGACCCCCGTCTTCATGTTCGGCCGCGGCTCGCGCGATCAGGCGCACTGGGACGCACGGGTGAAGCTCGCGGAACTTGCGGGTGCTTCGGTCATGAGTTCGCAACGGGAACGGGCTGCATTCCCCACGCAGCACGGCTTGCATGTGCTGCCGCCGATGGGCTCGATGAGCGCGGCCGCGAAGGATTTGCTCGGAGCGGCAGATCTGATCGTCAGCTTCGACTACAGCGATCTGCAAGGCTTTCTGCGCCAGCTCAACCGCCGCACAGGGACGATCAAAGCGAAGATCGTCCATGTCTCGGTGGACGACGTTTTGCACAACGGCTGGAGCATGGACTACTTCGGGCTGCCGCCGACCGACATCGGCATCGCCGCGGATCCCGATGCTTTCGTCGAACAGCTGTATCCCGCCCTCGAGAGCGTGCTCGGCGGAAAGAAGCGCTGGGATGGCCAGTCGCGGCGCAAGTGGGAGCCGCTGAACTACAGCGAGCGAGCAGATCAGGTCCTGATGCCGAGCGATATCGAGGTGGCGCTGGCGGAGATACGCAGAGACCGGAAGTTCACGCTCACCCACCTTTCATTCGGATGGGCCGGCCGTGCCTATCATTGGAACGATCCACTGGACTATCTCGGCCACGACGGTGGCGCGGGTCTCGCCGCGGGGCCGGGCCTTGCCATCGGCGCGGCGCTTGCGCTCAAGGACACGGATCGGTTCGTCATTTCCGTCGACGGTGACGGCGATTTCATGCAGGGCGCAACCGCATTGTGGACGGCCGCGCACTATTCGATCCCGGCATTGTTCATCATTTCGAACAACCGCTCGAACTTCAACGATGAGATCCATCAGGAAGCGGTGGCCAAGGATCGGTCACGGCCGGTCTCCAACAAATGGATCGGACTGCGCATCGACGAACCGGCGCTGGACATCGCCAGTCTGGCCCGATCGCAGGGCGTCGAGGCCGAAGGGCCCGTCAAGTACAAGAAGGCGCTGCTGGAGGCGCTGGAGCGCGGTCTCGCCATCGTGGCCTCAGGCCGGCCTTACCTGATCGATGTTTCGGTCCTGCCGGGCTATGCGAACAAGCTGGTGACCAGGGGCGACTAGTCCCGGCTATTTGGCATTCAGCTTGCTTTCATGCTCCGCACCAACTCGAGGACCATCCGTGTGAGAAAACTTGTTGTCTGCTTCATGCTCGTCGTGGCGTGTGGCGTATCGTCCGCCAACGCCCAATCGTTTCCGAACCGTCCGGTGCAGATCATCGTGCCGAGTTCGCCGGCCGGAATTACCGACATCGCCGCTCGCGTTCTGGCGGAACGTCTGTCCCGGCTCTGGGCCAGGCAAGTCGTTGTCGAAAACCGCCCGGGCGGCGGCGGCTCGATCGCGGTTGGCACGATCACGCGGGCAACGCCCGACGGCTACACGCTGCTGATGAGCACGAATGCCGAGCTGGCGCTCAATCCCGTCATCAATCCAAACACCAAGTACGACTTCCGCAAGGACTTCGTGCCGCTGGCGATGGTGACGAACAACCCCATGCTGGTGGTCGCCAACAGCGCGACGCCTTACAAGTCACTGGCGGACGTCATCGCGGACGCGAAGAGCAAGCCGGGCCATCTCGCGTGGGCATCGCCCGGTGTCGGTACGTGGAATCACATGACGGGCGAGTGGCTGTTCTCGGCACTCGGGCTCAAGCTCACTCACGTTCCCTATCGGGGTGGCGGCCCCGCCGGCACCGCCATCGCCGGCGGCGAGGTCTCGCTCGGAGTTGTTGCGATTTCCTCGGCGCTGCCTCACGTCCAGTCTGGACGAATGAGGGTTCTGGCGCTGACCACCGAGAAGCGCTCGAAATTCGATCCATCCTGGCCGACCATCGCAGAGACGGCTGTGCCGGGCTTCAATTCGACGCAGTGGGTCGGGCTGTATGCGCCCGCCGGTATCGACGCGGCTCTGCGCGATAAGATCACGGCCGACGTCGTTGCTTCGCTGGCCGAGCCTGAGACGCGTGCCCGCTTCGAAACCGCTGGCGTGGAGGTCATCGGTGCGGATGGGGCAGCCGCACTGAAACAGCTTGAAAAGGACAGCACGATCGCGACCGAAGTCAGCCGCACTGCAAACATCCGCGTGGAGTAAGAACGACCGCCGGCCCTGATGATCACGGCTGGCGGTTTACATCTGTCCATCCTGGCTGAGGGCCTTCCAACTTCGTCACCAATCGCAGGTATCGGCGAGAGCCGTGCGACGTCGCGAGCCGTAACTGGGTTGGCCAATCCGCGGAAAATTGACGGGTGGTGTGGCGGCACGCTTAAATGTCTTGCCGCTCAACCATCGAACTGTCGCCGGATGTCCAAACCTCCATCCACGCCCAGCCCCGTCGCAATCCGATCGCGCATCATGCTGGAAATGGCTTGCGAACTGGTGGCGATGAACGACCAGCCGATGCGTCAGGCGAAGGTTCTGCTGCGCCCGCAGGGCTCCGCCGAGCAAGCCGATTGGCCGTTGCGTCTGTTCGGCTCCAGCACGGGCGAGGGCGTGGATGCCGTGGTGTCGGGAGAGTCCGCCGTGGCGATCATCAACCCGTCCGGTGCGCTGGCCGTCGCCCATCGCGGATCGCCGACGAAGCCGCCGGCGCCGGTTCGCACCATCACGGTGATCCCGTCCCACGACCAGTATGTTTTTGCGGTGCATCCGAGCACCGGGCTGTCTCGCTTCGAGGATATCCGTGAGCGGCGGCTTCCTTTGCGCCTCTCGCTGCGGGGACAGCGAGATCACTGCCTTCACTCGATGCTCGACGACATCCTTCATGCTGCGGGCTTTTCACTGGCCGAGTTGCAATCGTGGGGCGGCACCGTCACATACGAAGGCAGGACACCATATTTCTACGAGCCGAAGTTCGAACGTCTGATCCGCGGCGAACTCGACGCCATATTCGACGAAGGCGTATACGAGTGGGCTCCCCAAGTCCTGGCGGCGGGCATCAGAATACTGCCGTTGGCCGAGCAGACCGTGCGCAAGCTCGAAACCTTGGGTTACAGGCGCGGTACGATCGCCAAGGCTAAATACCCGGCCTTGTCGCAAGACGTCCTGACGATCGACTTCAGCGGCTGGCCCGTCTTCGTCCGCGACGATCTTCCGGACGCCCTGGTCACGCAGATGTGCGCCGCCCTCGATGCGCGCAAACATCTCATTCCATGGGATGGCGATGGCCCGCTTCCGCTCGAACGGATGTGCCGCGATGCTCCCGATACACCGATCGATGTGCCTTTGCATCCTGCCGCCGAACGTTTTTGGCGTGAGCGCGGATATCTCTGAGGGAGCGCAAGAGGAGAGGGGCGAGCACAATGAGGTTACGTACAGCGATACGGGAGATCGCGTTTGGCGTCGGCGCGCTGGTGCTGTCGTCCACGCTCGCTCTGGCCTTTCCGGACCGTCCGATCACGATCATCGTGCCATCGTCGCCGGGCGGGTCCACGGACCTGATGGCGCGCATCATGGGCCAGAAGCTGACCGAGCGCTGGGGCCAGCCTGTCGTCATTTCGAACGTGGCAGGCGCAGGCGGCAGCATCGGCGCGGCGCGTGCGGCGAAGGCGGCTGCCGACGGCTATACGTGGCTGATGACCACCAATTCTCCGCTGACCACAAATCTCGCTCTCTACAAGTCCCTCGATTACGACACCGAGCGGGACTTTCAAGCGGTGGCGATGATTGCCCAGAGTCCGATGCTGCTGGTGGCCAATCCAAGGCTTGGTGTTCGCACGGCCAAGGACCTGGTGGAGGCTGCAAAAAAAGAACCAGGCAAGATTGCCGTCGGCATCTCAGGATTTGGCGCCGGTACCCATCTCGCGATTTCGGAATTCAGTCGACTGACCGACACGAAGTTCACGATCGTGCCTTATCGCGGCGGTCCGCCGATGCTGGCAGCCATGATCTCGGGCGAAGAGGTTTTGGTCGGATTCAGCGACATCGTGCCTGCATTGCCTCTGGTTCGTGACGGGAAGTTGCGCGCCATTGCAACGCCGTTGCTGCAACGCTCGGCGGCTGCGCCCGAAGTGCCGACCATCGAGGAGGCTGGCGTGCCGAGGATCGACGTCACCTCGTGGAATGGCATCTTCATCCCAAAGGCCACGCCCGTGGAGGTCGTCAAACTCATCAATGGCGAGGTCAATCGCATCTTCAGCGAAGCGGACGTCCGGCAACGGATCGAGGCGATAGGGCAAAATCCGGTTCCGGCGATGTCGCAAGAACAGTTTGCAAGCTTCGTGCGCGCCGAGATACCGCGCTGGCGCGAGATTGTGCGAAACGCCCATATCGAAATTCAGACTTTGCCGGCGCAATAGGACAGGCGCTGTGTGATGGAGACGGCGAGATCACTGAGGTGCACGCCTGCGCGGATTGCCGAACAACTTGCCAACATGCGTCTCTATTGCGATGGCGAGGCCAATCGCTTCGCTGCATTGGCGGATGGCAGAGCGGTTGAGGGCAGGGGCATCGAAGTTCCCACGATGGTTGGGACATGCAGAATGTCGCGCCAAGAGTACGTGCGTTGCCCGCCCGCTGCCGTAACCCTATACGCCGGCTCGAGCGTTGCGCGGTCGATCTCTTCCGTCACTGCATGCGGGTGAAGGCGGATCAACTCGACGATTCTTTCGCCGTTGCGGTTGGCAAGCGCGTAGCCCGCGCCGTGCATGATGGCGTCGTGTTCGAGCTCCATCACGAATTGAGCGGCGCTCGTCCAGCCGTTGGGGCGGTCGTGAAGCAATCGATAGAGCGGATGATCCGCCGCGCGCTCTTTGCCGTCGTCGTTTCGGCGCTTGTAGAGGACGATGGGCAAGGTACCTAGCACTTCGCAGCGAACGCGCACGCCGGCAAAGACCGCTGGGCAGCGGAGCGCGCGCTCTGGCGAGACCGCGATGTCCGATGATGTACGCACGGCATAGTCGACCAGGGCTTCCCGGCCCGTGGTGGTAGATTTGCGCTC
Organism: Rhodoplanes sp. Z2-YC6860; assembly: GCF_001579845.1. Taxonomy (GTDB): domain Bacteria; phylum Pseudomonadota; class Alphaproteobacteria; order Rhizobiales; family Xanthobacteraceae; genus Z2-YC6860. The sequence continues at coordinate 3,610,579 of NZ_CP007440.1, forward strand.
AGCGCGGAAAGGCCAAAGTTGCATGTGCGGTCCGGATCGTCCCGGATCGAACATGGGGGAGGCGCGCTATAAGGTCATTGGTAATTTCAATACGTTACTCGCACTTCCGCTACTTGGCGCGAGGTTGCAAGCACGAGAGCAGTCGTGGGCGGAGCAAATGGAACGTCAGCTTTCGACAACTTCCGACATTCGGGGGGTGCGATATCAATGCAGAACGTTGGGAACGGGCTAACCAAGGGGCGCCAGGCAATCCTCACGGGATTGATGGCTTGGTCGCTTGCGATGCTTTGGCTGTGCTGGCGGTCTGGAATACAGCACGACTACGAGGCCTACCTTCAGCTTTGGGATAGTTTCTTGGCAGGTCAGGACCCCTGGCAACCTGAGAATGCTTATGGACCCTTGCACACTGTCACCGGCTTGCTTCGCCATTTTGGTCCGCTTGCACCGAAGTTCGTCATAGTCGGTACAATGCTTATCGCCAACGCATTTTTCGTGTCGGAACTACTTAGGCGAAGAGGCGTAAGTCCGATCCTGATAGTCTATCTGCTCGCAGTTCCAACCAACGTGCTGGTCGTGGGTATGGGCATTATCTATGGCCTAAACGATGCGATGGTCGCCACGCTGCTTGTCGGCGCTGTCATCTTGAGGTGTCGAAACCAATTCCTCTGTTGCGGCGTCCTTGTTGGCGTCGCGGCCCTCACAAAATACTATCCGCTGTTGCTGCTGCCGTTCTTTGCGCTCGATAAAGGCCGCATACGCTGGATCGTCATTGCGGGTGGAGCAGGGGTCTTTGGCCTCGGGTTTGCGGCCGCTCTCGCGGTCTGGGGAAATGGCCCCCTCAGGGCAATCGCATTCGGTGCGGAACGAGGTCCAAAGCTCCTCTCTATCATTAGCGCTCTGAGCAGCGTGTACGGCGATGGATTTACCGGCTGGTTGATCAGGTACAATTCGCTCTTCGTTGTCTTAGGCGTCGCGGCCACGCTACTTTTTTCGTGGAAAGCGCGTCTCAATTGGCTTGAAGGCGTCGTCATCGGCTACTTGACGATGCTTACCCTCTATAAGGTCGGTCATCAGCAATTCTACATCCCCTGGCTATTCATGGTGGCCTCGCTGCCGCTGATGTCTAGCCGGCCGTCTGACGTGATCGCTATGATCCTGATGCCGGCAGTTCTTCTGCTGTCTCTCTATCAGTTCGGCTATCAGTTTGGCTCCGACGGCTACCAAAAGCAGCTATTCTGGATACGCCAATTCGCCGGCTTCATCGCCTTCTTAGTCAGCGCAACAAGCATTGCTGTTTGTTCGATGTATCTGTCTACCTTCCGCGGCAACGTTTCATCGAGACAAAATCGCGTGACCAGTCAGATGATCGCGGACCCCACCGTGGGTGACACGAACTGACGCCATTGGCACTTTGCCGACATTGAACGGGATCCGTTGCAGCTTGGTTGTCTGGGGCGCAGCGGACTTTGGGCGCTTAACGACAAGTGAACTCCGCGCTGTAATCCGGTCATCTTCTTCTTCATCGGCGCTTGATCACTTGGGTGCAGCGCGATTGCTCGCTCAAGTGCGACCAGAATGGCCGCTTCGTACTTGCTGGCGATGTCCGCGAGCTGCTCACAGCCAAGTCCTGTCCATGCCTTCATATCGGTCTCCTTGCCGCGCTCGGCGGCGTTGATATGGTCGCGTAGTTCTTCGTATTGCCGCTGTGCTTCGCGCCGCGCGGGATTGGTCATCGACCACGCGCGCCCGCGACGAAGGACGGGTCCGGCCTCAAGTCGGTTTCTGTCTAAATAGCGGCCCCAGTCATCGATGGTTTTCTGGAGCGGCTTGCCAAGGCGGCTCTCCGGTCGAAGGTTTGGCTCTCCCGGTGGACGATCTTGCCGGCCCGCATTATGACGATTTGCGCGTCGAAAACGGACGGGCCGTTCTTACGTGTGCGTTCGACTATTGTGCCCATCGTGGGCGGGTACGTTTTCAACGTACTTGCCTTGCGACAATATGAGAACATACGCAGAAACCAACAGCGATCAGCGAGCCGGCAACCCTGTGAAAATGCCCGAGAAATCTGCGGAATCGCCAAAAAGCCAGCAATGGCGGTTTGCCGTAGCACCCATGATGGAGAGGAGCGACCGAGAGGGATTTTGCTTATCATTCAGCTGTTGTGTTTGACGGATTGCTGCGTGTCGTACCGCTTGACGTACGTTTGGGATCGCCGGACTACGAACAGGCGTTCAATGAGCACGGAAGCCATCATCGACAATCTAGGGCGCGCCTTTTCACGCGGCTGACTCGTCGATCAGCCGGTGAGGTTTGGCGAGGCGCCGCAGCTTTGTTTTGTCGATGATGGCGATGTCCCGGCCTGACACCGACACGCCGTGGTCGGACAGGCCGGCAAGATTTCGAGACAGGTTCTCCGGGGTCATGCCCAAGCGCGCGGACAAGGTACGCTTGTCGTGGCCAAGCGTGACGCGGTCATGGCCGCCCTGAAGGCGATCCTCTTCCAGAATCCAGTTCGCCAGCCGCTCGATGCTCGATCGGAGCTTGTGGTCTTTCAGGACTCGGATCGTGCGCCGATAGCGCTCGGCCAATTCGCCGACCACGGCGCGGGCGAAGGCCGCATCGCGGCCGAACAGGTCCCGTACGGCTTCCGCCGGAAGCATGAGGATGCGCGCGGGACCAAGCGTTCGCGCCGACTTCAAATACACCTCGTCTCGAATGACCGCCGCGAGAATGAAAGTGGTCAGTGGGCGAATGACGTCGATGGTGGTCTCATGGCCTTCCCAGTTCGCGAACAGCTCGACGCTCCCTTCGACCACAACATGGAGGAAATCCGGCAGATCGCCCTCTCGAATCAAGACGGTGCGCTCTGGAAACGTTTGCAGGAACGCGGCTTTCATCAGCGCATCAAAATGCGCGTCGGCCATGTCCGCGAACAGCGGCAGATGGCGAACCAATTCGGCGTCGGATTTGCGCATGTTTTTGACCCTACCCAATGCGGCCAAGCAATGTCTTGATAAATATCAATCGATAATAAAACAAAGATCATTTCCAATATTCGAAGAGATCAACTGCGTTACTTTGCAGTCGATTTCTTCGCAAGTGCAGTATTACGCTTGATCTAGCTCAACGTGCTCGCAGGTCATCTCGGTATTCGTCGTTTCGGCATTTGGAAATCAGGCCGGAACGAGGGAATCATGTCTGGGGCAGAACCCGTTTCAACACGCGAACAGGGCAAGGCCCTGTGGCTCTCGACCATCGCATTCACAGTTTGTTTTGCGGTCTGGACCATCTTCGCCATCATCGGCGTCCGCATCAAAGATGAGCTCGGCCTCAACGAGACCGAATTCGGCCTCTTGGTCGGCACCCCGATCCTGACCGGCTCGCTCATTCGCCTGGCGCTCGGCATTTGGACCGATCAGTACGGCGGCCGGGTCGTCTACACGGTGACGATGCTCGCGGCGGCGGTCGCGACCTTCCTTCTGTCCTATGCGCACACCTATCCGCAGATGCTCCTGGCCGCGCTGGGCGTGGGTATCGCCGGTGGCTCGTTTGCGGTCGGCATCGCGTATGTCTCGCGCTGGTATCCGTCCGAGCAGCAGGGCCTCGCGCTCGGCATCTTCGGGGCTGGCAATGCCGGTGCCGCCGTCACCAAATTCGTCGCGCCGTTCGTCCTCGTCGCTTATGGCTGGCAGGTGACCGCGCAGGTCTGGGCCGCCGCCATCGCGCTGATGGCCGTCGTCTTCTGGTTCACCACCACCGACGATCCGGTGCTGCGCGAGCGCCGCGCCCGCGGCGAAAAACCGACCAGCGCGTGGGTCGAGCTCGAACCCTTGAAGAACATCCAGGTCTGGCGCTTCGGCCTCTATTACTTCTTCGTGTTCGGCGCGTTCGTTGCGCTGTCGCTTTGGCTGCCGCGCTACCTGATCAACGTCTACGGCATCGACATCAAGACGGCCGGCATGGCAGCCGCGATGTTCTCGCTGCCGGCAAGCCTGTTCCGTGTCTATGGCGGGCACCTCTCGGACCGCTACGGCGCGCGGCGCGTGATGTACTGGACCTTCATGGTCAGCGTGGTCTGCACCTTCGTGCTGGCCTATCCGCCGACCGATTACGTCGTGCGCGGCATCCAGGGCCCGATTGCCTTCCACATGGAGATGGGTCTGCCGCTCTTCATCGTCACGGTGTTCGTGCTCGGCTTCTTCATGGCGCTGGGCAAGGCCGCGGTCTACAAGCACATCCCCGTCTACTACCCGAAGAACGTTGGCGCCGTCGGCGGCCTGGTTGGCATGATCGGCGGGCTTGGCGGCTTCGCGCTGCCGATCGCGTTCGGCGCGCTCAACGATCTGACGGGAATCTGGACCAGCTGCTTCATGTTGCTGTTCCTGCTGGTCACCGGTGCGCTCTTGTGGATGCACATGGCGATCCGGCAGATGGAGCGCGGTGTGGCCGAGGCGGAGCTCGCCAAGCTCCCCGAGCTTCCCGAGATGCAGGAGATCCACAAGCCCGAGCATATCGGCGCGCTCTCCGGCAAGGTCATCAAGGACTGGCGTCCGGAGGACAAGAAGTTCTGGGAAACCACGGGGCGCGCCATTGCGCGGCGCAACCTGTGGCTCTCGATCCCGGCGCTGCTCTTGTCCTTTGCGGTGTGGCAGGTGTGGTCGGTGGTGGTCGCCAAGTTGCCATCGATCGGCTTCAACTTCACCACCGAGCAGCTGTTCTGGCTCGCGGCGCTGCCGGGCATTTCCGGCGCGGTGCTGCGCATCTTCTACTCCTTCATGGTGCCGATCTTCGGCGGCCGGCTGTGGACCACGGTTGCGACCTGGTCGCTGATGATCCCGGCGGTCGGCATCGGCTATGCGGTGCAGAATCCGAGCACGCCTTACGTTCTGTTCCTGACGCTCGCGCTGCTCTGCGGCTTCGGCGGCGGCAACTTCGCCTCGTCGATGTCCAACATCTCCTTCTTCTTCCCGAGGTCGGAGAAGGGCAATGCGCTTGCGCTCAACGCCGGCCTCGGCAATCTCGGCGTCAGCGTCGTGCAGTTCGTCGTGCCGATTGCGATCACGGCCGGTGTGTTCGGCTGGCTCGGCGGCGAGCCGGTGATGGTCAAGAGCGGAGCCCAGCAGATTCCGCTCTGGCTGCAGAACGCCGGCTTCATCTGGGTGCCGTTCATCGCGGCCAGCGCCTTCACCTGCTGGTTCGGCATGAACGACATCGCCGCGGCCAAGGCTTCGTTCAGCGAGCAGGCCGTGATCTTCCAGCGCAAGCACAACTGGGTGATGTGCTGGCTCTACACCGGCACGTTCGGCTCATTCATCGGCTTCTCGGCGGGCTTTCCGCTGCTCGCCAAGACCCAGTTCCCGGCGATCGATGCGCTGCCCTTCGTGTTCCTCGGTCCGCTGGTCGGTGCGCTGTCGCGCTCGGCCACCGGCTGGGTGTCCGACAAGTGGGGCGGCGCTCGTGTCACGATCTGGGTCTTCATCCTCATGATGGCCGGCTGCGCAGGCGTGCTCTACTTCCTCGGCATCAAGGAGCAGCCGGGCGCATTCTGGGGCTTCTTCGCGATGTTCCTGGTGCTGTTCTTCGCCGCGGGCGTGGGCAATGCCTCGACCTTCCAGATGATCCCCAACATCATGCGGAAGGAGATGGACCGCCTGATGCCGCAGGCCGATGCAGCGGCGCGGCTGCGCCAGGCCGAGAAGGAGTCGGCTGCCATCACCGGCTTCACCTCGGCGATCGCAGCCTTCGGTGCCTTCTTCATCCCGAAGTCCTACGGCACCTCGATCGGGCTCACCGGCGGCGTCGAGGCCGCGCTGTGGGGCTTCCTGATCTTCTACGTGAGCTGCCTCGTCATCACCTGGGGCTTCTACACCCGACGCGGCGGCTTGCTCTACGACGTGGAGCGGCGCCCACCCGCGACCCCTTCAACACCCGTCGCCGCTGCGACACCCGCGGAATAGTGGAGAGCCGCAATGAGTCACTTCCTCGATCGACTGACCTTCTTCACGCGTCCGGCGGAGCCCTTTTCTGACGGCCACGGCATCACCACCACCGAAGACCGCCGCTGGGAGGACGGTTATCGCAAGCGCTGGCAGCACGACAAGATCGTGCGATCGACGCACGGCGCGAATTGCACCGGCTCGTGCTCCTGGAAGATCTACGTCAAGGGCGGCATCGTCACCTGGGAGACGCAGCAGACCGACTATCCGCGCACGCGGCCGGAGCTGCCGAATCACGAGCCGCGCGGCTGCTCGCGCGGTGCGAGCTACTCCTGGTATCTCTATTCCGGCAATCGCGTGAAGTATCCGCTGGTGCGGTCGCGGCTGCTCAAGCTGTGGCGCGATGCCCGCGTCATGCGCACGCCGGTCGGCGCCTGGGCCTCGATCGACGAGGATCCGAAGAAGCGCGAGGCTTACACGTCGAAGCGCGGCCTCGGCGGTTTCGTTCGAGCCACCTGGGACGAGGTGACCGAGATCATTGCGGCCGCCAATGCCTACACCATCAAGCAGCATGGCCCCGACCGCATCATCGGCTTCTCGCCGATCCCGGCGATGTCGATGGTCTCTTACGCGGCCGGCTCGCGTTATCTGTCGCTCATCGGCGGCGTCTGTATGTCGTTCTACGACTGGTACTGCGACCTGCCGCCGTCCTCGCCGCAGACCTGGGGCGAGCAGACCGACGTGCCGGAGAGCGCCGACTGGTACAACTCCGGCTTCCTGATCCTGTGGGGCTCCAACGTTCCGCAGACCCGCACGCCGGATGCACACTTCTACACCGAAGCTCGCTATCGCGGCGCCAAGAGCGTCGTGATCTGTCCGGACTATTCGGAAGCCTCGAAATTCGCCGATCTCTGGATCTCGGTGAAGCAGGGCACCGATGCTGCGCTCGCCATGGCGATGGGCCACGTCATCCTGCGCGAGTTCCATGTCGACCGGCAGGCCAAGTATTTTACCGACTACGCGCGCCAGTATACGGATATGCCATTTCTGGTGCGTCTGGTGAAATCCGAGGGACGGTACGTGCCTGACCGGCTCGTACGCGCCTCGGATTTCGCCGGTACTCTCGGCGAAGCCAACAATCCCGAATGGAAGACCGTCGCGGTCGACGAAGCGAGCGGCGAGATCGTCGTGCCGAACGGCTCGGTCGGCTTCCGCTGGGGCGAGAAGGGCAAGTGGAATCTCGAAGAGAAGGATTCCAAGGGCCGTGACACCAAGCTCTGCCTGTCGCTCGCCGATGTCCGGAGCGAACTCGTCGACGTCGCGTTCCCGTATTTCGGCAACCGCGAGCACGACCATTTCGCCGGCACCGATCATCCGAGCGTGCTGGTCCGCAAGCTCCCGGCGCGGCGCGTTGCGCTGAACGACGGCGAAGCGCTGGTCGCGACCGTCTACGACCTGTTCGTCGCCAACTACGGCGTCGACCGCGGCTTCGGCGGCGAGCACGTCGCGCGGTCCTACGACGCCAACGTGCCGTATACGCCGGCCTGGGCTGAGAAGATCACCGGCGTGCCACGCGACCAGATCATCACGGTGGCGCGCGAGTTCGCGCTCAATGCCGAGAAGACCAACGGCCGCTCGATGATCATCATCGGTGCGGCGATGAACCACTGGTACCACTGCGACATGAACTACCGCGGCGTCATCAATATGCTTGTGATGTGCGGTTGCGTCGGGCAATCCGGCGGCGGCTGGTCGCACTATGTCGGGCAGGAGAAGCTGCGCCCGCAATCGGGCTGGCTGCCGCTCGCCTTTGCACTCGACTGGGCGCGTCCGCCGCGCCAGCAGAACTCGACTTCGTTCTTCTACGCCCATACCGACCAGTGGCGCTACGAGACGGTCGGCGTCGACGAAATCCTGTCGCCGACCGCGCCTCCTGGCCCGTGGGACGGCGCGCTGATCGATTACAACGTGCGCGCCGAGCGCATGGGCTGGCTGCCGTCGGCGCCACAACTCAAGCAGAACCCGTTGGACGTGGCGAAGAAGGCTGCGGCTTCGGGTTTGGAGGCCAAGGACTACGTCGCCAAGGCGCTCAAGTCCGGCGAGTTGCAGATGGCGTGCGAGGACCCGGACCATCCGGACAACTGGCCGCGCAATATGTTCGTGTGGCGCTCGAACCTGCTCGGCTCCTCGGGCAAGGGTCACGAATACTTCCTCAAGCATCTGCTCGGCACGACGCATGGCGTGCAGGGCAAGGACCTTGGCGAGACCGGCAAGAAGAAGCCGAAGGAGGTCTCCTGGCACGACGAAGCGCCGCAAGGAAAGCTCGATCTCCTCGTGACGCTCGACTTCCGCATGTCGACCACCTGCGTATACTCCGACATCGTTCTGCCGACCGCGACCTGGTACGAGAAGAACGATCTCAACACCTCGGACATGCATCCGTTCATCCACCCGCTGTCGGCCGCGGTCGATCCGGTGTGGGAGTGCAAGAGCGACTGGGAGATTTACAAGGCGATCGCCAAGAAGTTCTCGGAGGTGGCGCCCGAGGTGCTCGGTGTCGAGAAGGACGTGGTGATGACCCCGATCCAGCACGACAGCGTCAACGAGATCGCCCAGGCGATCGACGTCAAGGATTGGAAGAAGGGCGAGGTCGAGCCGATCGCCGGCAAGACGATGCCTGCGGTCGCCGTGGTCGAGCGCGACTATCCGAATGTCTACAAGCGCTTCACCGCGCTCGGTCCGCTGATGCAGAAGCTCGGCAATGCCGTGAAAGGCATGGCCTGGAACACCGAGCACGAGGTCGACCTGCTCAAGCGCCTCAACGGCACGGTCACCGCCGAGGGCCCGACCAAGGGGCTGGCGAAGATCGACACCGACATCGACGCCACCGAGGTGATCCTGTCGCTCGCGCCGGAAACCAACGGCGAAGTCGCCGTGAAGGCGTGGGACGCGCTGTCCAAGACCACCGGCCGCGACCACACCCATCTCGCGATACCCAAGGAAGACGAGAAAATCCGATTCCGCGATGTGGTGGCGCAGCCGCGCAAGATCATCTCGGCGCCGACCTGGTCGGGGCTCGAGTCCGAGAAGGTCTGCTACAACGCCGGCTACACCAACGTCCATGAGCTGATCCCGTGGCGCACGCTGACCGGCCGTCAGCAGCTCTATCAGGATCATCTGTGGATGCGGGCGTTCGGCGAGGCGCTGTGCGTCTACCGGCCGCCGGTCGACCTGAAGACCGTCAAGCCGGTGATCGACTCCAAGCCCAACGGCGAAAAGCAGATCGTCCTCAACTTCATCACGCCGCATCAGAAGTGGGGCATTCACTCCACCTACACCGACAATCTGCTGATGCTGACGCTGTCGCGCGGCGGGCCGATCGTGTGGATCAGCGAGACCGACGCCAGGAAGGCCGGCATCGCCGACAACGACTGGATCGAGGCCTACAACTCCAACGGCGCGCTGACCGCGCGTGCGGTGGTCTCCCAGCGCGTGAAGGAAGGCATGTGCCTGATGTATCACGCGCAGGAGAAGATCGTGAACGTGCCGGGCTCCGAGGTCACCGGCCAGCGCGGCGGCATCCACAATTCGGTGACGCGGATCGTGGTGAAGCCGACGCACATGATCGGCGGCTATGCCCAGCAGTCCTACGGCTTCAACTACTACGGCACGATCGGCACCAACCGCGACGAGTTCGTCATCATCCGCAAGATGTCGAAGGTCGACTGGCTCGACAAGCCGACCGCCGACCAACCCGAACCGCTGGCGATTGCGCCCAACAGAGCGCCCAAGATGGAGGCTGCAGAATGAAAATCCGCGCGCAGATCGCGATGGTGCTGAACCTCGACAAGTGCATCGGGTGTCACACCTGCTCGGTGACTTGCAAGAACGTCTGGACCAATCGCGAGGGCGTCGAATACGCCTGGTTCAACAACGTCGAAACCAAGCCGGGCATCGGTTTTCCCAAGGACTGGGAGAACCAGAAGCGCTGGAACGGCGGCTGGAAGCGCAAGAAGAACGGCAAGATCGAGCCGCGCATCGGCTCGAAGTGGCGGGTGCTGGCGAAGATTTTCGCCAACCCCGATCTGCCGGAGATCGACGACTACTACGAGCCGTTCACCTTCGACTACGAGCACCTGCAGAAGGCGCCGGAGATGTCGGCGTTTCCGACCGCGCGGCCGCGTTCGCTGATCACCGGCGAGCGGATGGAGAAGATCAACTGGGGGCCGAACTGGGAGGAAATCCTGGGCGGCGAGTTCGCGAAGCGCTCGCAGGACATCAACTTCGAAGGGGTGCAGAAGGACATCTACGGCCAGTTCGAAAACACCTTCATGATGTATCTGCCGCGGCTGTGCGAGCACTGCCTCAATCCGACCTGCGCTGCGGCCTGTCCCTCGGGCGCGATCTACAAGCGCGAGGAGGACGGCATCGTCCTGATCGACCAGGACAAGTGCCGCGGCTGGCGCATGTGCGTGTCCGGCTGCCCGTACAAGAAGATCTACTACAACTGGTCGAGCGGAAAATCCGAGAAGTGCATCTTCTGCTATCCGCGCATCGAGGCCGGCCAGCCGACCGTGTGCTCGGAAACCTGCGTCGGCCGCATCCGCTATCTCGGCGTCGTGCTCTACGACGCCGACCGCATCGAGCAGGCCGCGAGCACGCCGAACGAGCGGGATCTCTATGAGGCCCAGCTCGACGTGTTCATGAACCCGCATGACGAGGCGGTGATCGCGCAGGCCCGCGCCGACGGCATACCGGAGGCATGGCTCGAAGGTGCCCGCCGCTCGCCGATCTGGAAGATGGCGATAGAGTGGAAGGTCGCGTTCCCGCTGCATCCGGAATACCGCACGCTGCCGATGGTCTGGTACGTGCCGCCGCTGTCGCCGATTCAGTCGGCCGCAGCCGCAGGCAAGATCGGCCATGACGGCGAGATGCCGGACGTCCGGAGCCTGCGCATTCCGCTGAAGTATCTCGCAAACCTTCTGACCGCCGGCAAGGAAGAGCCGGTGGCGCTCGGCCTCGAGCGGATGCTGGCGATGCGGGCCTACATGCGCTCGAAGACCATCGACGGGGTGATCGACGAGAGCATCGCCAAGCGCGTCGGCCTGACCTCGCTCGCGATCGAGGACATGTACCAAACCATGGCGATCGCCAACTACGAGGATCGCTTCGTGATCCCGACCGCGCACCGCGAGGTCGACGAGGACGCCTACGACCTGCGTGGCTCGTGCGGCTTCACCTTCGGCAACGGCTGCTCGGGCGGCGAAACCACCACCAACCTGTTCGGCACGCCGAAGAGCGGCAAAACGCGGTTCAAGACCCCAATGGAGGTCGCATGACGACCATCACCTTCAAGGCGCTGTCGGCGCTGCTCAGCTATCCGACCGCAGAGCTGCAACAGGCGATCCCCGAGTTGATCGTTGCCCTCGACGGCGAGGCGCTGATCTCCGGATCGATCCGCCGCCAGCTCGATGGCCTTCTGAACGAGATCGCCACCGGCGATCTCTACGACCTGCAGGAGCGCTACGTGCTGCTGTTCGACCGCACGCGTTCGCTGTCGCTGCATCTGTTCGAGCACGTGCACGGTGAAAGCCGCGACCGCGGTCAGGCCATGATCGATCTGAAGAGCCTGTATGAGAGCAACGGGCTCGAGATCCGTGCTGCCGAGCTGCCGGACTTCGTGCCGTTGTTCCTGGAGTTTCTCTCCACGCAACCGCGCGCCGAAGCCTACGAGCTCTTGGCCCAGCCGGCGCACATCTTCCAGGCGCTGGCGGAGCGGCTGCGCAAGCGCCACTCGGCCTACGAAGCGGTGTTCCGTACCCTGGTGTCGCTTGCGGCGTCAAAGCCCAAGGGCGAGGACGTGTCGGCGCTGCTGGCGCTGCCCGATCCGGACGCCGACGATCTCGAGGCCCTCGACGCCGCGTGGGAGGACGAGCCGGTGAATTTCGGCCCGAACGCCACGAGCTGCAAGGACGGCATCGTCGCAAAAATCAGAGCGGGCCGCAGGCCTGCTCCGGGTGTCGCCACGGCGGCATCCCGCCCAGTCATCTCGCATTCCTGAGGTCGCCAACATGCGCGAGACGCTGAATTACATCGTGTTCGGCTGGTATCCCTACCTCTGCCTGACCGTGTTCCTGGTCGGCAGCCTCGTTCGCTTCGACCGCGAGCAATACACGTGGCGCAGCGGATCGAGCCAGCTGTTGCGCCGCCGCCAGCTGATGTGGGGCTCGAACCTGTTCCACGTCGGCATCCTGATCATCTTCATGGGACATGCCGCCGGTCTTCTGACGCCGATCTGGGTGTTCGACGCGCTCAGCATCTCGCACACCTTCAAGCAATGGCTGGCAATCGTGGTCGGCGGCGTCGCCGGCGTGATGTGCTTCATCGGCACCACGCTGCTGGTGCATCGCCGGTTGTGCGACTCGCGCATCTTCAAGACGTCGTCGTTCGGCGACATCGCGATCCTGCTGCTGCTCTATGTGCAGCTCACACTTGGGTTGTCGACGATCTTCGTCTCGCTCGGCCATCTCGACGGCCACGAGATGGTGAAGTTCATGAACTGGGCCCAGGGCATCCTGACGTTGCAGCCCGGCGCATCCGCGCTCGTCGCCGACGTGCATCCGATCTTCAAGCTGCACCTGTTCCTCGGCATGACGATCTTCCTGGTGTTCCCGTTCACGCGCCTGGTGCACGTCTTCAGCGCGCCGGTCTGGTATCTCGGCCGCCGCGGTTATCAGGTGGTGCGGACCAGGCGGCCGCTGGCGTTGCGCCGTGCGGCGCGTGGTGCCGGCACCGAGCCGGAGCTTGCGCCGGCGCGACGGCTCGCCGGCCGTCCCAGCCTGAGGCCAGCGGAGTAGTGCCATGACGCTCGTGATCGACAACACCGGGAACAGCGGCCCTCCCAAGCCCGCAGCGGTCCGACCCGCTCCTTCGGCTCCGCCGCTGGTCAGCGTCAACGGTGTCGTGATTTCACGCGACGCCATTGCGCGGGAAATCCAGAACCATCCGGCGGACAAGCCGCTCGCCGCCTGGCAGAGCGCTGCGCGAGCGCTGGTGGTTCGCGAACTGTTGCTGCAGGAGGCTCGCAGGCTTCGCATTGCGGCCGAGCCGGAAACCGATGAGACCGGGCGGCGCGAGACCGACGAAGAAGCGCTGCTCCGCGCGCTCGCCGAACAAGAGATCACCACGCCGGAACCGGACGAAGAGGTCTGCCGCCGCTATTTCGAACGCAATCTGGCGCGGTTTCGCTCGGCGGACATCTATGAGGCGGCTCACATTCTGTTCTCAGCCCGCCACGATGATCCGGCAGCCTTCGCCGAAGCGCAGCGGCAGGGCGAGCTCGTGCTCGCAGAGTTGCAGCGTGAGCCCGGGCGTTTTGCCGAGCTGGCCGAGGTGCATTCCGCGTGTCCATCTGGCGCGCAGGGCGGCAACCTCGGCCAGATCAGCACAGGGCAGACGACGCCGGAGTTCGAGCGGGCGCTGGTGGCACTTCAGCCGGGCGAGCTTTGCCAAAGCCTCGTGCCGACGCGCTATGGGCTGCACATCGTGCGGCTGGATCGATGTATCGAAGGCCGGCAGCTGCCGTTCGAGATGGTCTTCGAGCGCGTTGCCGACTATCTGCGCGAGGGCGTGACCCGGAGAGCCACCGCGCAGTACATCGCGCGGCTGGTGTCGCGTGCCGAGATCAAGGGTGTCGAGATCGAAGGCGCCGAAGCGCACCGCGTCAATTGACGGAGTTGCAGATGCTGCTCGGAGATGTCTTGGCGCGGTTCGATGACGAGGCACTCGCCGCCGAAACGATTCTGCATATCGGCGACCTGTCGCTGATCTCGAAGTTGCGCGAGCAAGCCGACGCCACGGGCGAGCCGCTCGGCGCCTATGCAGCAAGCGCCATGCGGCGCTATGCGGCGGATGCGTCCGATGAGGAATGGGTCACGCTGATGGGTCTGCTCGGGCGCGCCGAGGATCCAGGCGCGGTCTGTTTGCAGCGCGCCTTCGCCTATGTTCTGAAACATGCCCACTAGGTGAAGGACCCGTGTTTCTCTCGAATCCATCCGTCACACCCGAATCTCGTCCGCGCGGCGGCATTCCACGGTTGCGGCCCGGCTCGATGCCGCTGCTGAGCTATGGCTTCCGGCCGTTCTTCCTCGGCGCCGGTGTGTGGGCGTGCATCGCCATGCTGCTCTGGATCGGGCTTCTGTCCGGCCATTGTCGCTTCGCAACCGGTTACGGCGCCGTCGCCTGGCATTCGCACGAACTCCTGTTCGGCTACGTGTCCGCGGTGCTGACCGGGTTCCTGCTGACCGCGATCCCGAACTGGACTGGCCGCCTGCCGTTGCAGGGCTCGCCACTGTTGGGCCTGGTCCTGCTGTGGCTCGCCGGCCGCGTCGCCATGCTCATGACGGACCAGATCGGCAGCGCGGCGGCTGCGATCATCGACGGCGCGTATCTGTTTGTCCTGAGCGGTGCGGTGCTGCGTGAAATCATCACCGGCAAGAACTGGCGCAATCTGAAGGTCGTGGCGCTGACCGGCTCGATCGCGGTCGCCAACGTGATCTTCCATCTCGAAGTGATCCGCTCTGGTGCGCCGGACTATGGCGTCCGCGCCGCCATAGCAGGAATCGTCACGCTGATCGTGCTGGTCGGAGGGCGCGTCATCCCAAGCTTTACCCACAACTGGCTGGCGCGCCGGGGTGATCCAAACCGGCCGGCGCCGCTCGGCCGCCTCGATTTCGTGGCGATCGGAGTCACACTGCTGGCCCTGGTGCTGTGGATGATTGCTCCAGCGTGGCAGGGCAGCGGCGTGGCTCTTGCGGCGGCGGCGATCATGCAGGCTGTGCGTTTGTCTCGCTGGGCCGGGCTCAGAAGCGCGAGTGAGCCGATCGTTCTTATTCTTCACCTCGGCTACGTCTTCGTGCCGCTCGGCGCGCTGGCGTTGACCGTCTCGATCATCTGGCCGGAGTTCCTGCCGCCGACCGGCGCGCTTCACGCGTGGACCTCGGGTGCGATCGGCACCATGACGCTTGCCATCATGACGCGGGCGATCCGTGGCCATACCGGCCACGACATCTCGTCGCCGCCGACCACCAGCCTGATCTACGCGGCGATTCTACTGGCGGCGCTCGCGCGCGCGGTTGCGCCGCTTGTGCCGGAATTCACTGCCGGGCTTTTGTACATTGCGGCCGCGGGGTGGTTCACGTCCTTTGCCATCTTCGTCGCAGTCTACGGACCGATGCTGGTGAAGCGCAGGCGTGACAGCCGCGAATACGGATGCTGATGGGTGACGCGGGGCGCGTTCCATACAGGCAAAGGAATTCGAAAAATGACTCCCTCGATACTCGCATTCTTGTACAGCGATGGGATTGCGGCAGATCGCGTTCTCGCCGATCTCGGTTACAGCCTCAGGGATTCGGGGGTGAATGTCGGCGGACTGGTCCAGCGCAACACGTTCGTTCGCGACCGTGCAAAATGTGACATGGAAGTCGAGGAATTGCTTTCCGGCGAGATCTTTCGCATTTCAGAGTTTCGCGGTTCGCAGGCGCAAGGCTGTCGGTTGGATCGCGGGGCGCTGGCCCAAGCCGCGCATTTATTGGCTGACGCAGTGGCGCGCGGACCATCACTTCTCATCATCAACAAGTTCGGAAAGGTCGAAGCGGAGGGAGGTGGCCTGCGGGACATCATTGCCACTGCGGCCGCAGCCGAAATCCCGATCCTGATTGGAGTGCCCTTCCGAAATCTAGATCAATGGCGCATGTTCACGGCGGGACTGGCAGAGGAAGCGCACTCTTACTTCGAAGTTGCGACGTGGCTTGAACGTCATAGATTTGCAATTCCGACTATTGAGATGCCATCAACAAGGCTTTCGGTCGGTGTCTGATTGGAGATGGCGGGGCGGTCACGGCCAATAAAAATGATGTAAACGTAGAAACGTCGATCTCTCTTTCTGCTTTGTTCAAAATCCCGTTATTTGCAAGATGTGAAAATTGTGCGCATAGGTCTGGGTTGAACCCAACTCATACTGCTGGTTCTGTCCGCTGGAGCCAGCGAAGCAAGTGAGCAGACTGCGAAAAGATGCAGCAAAGACGCTTCAGCATTGCACCCATGATGGACTGGACTGACCGCCATTGTCGGTTCTTCCATCGTCTGCTGACGCGCCGCACGCTGCTCTACACCGAGATGGTGACGACTGGCGCGGTGCTGCATGGCGACCGCACCAGGCTCCTGGGCTTCGACCCCGCCGAGCAGCCGGTGGCGTTGCAACTCGGCGGTTCCGATCCCGCGGCGCTCGCGCAGTGC
Source organism: Rhodoplanes sp. Z2-YC6860 (assembly GCF_001579845.1). Taxonomy (GTDB): domain Bacteria; phylum Pseudomonadota; class Alphaproteobacteria; order Rhizobiales; family Xanthobacteraceae; genus Z2-YC6860. The sequence continues at coordinate 3,626,811 of NZ_CP007440.1, forward strand.
GCGCGCATCGGCGAAGAGTTCGGCTATCGCGAGATCAATCTCAACGTCGGCTGCCCGTCGGACCGCGTGCAGGAGGGCCGCTTCGGCGCATGCCTGATGGCGGAGCCTGCGCTGGTCGGCGACTGCGTCGCCGCGATGAAGGCCGCGGTCGCAATCCCGGTGACCGTGAAGTGCCGCATCGGCATCGACGAGCAGGATCCGGAACAGGTGCTGCCGGCCTTTGCCGCGATGGCGAGGCGGGCCGGGGCCGACGCGCTGATCGTGCATGCTCGCAAGGCCTGGCTCTCCGGCCTGTCACCGCGCGAGAACCGCGACATCCCGCCGCTCGATTACGGCATCGTCTATCGACTGAAGGCCGCGTATCCCGACTGGCCGATCGTCATCAACGGCGGCGTGCCGTCGATCGAGGCGGCGCGCGATCATCTCGCTCACGTCGACGGCGTGATGCTCGGCCGCGCCGCCTATCAGGAGCCGTGGCGCTTGCTGGCTGCCGATCCCATGCTGTTCGGAGAGGCCGCGCCGTTTGCCTCGCCGAAGGAGGCGGCGTCGGCGCTGCTGCCTTACATCGAGCGTGAGCTGTCACGCGGCGTGAGGCTGAATTCCATCACGCGCCACGTGCTCGGCCTGTTTCACGGTGTGCCGGGCGCGCGGGCGTACCGCCGGCATCTCGCAACCGAAGCCGTCAAGCCCGGCGCATGCGCGCAAGTCCTGGCAGAAGCGCTGGCCCTGGTGGTGGACAGGCCTGCGGAACTGGCGCAAACCGCAGCGTAGATTCGGTTTTCGAGGATATTGGATGCTGCTTGGGGTGCCGCTCGGCGAGTTGGCTTGGCTCGTCGCGGCCGTGGTCGTGGCCGGCGTCGCGACCGGCATCCTGGCCGGGCTGTTCGGCATCGGTGGCGGCGCCATCATCGTGCCGGTGCTCTACGAGGTGTTTCGCGTGCTCGGCGTGCCCGAAGAGGTGCGGATGCAGCTTTGCGTCGGCTCCTCGCTCGCCATCATCCTGCCGACCACCATCCGCTCCTATCTCACGCATCGCGCCAAAGGCGCAGTGCTGACCGAGGTGGTGCGCGCCTGGACGGTGCCGGCCGTGGTGGGCGTTGCGGTCGGCGCCGTGATCGCGTACTTCGCGCCGAGCGCGGTGTTCAAGATCGTGTTCACGGTCGTGGTGACCGTCATCGCGATCAAGCTTTTGTTCGGCCGCGACAGCTGGCGCATCGCCGATGATTTTCCAACCGGCATCGGGATGGCAAGCTATGGCTTTCTGATCGGGGTGACGTCGGCGCTGATGGGCGTGAGCGGCGGCTCGATCTCCAACATGATCCAGACGCTGTACGGCAAGCCTCTGCACAACGCCGTCGCGACGTCGGCCGGTCTCGGCGTGCCGATCACGATCGCCGGCACCATCGGCTTGATGATCGCGGGCTGGCCGAAGATGGCGCTCCTGCCGCCGCTGTCGATCGGTTATGTGTCGCTGATCGGCGTCGCCATCATGGCGCCGGTGTCGAGCTTCACCGCGTCCTACGGAGCCTTGCTCGCGCATCGGCTGTCGAAGCGGCAGCTCGAGGTGGGCTTCGGTATTTTTCTTCTGCTCGTCTCGTCGCGCTTCATGGCGAGCCTGGTGTGAGCTTGGCGCCGATGTTGCGTCGCTATGGATTGCCGCGCATCGTCAGCTTGTCGCCCTGGACCTGCCAGCTCGCCAGCCGGTTGAGAAACGTCATCCCGAGCAGGCTGACGCGAAGCTGACCGGGTTGGGCCACCAGGGCCGGCACCTCGCGCTCGACGATGTCGCCGACCACGAGACGGTCGAGCGTGATCGAAGCCGCGCGGGTGCGGCCGTTCGCGGTCTCCATCGGCACGGAATAGGACAGGAGCTCCAGCGGCAGGCCCGCGGCCTTGGCGGCGTCCTGCGTCAACACCACCGCGCTCGCGCCGGTGTCGAGCGCCATGGCGACGCGGGTGCCGTTGATCTGCGCCGCCACCTGGAAGTCGCCGCCGCGGCCGCGCACGATTTCGACGGTGCGCTCGGCGCGCTGCGCGGCGCGGCCTGGCATCAGTTCGGCCATCACCCGGTTGGCGATGCCTTTGAGCTCCGCGCGATAGGTGTAGCCGAAGGCGAGAATGAAGCCGATCACGGCCCAGAACAGCGCGGCTTCGAGCGCCTGCGTCAACCGCTCGCGGAACATCACCAGCACGCCGCTGCCGACCAGCACCACGAGGCCGACGTGATAGACCAATGAGCCGAAGTCGTTGGTGTTGAGCCCCGCGATGGTGCCCTGGTCGTGGTTCGCGATCAGCACGCCGAGTGTGAGGGCGATGCCGATCATGACGACCCATAGGAGGCGGCGGCTCACCACAAAACGATCCTCATGAATGGGGCGCAGGCCGCGCCGTCATGGCGGTCAGCCGTGCCGGCAATTCGGCCATGATGCGGCGGCACTCGCCGTCGCTGTAGGCGGTCCAGCGCTCGATCTCGGACAGCGAACGCCCGCAGCCGCGGCAAAGCCCGCTCGCCGTGTCGACGATGCAGATTTTCTCGCAAGGGCTTTCCATCGAGGCGGCGATCCGCGTGAAGGGAATCGAAGCCAACATAGGCTTGGCGCGGCGGAACGCAATCGAGCCGCAGTCCGTTCGTCCCCGCGAAAGCGGGGACCCAGCGTGAAAAGGCAACACTTCCTCCGGGCAGAACTGGATTCCCGCTTTCGCGGGAATGAACGGAGCTTTGGTAAGCTTCAGCCGACCATCTTGAACAGCGAACGCCGGTTCTTTTTCGGCGTGTTGAGTTCCTGCGGGTGCTGCGGCTGGATCGGCGGCGCGGTTTCCGACAGCGGCGGCAGCGCGGCCATCACGCGCTCCGGCGGGAAGGTCGCGATCAGCTCGGTGCCGATGCGGACCTTCGACTTCAGCGTGAAGGTGCCGCCGTGCATGTCGACGAGGTTCTTGGCGATCGGCAGCCCCAGGCCGGTGCCTTGCTCCGCCGACTTGATGGCGTTGGAGCCCTGGCCGAACGACGACAGCACGATCGGGATTTCCTCCTCGGGGATGCCCGGACCGGTGTCCTTCACGCTCATGTACTGGCCGCCGGCCGCGGTCCAGCCGACCTTCAGCCAGATCTCGCCGCCCGACGGCGTGAACTTGATGGCGTTGGACAAGAGGTTGAGGCACACCTGACGGATCGCACGCTCGTCGGCCCAGAGCCGCGGCAGGTTGTCCTCGAACACCTCGTGGATGGTGATGCCGCGGTTCTGCGCGCGCAGCTTGAGCAGATGGTGGCAGTCCTCGACCACCACGGTGAGCGACACCGGCTCTTCATTGAGTTCGTAACGCCCGGCCTCGATACGCGACAGGTCCAGAATTTCGTTGATCAGGTTGAGCAGGTGCTGGCCGGACTGGTGGATGTCGCCCGAATATTCCTTGTAGGCCGGCACCTGATGGGCGCCGAACACTTCGGTCTTCATCACCTCGGAGAAGCCGAGAATGGCGTTCAGCGGCGTGCGCAGCTCGTGGCTCATCTGGGCCAGGAACTGCGACTTCGCGATGTTGGCGCCCTCGGCACGGCGGCGCGCTTCGTCGGAGATCGACTTGGCCTGTTCGAGCTCGCCGATCAGCGCATCCTTCTCGGCGCGCGCGATCAAGGTGGCGAGGCCCGACGAATAGAGCCGGTGCGCGAGCAACGCGAAGTAGAACTGCGCCGCGACCGCCATGAGGGCGAGGATGTAGTTGTGCAGGTCGCCCTGCAGCACGAAGTTGAGCGCCACCGCAAACGTCACCGGCACGGTCGCGGCGAACACGGCGACGGGCAGGCTCGAGGCGAGCATGCTGGACACCGCGATCACCAGCAGCATCACGAACAGCATGAAGGTGCCGAAGCCTTCATCCCTGCCGACCGGATGGATGAGGTTGTACATCCAGGCGATGCCGTAGAAGAGGTCGAGAAGGATGAAGCGGAAGCGCCAGCGCTTGAGATCGCGGGTGTTGGCGGGCTCGGCGAGGAAATGCCGGCAAGTGGTGATGATGACGACGTGAATGACGAGCACCGACACGGTCCACGCGCCGGCCATCAGAGCGCCGGTCCACAGGCTCGACAGGAAGCCCACGGTGCAGATCAGGAGCAGAACCACGAGCGACGCCGACAGGCGGTTCTCGGCGAATTGCCGCAACAGCTCGTAATCGAAGGCGACGCGCGTGCCGGTGGTCGAGGTCAGACGTTCGCGCGCATCGCGCACGCGCTGCGCCGCGAGCCGCCTGCGCTTGGCCAGCGGCTTCTCGCTCGGCATGGGAATTTCAGAGGCTTCTGGTACGCTCACGCTACCCAACCAACGCTACAGACCAAGATTTCGCGGACGAAACCGCTGTAGAATCCGCCTAAACCCTAAGAACAAGGTTAAGGGGATCACCAAAAACGTGGTTAACAGGACGTCAACGATGAAGCTCTACGATGGCGGTCGGGCGCCCAATCCGCGGCGGGTGAAGATCTATCTCGCCGAAAAGGGCCTGACGGTTCCGATGGAGCAGGTCGATCTCGGCCAGATGGCGCACAAGTCGGCGGAATACACCGCGATCAATCCGATCCAGCAGGTGCCGGCGCTTCAACTCGACGATGGCACCATCATCTGCGAGTCGATCGCGATCTGCCGGTATTTCGAGGCTCTGCACCCGGAGCCGCCGCTGTTCGGCCGGAACGCCAAGGAGGCGGCCCTTGTCGACATGTGGCAGCGGCGAATGGAGTTTCGTCTGCTCCTGCAGGTCGCGCACGTGTTCCGCAATTCGCATCCGGCGATGAAGGAGATGGAGGTGCCGCAGGTGCCGGCCTGGGCCGAGGCCAACAAACCGCGGGTGATGGAGTTTCTGGCGGTGCTCGACCGCGAGCTGAAGGATCGTCCGTTCATCGCGGGCGACCGTTACACCGTGGCCGACATCACCGGCCTGGTCGGCATCGATTTCATGAAGCCTGCCAAGCTCGCGGTGCCCGACACCATGAGCAACCTCAAGCGCTGGCATGCCGAGGTCTCGGCGCGGCCCAGCGCCAAAGCTTGAAACTCTGCAATCCAGCATGAAGCTCACAGTCATCGGCTGCGGCGACGCGTTCGGCTCAGGCGGCCGATCCAACACCTGCTTCATGATCGAGGAGGGCGGCCGCACCATCCTGCTGGACTGCGGCGCCTCGGCGCCGGTGGCGCTGAAGGCACGCAACGTCGATCTCAACGCGATCGACGGCGTGGTGCTGAGTCATCTTCACGGCGACCACTTCGGCGGGCTTCCGTTTCTGCTGCTGGATTGGCAGTTTCATCAGCGCCGCGAGCGGCCGCTGACGATTGCCGGCCCGCCGGGCACTCGTGCGCGCCTTGATGCGGCCTGCGAGGTGTTCTTCCCGCGATCGAGCAAGAACGCCTGGCGTTTCCCGCTCGAGATCCGCGAGCTCGCGCTCGGGCAGCGGCACGATGTCCTCGATTTCGCGGTCAGCACCGCCGAGGTGGTGCACCAGTCTGGCGCGCCGTCGACCGCGGTGCGGATCGAGCGGGGTGGCAGGGTGCTCGGCTATTCCGGCGACACCGAATGGACCGACGCGCTCATCCCCGTCGCCGACGGCGCCGACCTCTTCGTCATGGAATGTTACGACTATTCGCGCGACCTTCCCGGGCATTCGAGCTTTGCCGTGATCCGGCGCAAGCGGAGCGTTTTGCGCGCCAGGCGGATCATGCTCACCCACATGAATCCGACCATGCTGCAGCATATCAAAGACGCTGAGGCTGAAGGCTTTCTGGTCGCCGAGGATGGCTTGACGGTGCCGATATAGGCGAGAGCCAGAAGCGCGTGCGGCTGGCAACAAAGACAACGCAGCGTCGTAGCGTAGCGTGGTGTTGTGACCGACATCCGCTCAGCGTTCTTGAGCAGCGCAATCGACGATATTGCACCGCATCGTCGTTGTGACTCGGCCATCGCAAGGATGGACACTTCCGCTCATTCTCACCACAATGCAACGCGTTGAAATTGCAACTGAACGGCTGTTCAGCCGCAATTCCGCGCCGGTTGCGCCACTGAAGCGCTAAAGTGATTTGTGAGCCTCGTGGCGATACCGACTGCGACAATCGGGGCGGCTGATCCTGGAGGGACGTCTATGCGTCGGATTTGTTTGCTGATGATGGCAGCACTTGCGCTCGCATGCTTGAGAGCGGGCCCAGCAGCCGCGCAACAGCAGGAAGCGCGTATCGCGCTGGTGATCGGCAATGCGAACTATCAGGCGGGTCCGCTTGCGACGGCGGCGAATGACGCCGGGCTGATCGCGCAAACACTGCAGGCCGCAGGTTTCGATGTGGTCGGCGCCAGCGATCTCGATCAGGATTCTCTGCGACGTGCGTTTCGGGATTTTCACGCAAAGGCGCAGCAGTCGGGACCGAACACCATCGCGTTCATCTATATGAGCGGCTACGGACTGCAGCTCGAAGGCGAGAACTACTTCGTCCCGATCGACGCCCGGATCGCCAACGACACCGATATCGGCGCGGAGGCGGTCCGCGTCACCGATTTCACCCGGCCGCTCGCTTCGCTGCAGTTGAAGGCCACGATCGTCGTGATGGACGCCGCGCGGCAGTCGCCGTTCACCGTCGCGGGCCGTCCGCTGGCCGGCGGCCTTGCGCTCGTGGAGCCCGATCCCGGCACGCTGTATGCGTTCAATGCCGCGCCGGGAACGATTGGTCCTCCGGAGCAGGGCGCCTACAGCCCTTACGCGCAGGCGCTGGCGGAGATGATCCGCGATGGCGGTTTGCCGCTTTCGGATATCTTCGATCGCGTTCGGCTGCGTGTAAACGATATGACCAAAGGCGCCGAGGTGCCCTGGAACGCGTCGAAGATCACGACGCAGGTCGTGTTCTTCGAACGCGGGCCGGATGCGCCGCCGCTGCAGGTCTCGCCGGAAGAGACCGCCTCGATCCGCACCAAACCGATCCGCGATTTCGACGAACGCGACGCCTACATCGCGGCGTTGGAGCGAGATACGCTCGACGCCTATCTCGATTTCCTCTCGGCGTTTCCCAATAGCCCTTATGCCAAAAGGGTCCACGCCATCGTCGCGGCGCGCCGTGAGGCGATCGTCTGGCGGCGAACACGTTCGTTCGATACCCCACAGGCTTACTGGTCTTACCTGAGGCGCTATCCGCGTGGCCCGCACGCGGGCGACGCCGAGCGCCGTCTCGCCTACTTGTCAGCCGATCTCGCACCGCCGCGCGCGTTTGCGATGGTGGACTATGACGTCCCGCCGCCGCCGCCCGATGAGATGCTCTATGTCGAGCGGCCGGCGATTTATTTCAGCGACCCGGAGTTCGGGTTCGAGCCGCCGCCGCCACCGCCGGTGTTTTTCCTGCCGCCGCCGGATCCGGATTTCGTCGTGCTGCCGCCGCCGATCGTGCCGCTCGGTCTGTTCCTGTTGCCGACGCCGATCTACCGGCCGGTGCCGCTGTGGGTCAGGACACCCGCCTATGTGGTGCCGCCGCCGCCGAACAACATCATCTACAACAACATTCACAACACGGTGGTGATCAACAACACCACGAGCACCGTGCAGATCACCAGTCGCACCGGTCAGACCAGGACGTTCACGCCCGCGACGATTGCCGCGGCGACGAGTCCGCAGCAGCAAGCCCTCGCGGCCCGCAACAGAACAGCGCCAGGTGGCGCACCGGGAGGCAGGGCCGCACCGGCGATGGCCTCGATCGGACCCGCGTTGCCTCCATCGGTGGCGCAGAAGGCCGCGACCATGCCGCCGGGGACGCGACCGGGTCAGCCGGGTGCCGCAACCGGTCCCGGCATGCGCCCGGCCGTTCAGCCGCTCGGCAAGCCGTTGCCCGGCATGCAGCAAGGTCAACCGCTGCCGCCCGGAGCGCCCGCCACGGCAAGCCGGACGCCGCCCGGCGTGGTTGCGCCCAACGCGGCCACGGCACCGGGAACACCGGGCAGCCGTCCTCCGGGTTGGGGTCCGCGGCCGGGCACGCCGCCGCAAGGCACTGCGGGCCGCACACCGCCCGGCACTCCGGGCGCCGCTGCTCCGAACGCCGCGATCGCGCCGAGCACGGTGACGCCGAACACGGCGGCACCGGGTGGCCGTCCGACGTTCTCCGGGAGGCCGGGCACACCCGGCTCGACAGCACCCGGCACGGCCCTGGCTCCTAGCAACGTCACGCCAAACACGGCTCCGCAACGCGGGCAGCCTCCGAACTTCAACCGTCCGCCGAGCGGCGGACCGCCGCCGTCGTCGAGCGCAAGCCGCACGCCGCCCTCGGCCCCAACGCCGCCGGCGCCGCACGTGGTCCGGCCAACACCGCCGGCGCCCGCTATGGCGCGGCCGAGCCCGCCGCAGGCTCCGATGGTGAGACAAGCGCCGCCGCCGCCGGTGGTGCGTCAGGCGCCACCGCCGCCTGTCGCGCGGCCGGCGCCTCCGCCGCGGCCCGCACCGCCGCCGGTTGCCGCGGCCCGGCCGGCACCTCCGCCGCCACCGCGGCCCGCGCCGGCCGCTGCGCCGAGGTGTCCGCCCGGCAAATCCTTCGTCAACGGCGGTTGCCGATGACGCAATAAAGAAAACGCCGCACTGGATTTTCCAGTGCGGCGTTTTGATTCAAGCGTTCGAACGTTCAGCGCTTCGACGGATGCTTCTCGACCGGCGAGCCGGACGGCAAGTCGTATTGGCCGGACGGCAAGCCATCGAAGAACTCGATCACCTCCGAAGTCTTCACCACGTCGGCATACTTGGCGTTCATGTCGCACAGGTTGATGGCGTGGCTCGCCTGCGAGCGGTCGAAGCAGCCTTCTTCCGCAAGCGAGATGCGGTAGTTGAGGCTGAAGGCATCGAGCACGGTGGCGCGCACGCATCCCGACGTCGTGGTGCCGGTGACGATCACGCTGTCGCAACCGAGCAGCGTCAGATAGCTCGACATGTTGGTGCCGAAGAAGCCCGACGGCTTCTGCTTGTAGATCACGATATCCTTCGGGCCGGGCGCGATCTCGGCGACGATCTCGTTGCCGTCGATGTTGGTCTGCGGCCGTGACTCGGTGTCCTCGGCGGAGCGGCTGTTCTTCCAGCTCCAGCTTCCGCTGTCCCAATTGTCCTCGCGGCGCACGCCGGTGGTGTAGATCACCGGGATGCCCTTGGCATGCGCCTTCTCGATCAGCGATTTCAGATAAGGCATCGCAACCCAGGCGTCCTCGCCGCAGGAGTTGCGCCAGCGCTTGATCGACTCGAGGATCGGCATCGGCCGCTCATCGCAGAACGCGTAGTTGACGTCGATGATGAGCAGCGCCGGACGCTTGCCGAAGCCCTGACGCGCGCCGTAGCCGGAGGTGCCGAACACGGCCTTGTCGCGTTCGGTGAGGAACTGGTTCCAGACTGGTTCAGACATGATTGATCTCCCGGATGAGTGCCGTCGAGCGTAGCCGAACTACAGGTTCGCGCGAGCGCTTTCGACGAAGCTCATATCGAAGATTTCCTCATACTTGACGTCCGTTTTGAGAATACCTGCCTCCATCACCACGGCCTTGGCGGTGTCCCAGGCGGCGCGGCTGACCATGCCGTCCTTGCTCCACATCTCGTCGGCGAACGAGCGGTCGAGCGTGGCCTTCATGTCTTCGAGCGGCATCGTCGGGAATTGCTTCTTGGCGATCTCGGCGGACTCTTTCTGGTCGGCGTAGAGGAACTTCAGTCCCTTCATCATGCCGCGGACGAAGCCGCGCACCACATCCGGCTGCTTTTGAATCGATTCGAGCCGGATGTTGATGGTCGAATAAGCGTACGGGCCGAGCTCCTTCGGCACATTGTAGAAGGGTTCACTCCAGATGTTCTGGTTGACGCCCTGGGTGATGAACGGCTCGGTCGAGCAGCCGAGCTGGGCACGCTTGCCTTTGACCGCGGCAAGGATCGCCGAGTTGGCGGTCTCAACCAGCGTGACGTCGTTCTTGGCGTCGAGATTCCATTTCTTCAGGAGATAGCGTGTGATCGAATTCGGCGTGCCGCCGAAGGAGCCGGTCGCCAGCGACTTGCCTTTGACGAAGCTCGTGAAGTCGCGGCCGTTTGGGGCGAGGCCCTTCTCGGCGCAGAAGTAGACATTGCCGCGATCGACGCAATTCACGACGCAGCGCAACTCGGCGCCTTTCGCTTTGGCGAAGGCGTTGTGCTCGGGACCGCCGATGAACGCGAAAGCCTGGCCTGACAGCACCGCATTGGTGTGGCCGGCTCCGGTCTCGATCGTGACGATCTTCACGTTGATGTCGGATTCGGCGAAAAAGTCTTTCGCCATGGCGATGTACATCGGCAGGTAACCGGTCGAATGCACCGGTTCGGCGACCAGGAGTTCATGCTTGGCGGCGTGTGCGATGTAGGGCTTGGCCACGAGAGCGGCGCCTGCCGCTGCGGTGGTGCCGAGAAACTTGCGTCGATCCATACCGGTCTCCTGTTGAGCTATTGGCGTGTGCCTTTGCGCAAGATGTTCTCGAGCCAGGACACCACAACGTACATGAGCACTGCCAGTATCGAGAGCACGAAAACCGCAACCCAGACCAGCGCGATCTCGTAGGTGGAGCCGGCGTAGAAGATCGTGCGGCCGAGGCCATGCTGCGAGGCGATGAATTCGCCGACGATTGCGCCGGTGAGTGCAAGCCCGATGTTGATGCGCAGCACCGAGATGATCCAGGGCAGGCAGAACGGCACGACGAGCTTCTTGAACACCTGCCAGCGGCTGGCGCCGAGCGAGTAGAACAGCTTCTCGCTGTCGGGATCGAGCGCTTTGACGCCGGCATAGGCGGTCAGCGTCGAGACGACGATGGTCAGCGCCACCGCAATGACGACCTTGGAGGCAAGGCCGAGCCCGAACACCAGGATGACAAGGGGAGCCAGCGCAAGCTTCGGGATCGACTCCATGCAGATGATGTAGGGCTGCGCGATGGCCGCGTAGTTTCGCGACCACCAGAACGACAGTCCGAGCAGCGAGCCTGCGGTGGTGCCTATGATGAAGCCCAAAATCGTCGAGCGGAAGGTGAAGCCGATATCGGTCCAGGCGTCACCTTCGGTGAAGAAGATCACGAAGGTGCGCCAGATCGCGGAGGGCTGCGACCAGAAGAAGCCGTCGATGAGGCCCGCGCGCGCGCCGATCTCCCACAGCGCGATGATGCCGACCAGGATGCCGATCTGGACGGAGACGATGGCCCAGGACGGCCAGTCTTTCTGCACCGGCAGGCGGCGAACAGGCCTTGTGGATTTTGTCGATGTTGGCTTTGCGTCGTTGTGCGCGACGCCTGCGACACGAGACGTATCCTGAATGGTCATCTCAGGCGGCCTCCTGCGCGGGTGCTGCGACGGTGAGGAGTTTCAGGCAGCGCTCTTTGATGGCAACGAACTCGGGCGTCAGCGTGATGCTGCGCGGCCGCGGGCGTGGATTGTCGATTGCGATGGTTTCGAGGATGCGGCCGGGCCGCGTGCCCATCACGTGGATCTCGTCAGACAGATAGATCGCTTCTTCCACGTCATGGGTCACGAACACCACGGTTTTGCGGAAGTCGGTCCAGAGCTGCATCAGCCATTCCTGCATCTGCGCCTTGGTCTGCGCATCGAGCGCGCCGAACGGTTCGTCGAGCAGGATCACGTCGGTATCGAACAGAAGCGTACGCAAGAGCGCCGCGCGCTGGCGCATGCCGCCCGACAGCGAATTCGGATAGAGGTGTTCGAAGCCCTTGAGCCCGTAGCGCTGGAGGAGCGGCAGCGCACGTTCGCGCGCTTCCTTCAACGGCTTGCCTTGTATTTCCATGCCGAGGATCACGTTATCGAGCACCGTGCGCCAGGGCAGCAGCATATCCTTCTGCAGCATGTAGCCGACACGGCCGATGGTGCCGGTGGCATCTTCGCTGTCGATCAGCACGCGGCCTTCGGTCGGCTGCAACAGGCCGGCTATGACATTGAAGAGGGTGCTCTTGCCGCAGCCGGATGGCCCGACCAGGCTGACGAAACGTCCAGTTTCGATCTTGAGATCGGTCGGTTCGACCGCGCGAAACGTGCCGTTAGGCGTCGCGAACGCCATGCCGACATGATCGAGGTGCAACTTCACGGGCATTCATCGCCTCCATTGCGGCGCACCCGTCGGCAAAAATGGAAAACTGTTATCCGGGTCCGATGTTCGCGCCAGCAAACGGGCTGGCGCGCTCTTCGGACGGAACCAGTCCATCAAGCTTTGAGCGCGCGCAATGAGGCTAATGCATCGGATGTGCCAAGTCGATTGGCAGGCGAAATCAATATTTTAGCTGCGCTGATCCGCCGCGCGTAGGCACCGCGTGGCGAAAAATGCGGCACGGGTGCTCGATTTGAAAGGCAAAGCAGAGCTTCAGTCGTTCCTGGAACGCGCCGCGTGGCGAACATCGCTCGGCGTGCAACCGAAGCGCTGCCGGAACAGCCGGTTGAAATGCGAGACGTCGGCGAAGCCGCAATCATAGGCGATCGAACTGATCGGTGCGCCCGTGGGAGGGCGGCGGCGAAGCGCCTTGTGGGCGGCGGTGAGCCGATGCTCGGTGACGTATTGGGTGAAAGTGGACCCGCTGTCCTCGAAAATCCGCTGCACGTAACGCGCGCTCACGCCGTATTGAGCCGCGATCGTGTGCACCGACAGATACGGATCGGTGAAAGCCTTGCGAATGTCGTCTTTCATGGCGCGCAATCGCGCAGCCGCGACCGCAGTCAAGCCGCCGTCCTGCGCGGTGTCCCGGCTGGCGCCAAGCACGAGCGCCGCGAGATCGTGAATGTGGCTTGCCACCGCCTGGCCGATCTCCGGCAAGCCAAGCGCGAAGTCCTCTCGCACCAGGCGCAGATAGTGGGTCAGCAGCCGCAACGCCTCGTTGTCGTGTGGAATGGCGCGGCCTGCGGCCCGGTCGAGGTCGGCGACGCGCCCCACCAGCGGCGCGCGAGGCAGCAGGATGCCGAGGTGATTGCTGCTCGTCAGCACCGCGGCTGCGTCCGTGAAGATCGGAAAAGCGTCGCCGGTCTCGAGGGCAACATCCTGGCCGTGCTGCGAGACGGCAGCCTTGGGTCCAAGATTGACGACGAGCCCGACCGAGTCGTCGCCGGACGCGGCCATGGCGCGCGTCCGATCGAAACGCGCTGCCGAACCGGTGCAGACGGCCGTGCGCACGCCGGGCAGCGCCTGCAGGATCGCTTCGGCATGGAACGGCTCGCTGGACGAAACGGGCTCGATGTCGACCGACACCAGACCACGACCGAACTCCTCGCGCCAGCGTGGCAGCCGTTCTCGCTCCGGCAGATCCCGCGTCGAAAATCGAACCGGTGCGAAGGCCGTATTGGGAGTCATCGCTCAGCCCTGGAACGCGCCGCATTGCGGACGTCGGTCGGCGTGCAGCCGAAGCGCTGCCGGAACAGACGGTTGAAATGCGAGACGTCGGTGAAGCCGCAGTCATAGGCGAGGGTGCTGATCGGCAGTCCGGCGGGCGTGCGGCGACGAAGCGCCTTGTAGGCAGCGGCAAGGCGCTGTTCGGTGACATATTGGGTGAACGTCGAACCGCCTTGTTCGAAGATTCTCTGCACGTAGCGGGCGCTCACACCGTATTGCGCGGCGATGTCATGGACCGAAAGGCTGTGACGATGGCAGGTCTTGCGAATGGCCTCTTTCATGGCGCGCAATCGGGCGGCCGAGACTCCGCGCGTTCGTGCAAGCTCCGCAGCATCGCGCGTCGCACCAAGCGCCAGTGCGAGCAGGTCGCAGACATGGTCGATGAAGGCCATCTGCAATTCGGGACTCGACGCGAGGTGGTCGTCCTGGCCGAGTTGCAGATATTGCATCAGCATCCGCAGAGCGGGGCTTTCAGCAGGGATGCGTCGCGCGAAAACTGCACCGAGGTCCGGCACGAGCGGGGCCACCAGCGCTCTCGGCAGGGCAAACACGGTGTAGCGACACTCGTCCGGGAACGTCAGTGCGCCGACATCGCAATTGCTCATGAGCACGGCGTCGCCGGCAGAAAACTCGGCGCTCCGGCCAAGTTGCGTTGCGCTCCACTGCGTGTCCATCACGCCGCCGAAGCACACATTGTCGTTGGTGATCAGGCTGGGCGAATTGCATTGGTCCGCGGCCGATGTCGATGCGCGGATCAGGCCGAGATCGGCAACGCGAAACATCGTCGCGCTGGCGCGAAAATCCTCCGGCGACTTCGGAGCGATGTCGATATTCAGGAGCGTCCGGCCGAAGGCTTCACGCCAGGCCGAAACCCGCTCGTGCTTCCGGAAGGCATCAGTCGAAAACTGAAAGACCTGCGGAAGCTCTGAAGTGACGCCGTCGCCCGCCATTTTAATTTCAATACAAATGCATACGCGAAAAGAATGACCGATAATCTACATCCGGGAGCGGCGACGTCGCAATCTGCAAATGCCGCAGCGCCGCATACAAAGCAGGCGCCTCTTAAGTCCTTCGGCCGTCTCTGATTTTGATCGTGAATCGTCTGCGTCGGTTGATTCAGACGGGCGCTTTTTGTCCATGCGGCAGTTCGCAATCCGCAAAAAAAGGTTCGCTCCAGTTCAAGCTGTCCCCATGTACAGGCGCGGCGCTAAGACGTAGCCTGACGGTGGGGCGATATCATTGATACTTGTTCAGTCGTCGTTGTGACGACCGCGAATTCCTATTTGGAGGCTCGCGATGAGAATTGCCCGGTTTGTCACCGGCAGCCTTGGCTCGCCGTGTCTTTGCCACCTTGCGCTCGTCCTGTTGCTGCTTCCATTGATCGCGCTGTTGCCTGATCGCGCGCGCGCGGATGACGCCGACACCGCCGTGCAGCTTTTCGTCGCCGCGGGGCAGGCGGCCGGGTTGCCGATCACCGATACGGAAGCGACCGTCGTCACGCAGATCGTGCGGTGCGGCGTCGCCAACCAACAGGACGTTGGAGACTGCGTGAAGAACGCGGCCATCAAGGCTGTGCTGCAACAGGTGCTGCCTGCCGTGACCGACCCACAAACGGCGAACGTGATCACGGGTGCGGTGACCTGCATCACCGGCTCAAACAACCCGGCCGGTTGCGCGGCTCAAGTTGCGACCAACCTCTTGCACTTGCCGGCGGACGCGCAGCCGGCGGTGAACTGCCTGGTCGCCGGAGGCAATGTCGCCGACTGCAGCAAGAAGCTCGCGGAAGGCATGCTGGTCGACAAGCTTCCTCCGCAAATCCAGGGGGCCGCCGTCTGCGCGCTCGAGGGCGGCAGCGTCCAGAAATGCGCGACCGATTTCATCACCAAACAGGTGGTCCAAGGTCTGCCGCCCAATTTGCAGGGGCCGGCCAGTCAAATCGTGGGTTGCCTGGGCGACCCGAACGTTCCCAACTGCGTGAAGAACCAGGTGGGAAACCTGGTCGGAGATCAGATCGGCAAGCAGCTTGGACCGAACGTCGGGCAGTTTTATTCGTGCGCGACACAGTCGGGCGCCAATGTCGGTCAATGCGCGGCGAACTTTGCATCAGCCGCGGTGCCGGCCCTTCCTGGCACGCCTCCCGGCACAGACGTCGTGGCGAAAGCCACGGTCGCATGCATCACCGCGCCTGACGCCGCCAATTGCATCAACGCGGCCGTCGCGGGCTCGAAGATCGTGGCCCAGAACCCGCCGATCACCCAGGACGCGATCAATCAGATCAACACCACGATTGCCACGATCCAGAAGCTCAGGCCGGATTCCGGTCCCGCGCCGATCGACGCGAGCCCCAATGCCAGCAACCAAGCCACGCTCAAGAACATCATCATGGTGGCGGACGGCATTAAGACCGGGAACTGGGGCGAGGTCGTCACGGGAGGCGGCACCGAGATGGCGATCATGGCCGGCGACATCATCCTGTCGGTCTTCCTGACGCCGGAGGTGGCGAAGCTGCTCGGTCCAGCCGTTGCAGCGATGATCCACAATGACGAGGCCGCGGCGCAGCAGGCCATCGACGCCATCGGCAAGGGCGATCCGGTGGCGCTCGCGCAGGTGTTGTTCACCTGGTACGAGACGCAATTCATCGACAAGCCGTGTGCTTTGCTGGGTGACAGCGCCGCCGTCAACACGGTCTGCGGCGACATGTCCAAGGCGATCCAACAGATCAGCACTTGGGGTGGAGATATCGCGCATGCGCTGCTGGGCGTGGGCGAGGATATTCTCAAATGGCTCGGCGTCTGGGGGACGGTCGACACGATCGCAACCGACGTCTGGAACACCGTAAAGGGTGCCATTGACGACATCGGTCATTTCCTGGGCCTCGGCAGCGACAGCAATGACTGGAAGCCGGCGGCGGATTGCGGAGGTTTCTCGCCGAAGGATTACTTCGCCAACAATTATATCGCCTGCGTGCCGGCCGCGGCCCAAGTTTCCGGGAGCCCCGCCTTGAACGCCAGCATCGGCAGCATGAACAGCGCCTGCGAACAGGCGTTCGATCGTTGCATTCCGCCAGACAAGCGGGGCAGCGTGGCTTCGACCTGCGCCGCCTTTGGCAACTCGCTCAGCGATGTGGCGAACCAGGTGAGCGCCGCCATGGGGACCGCCGCGGATTTGTACACCAGCACCATCGGGCCGGCGTCGTACATCAGTCAGCAATTCCAGGCCGCGCAGGACGCCAAGTTCTTGGACACCCCTGATTTTTGCAGCGCAAATTTCTGGGACGCCAGCGCGATGTCAGTCTACGCGGGCAACTGCGGCGCCTTCGTCAACAAGCAGTTTCCGAATACAACGCCAGCGCCAGCGGCATGCTTGGGCATCCCCAGCGCCCGCGGCGCAGTTGCGGCCTGCTTCCACAGCATCAGTCAGTTTGCCAGCGCCGGCGCCGGCCAGACCGCGCTCGTCGGACCGGGAAGCACTTACTGCAACGCGCAAACGAAGTGGATCAATGATCATCACTGCCATGTCGTGACGGGAAAGCCGCAGATCTTCACAGGCTCGGGGAAGGACATCACGCTCACCCCGAAAAGCTGGCAGTGCGATAGTGACGTGCTCATAAAATTTCCGGGTGATCAGGTCAGCATTCCTATTCTGGTTCCGCCAAAGTCCGGCAGCGGCTCCCTGCAGACACCGCCATGGGCCCGCGGAATTGGCGTCGGCAAAGAAATATCGATTCTGGGCGGCGCGGGAGTTTCGAATCCGCCGGTCAGCAGCTCCGGCATCAGCACGAGCAGGTCGGGCGATCCGAAAATTCCGGTGACATTCCCCGCGCCGGGTGAGGGCGGCCACGGCCCTGTGGTTATCCCGCCACCCCGGCCCGGCTTGCCGCTCGGGGCGCCGCCGATGAAACCACCGATCACGGCAGGACTCCCGAAGGGCGGCGGCGGCAGCTCCGGCATCAGCATGGTCAACGGCTGCAGCGGCAACGCGCCGGCGGCAGGTTGCCCACCGGCAACGAAGAGCGGAAGTGGTGGCGGTAAGAGTGGCGGCAGTTCCGGCATCAGCATGGTCAATGGCAACACCAACTCGTCGACGACGAAGTCAGGCACTTCGAAAGGCGGCGGTGGCAGCTCTGGCATCAGCATGGTCAACGGCAACACCAATTCATCGACAACGAAGTCGAAGAGCGGCGGCAGCTCTGGTGTCAGCATGATCAATGGCAATAGCGGCAACGCACCGAGGCTGTCGCCGGGGTTCAAGGACACGCCGCGCGCGGCGCCGATCATAACGGCGCGGCCGCCGGTGAGCAGCAGCGGCACCAACTCGGCGATGGACCGGCTCGGCGGAGGCTCGATCGGCTCCGTGTCGGGCGGTGGAGGAGGCAGTGCGGCGCGGCGGTCGGGCTTCGGCGCCGGGACCGGCAGCTCAAGCACATTCAAGACCATTCCCGTGGTGCCCCGCAACGATCCGAATGATCTGCATGTCCACTGATGCAAGGCGCTTTGCGCCTTGCCGTCGCTGTTGAAGGTCATTCGGACGCGTCAGTAGCGGCTCGGTGGCACACGCTGGCGTGCGCCGTGCTGCCGCAGCCAACGCAGGTCGCATGTCGTTTTTGCGATCCGACCCGCGCCACATGCAATCGCGATGCGCCGGAGCCTTGGTTCGTTGCGAGCCAGGAATTGACCGTCGATGTCGGGAACCGCCAGATAACTCGTGGAAAGGTACGCAATCTGCAAAGTCAGCTTCGCTCAGCGCCAAGACGCCGGAAGGAATTTATGCAGAAACTAGGTTTGCTTGTCCGGTCTGGCTAAAGGCCTGATTTATCGAATGATACAGGAACCCGCTTTGGGTGGATTTTGCTGTGGTTGCATGTTGAATGCCGATGTCAGACAATCGAATCTGGTTTAGCGGTATCTCTAATACTGACGATTGTTAATTGGAATAATCGCGAAGGGGCGCGCGATGAAACAGTTGGTCTTCGGCTTTGTTGCCGACAAGTATCTTCGTCGTTTTCTGTTTGCGCTGTCGTTGTTTGCGCTGAACCCGGCGCCGTTTGATTCAGCCCGTGCTGATGACAACACGGATGCCGCCAACACCGCCGTGCAGATTTTCGTCACGGCGGGGCAGGCGGCTGGGCTGCCGATCACACAGGATGAAGCCGCGATCGTCACGCAGATCGTCGCGTGCGGCGTTGCCGGCTCAAATGTCGCTACGTGCGTCAAGAATGCGGCCGTCACCACGGTACTGCAAAAAGCCGGCATCACCGACCCCGTCATTACGGATGCGGTCAACTGCCTGACTGATGGCACCAAAGCAGAGACCTGCGCGACCAAAGCCGTTATCGCTGTCGCGAAATTGCCCCCGGACGTTCAGCCCGCGGCGTCTTGCATGCTCGGCGGCGGGAACGTCGTCGATTGCGGTAAGAAACTCGCCGAAGGCGTGGTGCTCGACAAGGTCCCGGCCGAAATCCAGCCGGTCGCCAAGTGCGTCATCGAGGGCGGCAAGGCGCAAGGCTGCGTGACCGATTTCGTCACACAGCAGATCGTCAAGAACCTGCCGACACAGCCGGTCAATTTGCAGACGCTGGCGCCTCAAGTGGTCGGCTGCCTGAGCGCGTCAAACGTCGGCGACTGCATGACCAAGGCTGTCGTCAACTTGACGAAGGATCAGCAAGGACCACTTGCGCCGCTCATCAGTTGCGCGACGCAGTCGGGTGCCAATCTCGGACAGTGCGCTGCCACCTTTGCGGCGAGCAACCTGCCGACCCTGCCGACGGTGGGTGGGGTTGATCCCAATGCCGCAGCCAAGGCCGTTGTCACATGCGCCGGCAGTGCCGACTTCAATAAGTGCGTCACCGACGCGGGAGTGAAGCAGGCGAAGGATTTGACGAACCAAGTCGTCAATCAAGCCGGGCTCGCGGGCATCCAGGCGGCGCTCGACACCATCAACAAGCTCAAGCCCGACGCTCCGCTCACGATCGACGCGGGCGTGGACAGCAAGAACATCGCCACGCTCCAGAATATCCTGAAGGTGGCTGACGGAATCAAACACAAGGACTGGGGCGAGGTCGTCATGGCGGCCGGACCTGAGCTCGCAATCGTCGCGGGCAATATTCTTTTGTCGATTTTCCTTACGCCGGCGGCAGCGGACCTGCTTGGCCCCGCGGTTGCGGCGATGATCCACAATGACGCGGCTGCCGCGCAGCTGGCGCTTCAGGCCATTGCGAAAGGCGACGTCGTCGCGCTCGCCCAGGTGGTGTTCACCTGGTACGAGACCCAATTCATCGACAAGCCCTGCGCGCTGCTGGGCAAAGACGTGCAGGATACCGTCTGCGGCGCGCTGTCCGACGCGATCAAGACGATCAGCGAGGCGGGCGGCGACTTGGCCAAGAAGGTTTTGGCCATGGGTGAGGATATCCTGAAATGGATCGGGATATGGGGAACGGTCGACTCGCTCGCGACCACGGCCTGGAACGTGGTGTCGGGCGCCATCGACGACATCGGCCATTTCCTGGGCCTCGGCGGCGGCGATGGCGACAAGTGGAAGCCGGCCCCGAGTTGCGGAAGCTTCTCTCCCAAGGATTATTTCGCCAACAGCTACCTCGCTTGTCTGCCCGCAGCGGTCCAACGCCCGCAGGGTACGATCAACGCCAGCCTTGCGAACATGAACAGTGCCTGCGAGCAGGCGTTCGATGCGTGCATCGCGCCAGAAAATCGCGGCAAGGTTCCTTCGACTTGTGCGGCAATGGGCAAATCGCTCAGCGATCTGGCGAACCAGGTCAGCGCCAGCATGGGAACCGCGGCGGACATGTATTCAAATACGCTGGGGCCGGCGGCGTTTGTGAGTGCCGCATTCGAGAAAGCCAAGCAAGATGGCTTGAAGTGGGGGCTCTTCAAAAACACCGGCATCCCCGATTTCTGCAGCCCCGACTTTTGGAGTTCGGCCATGCAGAATTCCTATGTCAGCCAGTGCTCGGGCTTCGTGAACCAGCAGTTTCCTGGCATGAAAGCGAGCCCGGCGGCATGCAGCGCCATCCAGACCCAGGCGTATGACGATCGGGCGGGTGGCTCTTGCCGCTTGAGCCTCCAGGCCGCGCTCGGCGCGATGCAAGCCACCGGGAAAAATCTTGTCGGGCCGAACAGCACTTTCTGCAAAGCGCAGCAAAAGGAGATCGCGGACAATCCTTGCAGGATCACAAGGACGTTGGATTTCCCTGAGGCCAACGTGTTTGGCGTCGTCGATCCCTCCAGCATTGTCTGCGATCCACCCAGCCGTCGCACGGACATGCCTCACGACAATCCGCTTCTGCCACTGCCGCCGTCAGGCGACACCTTCAAACCCTTCCCGGGGGGAATGCAGAGGCCTGACCAGGTTCTCTTCCCTCCGCAAGGCAGCAGCGGTTGGAGCGGCGTCAACAACAACACCAACGAAGGCACCCTGAGAACTTTCCCGGGCGGAATACCGAAGCCTGGCGACATCCTTTTGCCGGGCAGCAGCTCCGGCTCCAACACGACCAAAGCCACCGATCCGAAGATCAAGCCGCCGATCCTGGGCGCGCTTCCAAAGGCAAACAGCAGCGGCAGCTCGGGCGTCAGCATGATCAACGGCTGCAGCGGCAACTCGCCGGCGGCGGGATGCCCGCCGTCGAAGAGACAGAGAGTGATCCGGGTGCCGCGAGGCACACCGGCGCTTGTTGATCGAGGACCGCCGAATGCGGGCAGCAGCGGCAGCAATTCAGCCATGGATCGCCTTGGCGGCGGCGGCATGGGCAACCTGGACGCGATTTCGGGCAACCGGACCTTCACCAGCGGCCCTGCGAAGATCGACGTTCCGCGGCGCCCCCCCGTCAGAACCGGCAACAGCAGTGGCAGTTCGGGCATCAGCACCTCGAAGCCGATTCCCGGCAGCGGTGGAGGCGGGCCGGTCAAGCCGAGCAGCAGCAGCGGCGGCAGTTCGGGCTACAGCACGTCCAAAGCCGGCAACGCCGGCGGCAGCTCTGGGATCAGCACCTCCAGGCCCATACCCAGCGGCAACAGTGGCGGCAGCTCGGGCGCCAGCACCTCAAGGCCGGCTCCGGCGCCGACTCGGCCGTCGGCGCCGCGACCGCCGGCACCGAGAAACGATCCGATCGACTATGGCGGCTGCGCGGGTTGCGGCCAGAAGAAGGACGATCTGATTGTCCGGTGACACCACAACTGCGGCTTGTAAGCCACACCCACGGGGTTTCGTTCTTGATCCCCATCGGAATGTGGCCGGAATGGGCCGCAAGGCTGGACAGGGCATGGGGAACATTAAAAAATATTCCCATTGCACGACCGTTGATTGTAGGGGGCGATAAAGTGTCGAGGTCCACGGCTCGTTCTCGTTTGATATTGCCGGGCGGCGTCGCTGCCGCCATGGCGCTGGTATGCGGCGGGGCCGCTCTCGGTGCGGATATCCCGATGCCGGTGAAAGCCGTGCCGGTCGCGGCTCCGTCCTGGTCGGGTTGTTATGCCGGCCTTCAGCTTGGCGGCGCGCAGTCCGACACGCGCTGGAATTACCAGAACAACAACCCCTACGACGCCATCGATCCGGCTCAGCCCGTTCTGGTCACGGCCCAGACGTTCCGCCAGCTCCGCTTCGCGGGCGGCGCCCAGGCCGGCTGCAATATGAGCTACAGCGGTCCGTGGATGCTCGGCATGGAGCTCGGTTGGATCGCGAAACCGGAAGACAAGACGGAAAGCAACGGCGTCAACCCGATCACGGGCCCGGGCCCAGGCTTTGTCGGCAGCGTTCGCACCGATATCAAATCGATCCTCAGTGTCACCGGCCGGGTCGGCTACAGCTTCATGCCCGACTGGCTGGTTTATGCGAAGGGCGGCTACGCTGCCGCGTATATCGAGTTGCGCGGCAACATCACGCCCGGCGGTGGCCTCGAGGCCTTCACCTGGAACGACACGAACTGGCACAGCGGCTGGACCGCAGGCGCTGGTGTCGAGTACCGGCTGTTCCGCAACGTCACCATCGGCGCCGAGTACAATTATTATCGATTCGGCATGGAGAAATATTCTTCCGGCCCGCTGGTCGGCGTTCCCGCAGCCAATCAGGTTCAGCTCAAGGCCGATGCCGACGTCCACACCGTGATGGCGCGGCTGAACTTCTACGATCCGAACTCGCCCGTGGCGCGCGCTGTCAGCGCCAATTCCAATGGACCTCGCGGCGAGTTCTCGTCGTTCCTCACGAGTTCGGTCAACTACGCCTCGTGGTACGGCTCTCGCGGCCCGAACGTGTTCGCGCCGGACAGGGGCAAAGGCGATCAGGTTTATTCTCCGGTCGCGGCCGGCATCGATTATGTCGAGCCCAACAGCTACAAGCTCGAATTGCGCGGCAAGGGCGGTTACGTCTACGCCCGGCAGGCAACCGCGGGGCAGAACGCCGTATATGAAGGACCGGTCGACACCCAGACCTCGGTCAACGTGGTGATGCTGAACTTCGACAACGTCCGGCCGCAGTTCGGCGTGGCGATGAATTTGCCGACCGGCACGTCCTATCTGCCGAACAACCAGCGCTTCACCCGTATGGATCCGGACCTCGTCCCGGTGGGCGCCTATGGCGCGGGCTTCAACATCAATCCCACCGCGGGTTTTGTGATGGGCCTCAACAAGGACACCGCGGTGTCGTTCTCGGTCGGCTACGCCTGGAACGGCAAGTTCGTGCGCGAAGGTGTCGACCTGAATGCCGGCAACGGGTTTGGCACGGGCGCGTTCGATCTCAAGCAGCACATCGACCCGGCCGATGTGTTCACCGCCAACGCCAATATCACGACGCAGATCGACAACCTTACGCTGCTGGGATCGTTCGCCTACATGTCCGAGGGCAATACGACCATCGACGGCGTGAACAGCGGCAAGACAGGCGCGCGCTACAACACCAATCTCACCGCCACGTGGCAGTTGACCAAGCAAGCGGCACTCACGACCAACACGTCGTGGAGCTTCGCGGAGAAAAACGACATCATCCTGCCGGGCGGCGGCATCGGCACCGAGCCCCACAACTCCAACAGCAATGTCGTGATCGGCTCGATCGAGCCAAGTTACATGCTGACGGAGCAGTTGCGGCTTGCCGTGTCGTACAGCTTCCTGTGGCGCGACGCGAACTACTACGACCAGATCCAAGCCCAGTTCATCCCGGCCAAGCAGAAGCACACCGCCGGCGTGTCCGCGATCTATGCGATCTCTCCGACCGCGAGCATCGAGGCCAAGGGCTCGTACTCCTTTATCCACCAGGAAGACAGCGCTATTCTGCCGACGTCGCTGGGGCCGCCCGTGGTATCGTCGGCGCAGCCGCCGAGCCTGGACTACAGGGCTTGGGCCGTATCCACGACAGCGAACCTTCGCTTTTGAGCCAGGAGCAGGATCATGAACCTCACTCGAGTGTCGGCCGCTTGCTTCGCTCTCGCAGTCGCGTTCTCGGCGGGGACTGCTGACGCGCAATCCCAACGCAGGCTCGCGGCGGCTGCTCCGCCTGCGCCACCCGTGCAGAAGTGCCTGAAGGCGCTCGACGGATCGTGCACGAACCCGGATATGGTCGAGGCCGCGCGCTTGCGCGCGGTCGTGCTGGCGTCGGAGCGCGTCTCCTATTTCGGCACGCCGGCCGGCACGATCGGCGGACCGTTCATCTCATTCGAGCGGCTGTTCCAGGATAATGTCTTCCTGTTCGGCCTGCCGACCAGCACCTGCATCACCTGCGGCACGCGGCGCACCAAGTAAAGCCGACGGCACTGCATCTCGAACCGAGGTGTTTGATGGCGGTTCGCGCCGCGTGGCGCGTCTTTTTTGCATGCGTTGTCCGACACGTCGTTCGACAGCAGAGCGTTGAGCGGATTTGCGCGGCAGCATCAAAACGAAGTTTGGCTCTCCATGAAGATCGATTGGCTCTGCTTGAAACCAAACGGTGCAGATAAATTCTCGCTGGACCTTTCATGGACACTCCTGCGCAGTATGGCCTTTTTCACGGCGCCCATGGACTGCCGCGAGCAGCGCTGGGAAGCACTGACGGATTGGCTCATCGTCGTCATCGCCGTTGTCTCTGTGGTGTTGCTGCTGGTGTTGGAGGTCATCTGTAGCGCGCAAAATCAAATGGCACCGCCGCGCAAGTTCGGATGGCACCAGCTGTAACGGCGCTAGGAACACTAAAAGTTCGAAGGCTGGGTGGCTGCGACATACAGGGCCACCTCTTTGGTTAGCAGCGCATCAACTCTGCGCATGAGGTCCCGCGACCCTGCAATCGTCTTGGCAGTTTCGGATTGGATAAGGCGCATCTCAGTGCGCCACTTCATATGCGCGAACGTCAACGCGGCTGCTTTGAGTTCCACCATGCGCAACGTCTCCCAAAAGACGTTCTGCATACGCGCTCTCCCTGATTACAGGCGGGAGCGCTGTAGCGTCTCTCAGCCACCGGCGCCTGTTGGCACGAGGCCGCTGCCGGTGATGCAACATCAATACATCAAATGACAAATGGTTCAAAGCAGCCCGCTGCGAACTGGAAAAACAAGCCGCTAGACTGAGGCGCCTAACCCAACTCGTCTTCTTCGCTGGGCGATTTCCCTTGTTTGAGCAGCTGCTTCCTGCGGGCCTCGGCGAGCTGCTCCCAGGTTTGAGCCATCTGCTCAAGTTGGGTGCGATGGGTGACGGGCGCTGTGCGGGCCATGTCTCGGCACTCGGCGGCGTGGCGCAGATAATCGCGGATCTTCTTCATGAGGGTGGATGTGCGGCGTGCGGTACGGTGCGCTGAAGCTTTGC
Organism: Rhodoplanes sp. Z2-YC6860; assembly: GCF_001579845.1. Classification (GTDB taxonomy): domain Bacteria; phylum Pseudomonadota; class Alphaproteobacteria; order Rhizobiales; family Xanthobacteraceae; genus Z2-YC6860. The sequence goes on from NZ_CP007440.1 coordinate 3,651,952, forward strand.
GTCACACACCTTGCACTCAAACTCTTGCAGATCGGCATCTGGGCTGATTTGCACCTTCACGAGCCACATCGCCACGTTGCAGGTCGGGCAGCGAAGATGCTTTTGCTCTTGAGCCATGGATGTTCCACTTTTTTCATATCGGGCAATCCGCGAGCGCCACGCGAGACCTATTAAGACGGCTTCCCGACTTAGCGTCAGGTTGCTCCTGACGGTAAAACTATGCGGCCGATGCATCTTTTTACATACTTGGAAGTTGGGGAGTGCTTACTCTCGTGCGATGGACCACCCCCAATGACCGCCGACAGTCCGTTCGTCCCCTGTGAAAAATGCGGGGGACGGACGATTTTTACGACACTTATCCAGCCGCTAGGCGATGAACCTGGACACCGCATCTATACGTGCCATGCGTGTAAGCGACTGACGTGGGTTCAATGGTGGGGCTGGCAACCAGAGCCTGAGCCGCAACCGCCTCGAGCCCCGCAAGAACAGCAGCAACAGCAGCAGCAGCAACAGCAACAGCCTCAGAAAATGCCCGACGGTTCGAGCGGACAGTAGCGCAATCAAAACACACCACAGTTCACCTCAAAGTAGGCCACCGGGGATGCTTCGCGCCTTTTGGATTGTCTGGATCATCGTGTTTGATGGGTTGTTTGTCGCTGCCGCGAAGATGATCGCCGAATGGCCACTTTGAAGAAGTTGCCAGAAATGGCCCGGCAGTTTCAGCTCGACACCAAGCTGGCCTCTCAAATGGGCCGCAAGGGCGGTGCAAGCGCGCGCAGGCTTACGTCAGAGCAGTGCCATAAGAAGTCTCAGGCGTTTCTCACGAAAGTCGGGACAGCGTTGAATCACAAAGCTCGCGCTGAATATTTGGCACTTGTCGACCAGTGGGCTCGTCTCGCTGTCGAACTGGAAGCAGTCGAGCGGCTCAAGGCAGATGCCATGGACGAGGCCGCCAACTGAAGCGACTACGTTGACTTCACGCGCACCGTTTCAACGTGCTTGCATTTGGCGCATTCGAAAGATCGCCATTCGAATTGTTCTCCATCCGCCTCGATGCCGAACAGAAACATGTGCGTCCCGCACTGTGGGTAATCGAGGCGCTTGGCTGAACTGGAATGCGGCTCTTTTGGCGGCAGCACTGCTAACCCCAGTTCACTTCCTGTTTTGCGGCTGCTGTTGCTGCGTGACTTGAGCGCCAGGACGGTACGAGATCCAATTCTCATTCCCGCAGGCAGTGCAGCGATAAATTATATGCGCAGGCAATCCCACCCGGCCGTGGTATTCCGCGCGCCCGGTGCATTTCGGACAGACGAATGGATCGAAAGCAGTCACGATGGCGGTGTATCCGCTGGCGAAATAGACAGAGCGCGCGCCGAGTTTTCGCTTTGCATTCTGGCAAATCACGAGTAGACGCGATTCTGCCTTGCTCGTTGAGGGCGTCTTCTAGGGACGTCTGGTTGGCGGAGCAGGGTGTGGCGCCTGCAGGCGTGGTTCGTACCCATGTCCCAGGGTGTTCCGCCATCGACCGCCCCCGCTAAAGAGGGGGCCGCCCGCAAGGGCAGGGTGTCCGGATGAAGGGTCATGGCAACATGGCCTGGATAAGGGTCCGTCCCTCCGGGGTGCACTCTTTCGATGGCCGCGCAAAAAATCGCCGCGGTGGAGCGCCGGAAGGCGTGCGTGCCGCAAGGCACGCGGGCACCCCTCGCAAGGGTGCTCAACGTAGGCGTGGCGCTGACCGGCGCTCCGCTCCCTCACTCATGTGAGGGACAAAGAAGGATAGAGGCGCTGGCCCCGCGCCTGCTTTGAAGGGGGTGATGAATCACGCCTTGATGGATGTTGAAGGGATGCGCGAGAGCGCGGGCTGTTTGACAATTGAATCAGAATGACTGCGCATCTCCTTTGGCTGCTCGAAAGGCGCGCAAGCGCGCTCTCGTCGCGCGTTCACAGCAGTCCGGGAACGAAGCGGAACCTCACCTTGGTTCGATACTCCGCGTAGTCATTGTCGGTCATCAGCAGGTGGCGCTCTTCGGTGATGGCGCGCACCACATAGATCAGCGTCCACACGACAAGGCACGTGAGAACCCACAGCGCCTTGGATACCGCGTTGTTCGAGAACGCATCGGTCAGTGTGGGGATGGCGGAAATCCAGACGGCAATATTCTTCACAGCGTAGGCTGGGTGTCGCACCCAGCGATAGGGGCCGCGCGCGACGATCCCGCGATTGGTCAAGTTGCTGGCACGAAAACCGAGGGCGAGCGATGCCCAGGCGAAGACCGCAACCGCAGCAACGCTGATCGCGGCCAGCGTGGCTTCGAGGATCGGCGGTCCGAAATCCGCGCCATCGATCCGTTGCCAGGCAAAGAATGCAAATCCGACGTGATTGAACGGCGGATAGCAGATCAGGCACGAAACCCAGCCCAACACCGTCGGATCAACGCTCTTGATCTCGTTGCGCAGCGATCGCGCCTCGACGAGGTATCCGAACGTGAAGATGACCACGTCGATGGCGTAGAGCGCGGCCAGCAGCAGGTAAAAGAAGCTCGAGTTCAGCCGGAGCGCCAATCGCGCATCAGTGTCGTCGGAGGTGATTTCGGTCCAGTGCTGGATCACCTCGCCGATGTTGTTGAGCAGGAATCCCAGCATCAGCGGCACGAAGAACGCTTTCAGCGCCAGGCAGAGCGCGGCCCGGCGTTTGTCCGCTCCGAACTCCGGCTGCGTTTTCGTAAACGCCCAAAGCCGGAGGTAGCCAAGAATCCGTCGGGCGTCACTGACGTATCCCGGTCGCATTGCGTAATACGGAATGAGGACGACGGCGTAGAGCGCCGAGAGCCAGATCAGAACATCCAGCGTGCCGACGGCCCGGTCGTCACCGAACAGCTGGAACTCGATCCTGACGTTGAATTCGGCCCAGAGAAAATTGTCGTCCCTGGTGTAAATCCAGAGACCCAGCAGGATCACGGCCATGGTCGCCGCGTAGTTCGTCAGGCAGCTGGTGAGCCGTCTCGGATCAGACATGGCTGGATCTTTGGCTGCACCTTTGCCGATGAACCATCCGGCCGCCGTGGTGCGGTGCTAGCGATCCAGGCGCGCGATCAGCGCCGATGTGTCCCAGCGGCTGCCGCCCATCTTCTGCACCTCGGCATAGAACTGATCGACCAGCGCTGCGACGGGGAGGTTCGCGCCGTTCCGCCGGGCCTCGGCGAGGCAGATGCTCAGATCCTTGCGCATCCAGTCGACCGCGAAGCCGAAGTCGAACTTGTCGTCGCGCATGGTCTTGTAGCGGTTCTCCATCTGCCAGGACTGCGCCGCGCCCTTGGAAATGGTGGCGATCAGCGCTTCGATGTCGAGGCCGGCCTTCTTGGCGAAGTGGATGCCTTCCGAGAGGCCCTGAACGAGACCCGCGATGCAGATCTGGTTGACCATCTTGGCGAGCTGGCCTGCTCCCGACGGCCCGAGCAGCTTGCACATCCGCGCATAGGCCGCGATCACCTTCTCGGCGCGCTCATAGGGGCCGGCATCGCCGCCGCACATCACGGTGAGCACGCCGTTCTCGGCGCCGGCCTGGCCGCCCGAGACTGGTGCGTCGACGAAGTCGAAGCCGCGCTTCTTCGCCTCGGCATAAAGCGTGCGCGCGATTTCGGCCGACGCGGTGGTGTGGTCGACGAACACCGTGCCCTTGCCCATGCCGTGAAAGGCGCCGTTTTCGCCGAGCGCGACCTCGCGCACGTCGTTGTCGTTGCCGACGCACATCATCACGAAGTCCTGGCCGGCCGCGGCCTCCTTCGGCGTCGCGGCCTTTTTGCCGCCGAACTGCTTGACCCACTGGTCGGCCTTCGCGCCGTTGCGGTTGTAGACGGTGACGTCGTGGCCGCCCTTGGTCTTCAGATGCCCGGCCATCGGATAGCCCATCACCCCGAGGCCCAGAAACGCCACCTTCGCCATCGCCATTCTCCCTGCAAACCAGTGATCGGGTTCGATCATTATCGTGCGGTGGTGCCGTTGACCATAGCGCCTGCGACACTATGGTGACGGCCAAATTGCGCGGGAAAATCGCCTATGCCGGTCACCAAAGACGACGTTGTTGCGAGCCTGAACAGGGTGCCGAGCCCCGACGGCACGCCACTGCCCAAAACCGGCACGCTGTCGGAGATCGTGGCAAACGATGGCAAGGTGTTCTTCTCGCTGACCGTCGATGCCGCTGTGGTGCAGGCCTGGGAGCCGGTGCGAAAGCGCGCCGAGGAGGCCGTGAAGGCCATTCCGGGCGTGCAGTCGGTGATGGTGGCGCTGACAGCCGAGCGCAGGGCCGGTGCGGCGCCGGCCGCGGCACGCCCGGCTCAAGGCGGGGCACCCGGCAGGCAGCCGCACGGCCATGGCGGGCAGGGCCCCTCGGGGGTGCCCGGCGTAGGTTCGATCATCGCCGTGGCCTCGGGCAAAGGCGGCGTCGGCAAGTCGACCACCGCGATCAACCTCGCGCTCGGTCTGCGCGATCTCGGCATGAAGGTCGGCGTGCTCGATGCCGACATCTACGGACCGTCGCTGCCGAAGCTTCTCGCCATCAAGGACAAGCCGGAGACCATCGACGGCAAGCGTCTCAAGCCGATCGAACGTCTCGGTCTCAGGGTGATGTCGATCGGCTTCCTGATCGAGGAAGAGACGCCGATGATCTGGCGCGGCCCGATGGTGATGTCGGCGCTCACGCAAATGCTGCGCGAGGTGGAGTGGGGCACGCTCGACATCATGGTGGTCGACATGCCGCCCGGCACCGGCGACGCCCAGCTCACCATGGCGCAGCAGGTGCCACTCAAAGGTTCCGTGATCGTGTCGACGCCGCAGGACCTCGCACTGATCGACGCGCGGCGCGGCATCGCCATGTTCAAGCGCGTCAACGTGCCGGTGCTCGGCATTGTCGAGAATATGAGCACCTTCATCTGCCCGAACTGCGGCACGCGTCACGACATCTTCGGCCATGGCGGCGCGCGGCACGAGGCGGAGCGGCTTGGCGTGCCGTTTCTGGGCGAGGTGCCGTTGGAGATGAAGATCCGCGAAACGTCGGATGCCGGTTCGCCGATCGTGGCTTCGCAGCCCGACAGTCCCCATGCGGCCGCTTATCGCAGCATCGCCGCCAACGTGCGCGAACAGCTCGGTTCTGGCGCTGCAGCAAAGCCTGTCCCTAAGATCGTCATCGAATCCTGACTTAATCAGCTTGCGCGCCCACAAGCCCCGCGTCATGCTTTTCTCACAGCAAAAGACTCGGGGAGGCCCATGAAACGCCGTCAATTTCTGAAGGCCGCAGGTCTTAAGGCGGTAGGTCTGGGGGTGGCCGGTTCCGCGTTCGCCGCGCCGGCGATTGCCGAGTCGATGCCCGAGATCAAATGGCGCTGCACGACCAGCTGGCCAAAGTCGCTCGACACCATCTATGGCGGCGCGGAGACCTTTGCGAAGGCGGTGGCGGAAGCGACCGACAACAGGTTTCAGATCCAGGTTTTTGCGGCGGGCGAGATCGTGCCGGGCCTGCAGGCCGCTGACGCGGTGTCCGCCGGAACCGTCGAGATGTGCCACACCTCGTCGTACTACTACTTCGGCAAAGACCCCACGTTCACGTTCGGCACGGCGCTGCCGTTCGGCATGAACAAGCGCATGATGGATGCCTGGCTGTTCACCGGCGGCGGCAACGAGCTGCTGAACGACTTCTACAAGAAGTACAACATCTACGCGATCCCGGCCGGCAACACCGGCGCGCAAATGGGCGGCTGGTTCAGGAAGGAGATCAAGGAGGTCTCCGACATGAACGGTCTGAAGATGCGGATCGGCGGCTTCGCCGGGCGCATCCTCGCCAAGCTAGGCCTGGTCGCACAGCAGCTGGCCGGTGGCGACATCTATCCGGCGCTGGAGAAGGGCACGCTCGACGCCGCCGAATGGGTCGGGCCCTATGACGACGAGAAGCTCGGCTTCCAGAAGGTCGCGCAGTACTACTACTACCCGGGCTGGTGGGAAGGCGGCCCGGTGATCCACAACTTCATCAACACGTCGAAATGGAATGCGCTGCCGAAGCACTATCAGGCGACCGTGCACAACGCCTCGCACGTCGCCAACTGCTTGATGGCGGCGAAGTACGACGCCAGCAATCCGGCGGCGCTGAAGCGGCTGATCGCGGGCGGCGCGCAGCTGCGGGCGTTTCCGACGCCGGTGCTGGAGGCCTCGTTGAAGGCGGCCAACGAGATTTACGCCGAGATCGGCAGGACCAATGCCGACTTCAAGAAGGTCTATGACGCGTTCGTTTCATTTCGCAACGACCAGTATCTGTGGTGGCAGGTCGCTGAGTATGGCTTCGATACGTTCATGATCCGAGCACGCACGCGCAGCTAAGGGGGGGCTTAATCCGACTAAAGGTGATCCTCGGCGGCTTACCTCCGGGGTTTCCTTTTTCGGTCGGTGGGTTAGAAGGATTCCGTGGCCGGAGCCGGGGACCTTGGGTCTGCTGCGGCTCTACGCGCGCCGGGCGCGGCATGAACGAGAGGAAAGCAAGCCATGAAACGTCGTGAATTTCTCAAGGCGGGCGGCCTGGGCGTCGCCGCCTCGGCGGCTGTCGCAGCGCCGGCCATCGCGCAGTCGATGCCGGAGGTGAAGTGGCGGCTCACTTCGAGCTTCCCGAAGTCGCTCGACGCGCTGTGGGGCGCCTCCGAGACCTTCGCCAAGTACTGCGCGGAGGCCACCGACGGCAAGCTGCAGATCCAGACCTTCGCGGGCGGCGAGATCGTTCCCGCCTTGCAGGCGCTCGATGCGACGTCCGCCGGCAATGTCGAGATGTGCCACACCGCCTCCTACTATTATTACGGCAAGGATCCCACCTGGGCGCTGTTCACCATCGTGCCGTTCGGGCTGAACACCCGTCAGTTGAATGCCTGGTTCTATGACGGCGACGGCATGAAGCTGATGAACGACTTCGCCAAGAAGTCGAACGTCACTGCGATCCCGGGCGGCAACACCGGTGCGCAGATGGGCGGCTGGTTCAGGAAGGAGATCAAGGAGGTTGCCGACCTCAATGGCCTCAAGTTCCGCATCGCAGGTCTTGCCGGCCGCACCCTGCAGAAGCTCGGTGTGGTGCCGCAGCAGATCGCCGGTGGCGACATCTATCCGGCGCTGGAGAAGGGCACCATCGACGCCGCCGAATGGGTCGGCCCCTACGACGACGAGAAGCTCGGCTTCCAGAAGGTCGCGAAGTACTACTACTACCCGGGATGGTGGGAAGGCTGCGCTGCGTTGCACTTCATGATCAACACCGCGAAGTGGGAAGCGTTGCCGAAAAATTATCAGGCGGTGATCAACGCGGCTGCAGGCTACGCCAGCATCGAAATGACTGCGCGCTACGACGCGCGCAACCCGCAGGCCTTGCGGCGGCTGGTTTCGAGCGGCGCGCAGCTGCGGCCGTTCACGCAGCCGGTGCTGGAGGCCTGCTTGAAGGCTGCGAACGAGGTGTTCGCCGAGACCACTGCCGCCAACGCCGATTTCAAGAAGGTCTATGACGCGATGGTCGCCTTCCGCAACGATGCTTATTTGTGGTGGCAGGTCGCTGAGTATACCTACGACAACTTCATGATCCGCAGCCGTCCGCGCGGCTAGCGCGGGTATCAATAGGCGAGCAGCAAATCCCGGGCCTTCGCGAAAGCGGAGGCCCGGTTCTTTTGTGCTCTGTCGGCGGTCGTACGTAAAAATCTATAGTTCAGGAACGCGCATCGCAGCAAAGCGTTCCCCGCTGGGAGGACAACACAAGGAGCCATCCATGAGAGGACTGATTGTGCTGACCGCACTCGCGGGCGTGGCGCTGGCGAGCCCGGCGTTTGCTGAAGATGTCTATATCGGCGGAAGGGCCGGTGGCGTCGGAGTGGGCGTCGATGTCGGCCCGGGATATCACCGCGGCTATCGCGAACGCGACGTGTACACCTCGGGATATGATCGCGGCTATGATCGCGGCTATGAGCGCTGCCGCACCACAGTCATCCGCAGGGACGACGGATCGGTCAAGAAGATCAGGCGCTGCCGCGACTAACACCGAGCTTCCTTCGATTGCAAACAAGCCCCGCCCATCGGACGGGGCTTGTTCGCTCGAATCGAGGGCGCATCGAAATTTGCCCTCGATGCGACCCCACGCCAAGCACGGTAACGAGTTCAAGGCGCTGATCGGACAATTGCGCGCGGCTTGCAACGGCTGCCATGCGGCGTATCTGAAGACCGAATAACGCACGGCGGATACGCGAATTCATATTGCACTGCGGGGCCCGACGAAAGGCTCATTCCTCAGCGCGCCGCATTTGCCTAGACTTGTCCTCGCTGTCGGCGTGAGAAGACGTCGCGGTTCGCTTTTGTGCCCCTTCTTGCGCCGACAAAAAAACAGGCAAAGGGGAAACGTCATGAAGCGTCGTGAATTTCTGACGGCTGCGGGCCTCGGCGTCGCGGCGTCGGCTGTTGCCGCGCCGGCGGTGGCCCAGTCCATGCCCGAGATCAAATGGCGGCTCACGGCGAGCTGGCCGAAGTCGCTCGATACGCTCTATGGCGGCTGTGAATTTTTCTCCAAGCGGATCGCCGAGATCACTGACAACAAATTCCAGATCCAGGTGTTCGCCTCGGGCGAGATCGTGCCCGGCCTGCAGGTGCTCGACGCGGTGCAGAGCGGCACCGTCGAGATGGGCAACACGGCGCTGTACTACTACTGGGGCAAGGATCCGGCCTTCACCTACGGCACGGCGCTGCCGTTCGGCGTCAATGCGCGACAGATCAATGCGTGGCAGCGCTTCGCCGGCGGCAACGAGCTGATGAACGAGCTGCTCGAAAAGTACAACTGCCTCGGCATCCCGGCCGCCAACACCGGCGCGCAGATGGGCGGCTGGTTTCGGAAGGAGATCAACAGCCTTAGTGACATGTCGGGCCTGAAGATGCGGGTCGGCGGCTTTGCCGGCACCATCCTGCAGAAGGTCGGCCTGGTGCCGCAGCAGCTTGCGGCGGGCGACATCTATCCGGCGCTGGAGAAGGGCACGCTCGATGCCGCCGAATGGGTCGGTCCCTACGACGACGAGAAGCTCGGCTTCTACAAGGTCGCGAAGTACTACTACTATCCGGGCTGGTGGGAGGGCTGCGGCCAGTCGCACAACATCATCAACCTTGCGAAGTGGCGCGAGCTGCCGAAGGCCTATCAGGCCGCCATCATCGCCGCCTCGGGCGACGCCTGGAACGAGGTGCTCGGGCGTTATGACTATGCCAATCCGCCGGCGCTCAAGCGGCTTCTGTCCGGCGGCGCCCAGCTTCGCGCCTTCCCGCAGGACGTGATGGAAGCTTGCTACAAGGCTGCCAACGAGATCTACGCGGACCTGTCGAAGACCAATCCGATGTTCAAGAAGATGTACGACAGCCTGGTGCCGTTCCGCGGCGACTCGTATCTGTGGATGCAGGTGGCCGAAGGCGGCTTCGACAACTTCATGATCCGCATGCGCACGCGGGCGTAGGCGCGGTTCTGAATGGAAAAGAAAAGCCCCGGAGCGCAGGTTCCGGGGCTTTGTCGTTGGGGAGCGCTCTACGCCTTCAACTCCCGTTCGATCCGGCGATCCGGGCAGAGCCACATCAGCGCCACCGCCACATACAACGCCTGTGCGAGCCACGGCGCAAAGAATGCCGCCGCGATCGCAACCAAGTATAGGACGGTGGAAAGCTTACCCTTGTAGTCTCGACCGAGTGCTCTCGCCAGAACGCCGTCGCGGCCCTGAAGCCGGACGATGGTCCATTGGAGGATGAAGTAGGCGACCGCAGGCATGAGCAGCGAAACGCCATAGAGCGCGGTCGGCAGCGCGGCAAAATGATTTTCACCCATCCATCCGGTCGCGAACGGGATCAGCGACATCCAGAACAGCAAGTGCATGTTCGCCCAGAGGATGGTGCCGTCGACCTGCTCGCAGGTTTGGAACAGATGGTGATGGTTGTTCCAGTAGATCCCGACGTAGGCGAAGCTCAGCACATAGCTCAGGAACGTCGGGACGAGCTTTGCGAGGTCCGCCCAGTTCTCGCCGTGCGGCACCTTCAACTCCAGCACCATGATGGTGATGATGATGGCGACCACGCCATCGCTGAACGCCGTCAATCGCTCTTTTTGCACAAGATCCCCCTCAACGGTTGCAGCCGCGCCCACGCGAGGCGCGGATGAAGCACCGGATTTAGAACTTCGGCGGGCCCAATTCCAGCGGCGGCGGCGTGTCGAGGCCGGGCAGGTTGCGGAGCTGCTGCTCGATCATGGCCGGATCGACCTTGGCGGGGGCGTCGAGCATGAAGGTCACGGTCTGCGGCCAGATGATCAGGATCGCCACCAGGATAAGCTGCAGGATCACCCAGGGGATTGCGCCGAGATAGATGTCCGAGCTTTTAACCGACGGCGGTGCGATGCCGCGGATGTAGAACAGCGCGAAGCCGAACGGCGGATGCATGAAGCTCGTCTGCACGTTCGCGCAGATCAGCACGCCGAACCAGATCAGGTCGATGCCGAGCTTGCTCGCAGCCGGCGCCAGCATCGGGATGATGATGAAGGCGATCTCGAAGAAATCGAGGAAGAACGCGATGATGAAGACGAAGATGTTGACGAAGACGAGGAAGCCCACCACGCCGCCTGGCAGCGCCGTGAGCATATGTTCGATCCAATCGCGGCCGCCGACGCCCTGGAACACCAGGCTGAACACGCGGGCGCCGATCAGGATGAACACCACCATGGCGGTGATCCGCATGGTGGACGACATGCCCTGATACACCAGGTCCCAGGACAGCCGGCCGTTGACCCAGGCGAGCGCGAAGCCTCCGACCACGCCCATGGCGCCGGCTTCGGTCGGCGTGGCAAGGCCCATGAAGATGGTGCCCAGCACCAGGAAGATCAGGATCAACGACGGCACCATGCCGCGGACGCAGCGCCCGATCAGCGCCCAGCCATGGAGCGTCCGCGCCTCGGGCGGCAGCGCCGGCACGTCCTGCGGACGGATGTAGGTCAGCAGCAGCACGTAGCCCGCGAACAGCGCGATCTGGATGAAGCTCGGGCCGACCGCGCCGAGATACATGTCGCCGACCGACTTGCCGAGCTGGTCGGCGAGCACGACCAGCACCAGCGACGGCGGAATGAGCTGGGTGATGGTGCCGGAGGCTGCGATCACGCCGGTGGTGTGCCGGATCGAATAGCCGTAACGCATCATCACCGGCAGCGAGATGATGCCCATGGCGATCACGGATGCCGCGACGGTTCCGGTGATGGCGCCCAGCACCGCGCCGACCAGGATCACTGCGTAGGAGAGGCCGCCACGCACCGGACCAAACAGTTGCCCAAAGCCTTCCAGCAAATCCTCAGCCAGCCCGCATCGTTCGAGGATCGTCCCCATCAGCGTGAAGAACGGGATCGCGAGCAGCAGATCGTTGGAGATGATGCCGTAGAGCTGGAAGGTGAGGTTGCCGAGGAAGTCCGGACGGATCAGACCCAGCTCGATGCCGATGAAGGCGAAGAACAAGCCGACCGCGGCGAGCGAGAACGCCGCCGGATAGCCGATCACCATGAACAGCATCATGCCCACGAACATCAGCGGGGCCATGTTGTGGGTGACGAAATCGATCATTGCAGCGGCTTCTCGTAGGCGTGCTCGCGCCTGTAGCCGATCGTAAGCGCCGCGATGCATTTGATGATTTCGGACACGCCCTGGAGCGCGACCAGGCCAAAGCCGATCGGCAGCACCAGCAGGACCGGCCAGCGGATGAGCCCGCCAGCATTGGTCGAGACCTCGCCAGACTTGAAGGCCCCGAGGAACCACGGCCAGGTGAAGTAGATCATCACGAGGCACATCGGCATCAGGAACAACAGCCCGCCAAGCAGGTCGATGTAGATGCGGGCGCGGTCGCTGACCATGCCGTAAACGAGGTCGACGCGGACATGCTCATTGACCTTCAGCGTCCAGGCCGCGCCGAGCATCACCATGGCGGCGAACATGTACCATTGGCCTTCCAGGAAGGCGTTGGAGTTGTTGCCGTACCAATGGACCAGGGTCTGGATGCCGGACAGGAAGTGGTAATCGCGGCTGAGCTCGATCAGGCCGTTGATGCCATAGCGGAAGGCCGCGTTGGCGGCGCTGAGCAGTGCCGAGAACAGGACCAGATAATTGGCGATGATGCCGAACCGATAGTTCACGGCATCGATGCCGCGGCTGAACTTCAGCAGCGTGTGAATGGTCCCGTCCAAAATCTGGTTTCCCCTCCGGGCGACCAACCCTCGGCCCGGCTTTTCGTCCCCCCGCCGGACCTGCCGCCACCTAATCCGAACGGCCTGCGGGTCGTCAATCCAATCTTGGTCGAAGGCCTCATTGTGCGCCGCGGTCACCCCACGGATGTCATTCCGGGGATACGTCGAAGGCGTGAATTAAGCCGCGGTCGTGCTTTTCATGGTGAGATCGCGGCGTCTCACCGCTTCGCGATGCAGCGTATAGATGCCGCCGGCGACGATCAGCAGCGCGCCGACCACGGTCCATTCGTCGGGCAGCTCGCGGAACATGATGTAGCCTCCGACCGCAGACGTGATCAGGTAGCTGTACCGGAATGGCGCGACGACCGAGAGATCGACGTCGCGAAAGCCCAGAGCCATCAGGTAAAGCGCGATGCACATGAAGATTGCGGCCGTGCATAACTGCGCCAGGTCCCAAGCCGCAAAGGCGCGCCAGTCCTCGCTCGCAAGGAACACGAGGCCGAACAGGCCGATGCCGGCCGAGCTCCAGAAGGCAAGCACCGCCACTGGCAGCGCCCGACCGATCCGTCGCGTCAGGATTTCACGGAGCGCGGCGGCCATGGCCGAGCCGGCTGCCACCAGGGACCAGATGTTGAACTCGGAGGGGATCGGCTTGATCACGAGGAGTGCGCCAAGGAAGCCCACGCCGATCGCCGCCCAACGTCGCCAGCCGACGATCTCACCGAACAGAAGAACCGAAAGCGCGATGATGAAGAGCGGGGCGATTTGCAGCACGGCCGCGATGTTGGCGAGCTTCATGTGCGCCAGCGCCGCAAGAAAGGCCGCGGTGGAAAGCCCGTCGACCAGGGAGCGCAGGGCGACCGGGCCGCTCGGGCCTGCCGCAAGCTGCCGGCCGAGGCCCATCGCCAGCGCGACTGCGCCGATCAGCACGGTCGTGATCACGCCGCGCAGAAAGATGACTTCGCCCACCGGGTAGGTCATCAGAATCTTCTTCACCAGCGCGTCGTTGACGGTGTACGAGGCCATGCAGGCGCAAATGGCCAACACGCCGCGCTGGTTCTTGCTCAAGCTCGATGGCACGGAAAGCTCCCCCGGCGTCCGACCGCAATGAAGGTCAGCCGCCGGTGACGCTCATATGGCGCGCAAGAGCCGGGCGTTTGTGGCGCCGGTCGATGACGAAGTCGTGGCCCTTGGGCTTGCGGGTGATCGCGTCGTCGATCGCGGCGTACACCGCGTCATTGGATTCCGAAGCGCGCAGCGGCGCACGGAGATCCGCAGCGTCCTCCTGGCCGAGGCACATATAGAGCGTGCCCGTGCAGGTGATGCGAACGCGATTGCAGGATTCGCAGAAGTTGTGGGTCATCGGCGTGATGAAGCCGAGCCGTCCACCGGTCTCGTTGACGCGCACGTAGCGCGCGGGCCCGCCGGTCTTGTAGTCGATGTCCTCGAAGGTGAAGCGCTGCGCCAGGCGGGCACGGACCATCGACAGCGGCAGATACTGATCGAGCCGGTCGCCGACGTCGCCGAGCGGCATCACCTCGATGATGGTGATGTCCATGCCGCGGCCGTGCGCCCACGCGACGAGGTCGCCGAGTTCGTCCTCGTTGACGCCTTTGAGCGCCACGGCGTTGATCTTGACCTTGAGCCCGGCGGCCTGCGCTGCGTCGATGCCGGCCATCACCTGGCCGAGGTCACCCCAGCGCGTGATGGCGCGGAACTTGTCCGGATCGAGCGTGTCGAGCGAGACGTTGATGCGCTCGACGCCGCAGTCCTTCAGTTGGCTGGCGTATTTCACGAGCTGCGAGCCATTGGTGGTCAGCGTCAGCTCGTCGAGCGCGCCGGACTGCAGGTGCCGCGACAGCGAGGAGAACAGCGTCATGATCCCGCGCCGGACCAGCGGCTCGCCGCCAGTGAGGCGGAGCTTGCGCACGCCCTTGGCCACGAAGGCCGAGCAGAGCCGGTCGAGTTCCTCCAGGGTCAGGAGTTCGGCCTTGGGCAGGAACGACATGTGTTCCGCCATGCAATAGACGCAGCGGAAGTCGCAGCGGTCGGTCACCGACACCCGCAGATAGGTGATGGCCCGGGCAAACGGGTCGATCAGCGGCGCCATGGGTGCGGCAGGGCGATCGAGAGCGGCGATGGGACCGGCAAAATTCATTGGGTTCCTCAGCGCCCGGATTGTGACGGGAAGCGCACCCGTCGTCCAGGTTCGTGGTTCCGGCTATATATAGGACCGGACTTGCGTTTTTGGGAGATCGAAATGGCCGCAGCTGCGGATACGAGGCCCTGGCCCACGGAATTGCGGCTCGCCAAGGACCGCCGGTCGCTGACCGTGAGCTTTGACAGCGGCGAGAGCTATGCCCTGGAGGCCGAGTATCTGCGGGTTCTAAGCCCCAGCGCCGAGGTGCAAGGCCATTCGCCGGCGGAGCGGAAAACCGTGCCCGGCAAGCGGCAGGTGGCCATCCTGGAGGTCCAGCCGATCGGCAATTACGCCGTGAGGCTGGTCTTCGACGACACGCATTCCACCGGAATCTACAGCTGGGACTATCTGGCCGAGCTCGGCCGCGACCGCACCGCAAAATGGCAGGGTTATCTCGACGAGCTGAAGAGCAAAGGACTCAGCCGAGAGCCCTAAATCTCTCCGTGGTCATTCCGGGGCGCACGCGTCAGCGTGCGAACCCGGAATCCAGTTCAGGAGGAAATCCTTGCGGGTTTGGATTCCGGGTTCGGCCCTGCGGGCCGCCCCGGAATGACCGACCGAGAGCTACCGCACGATCACCGTCGTGCCGACGGCGACCCGATTATAGAGGTCCTGCACGTCGTCGTTGGTCATACGGAAGCAGCCTGACGACACCGCCTGACCGATGGTCTCTGGCTCGTTCGAGCCGTGGATGCGGTAGAGCGTGCTGCCGAGATACATCGCTCGCGCGCCGAGCGGATTGTCGATGCCGCCTGCCATTTGGGCCGGCAGTCCGCGGACGCGCCTGCGCATTTCCGGCGGCGGGGTCCAGGTCGGCCATTCCTTCTTGGCGGTGATCCTGTGGGTGCCCTTCCAGGTGAAGCCGATGCGGCCGACGCCGACGCCGTACCGCAGCGCGGAGCCGCCTTCTTCAACCAGATAGAGCCTCCGCTCGGCGGTGTTGATCACGATCGTGCCGGGCCGCTCGCTGCCGCTGTAGTTCACGCGGCTCTTGGTGGTGTCGGTGCCGCTGAAACCGAAGAAATTGAAGTTGTTGGCCCGCGGCGCTCCGCCGTTCAGCATCAACATGCGTTCGGCCTGGGCATTGGCGACATCCACCGAGCCGGCCAGTGCGGCCAGCGCCAGCACCGCAGAAACAAGTCGCAACAGCATTCCTATCGCTCCCCAACATTCCAAATCGCCCGGCTCACTGTGTCCATATTTCGGCAATTGCAGCAATCGGGCTGGACCGGAGCGCGCGTGGATGTGAACGGGTTTGCGGGGAAAAGTGGCTGCGTTGCAACATGAGGAGGCGGCCAGCCGTTTGCCGGTTGTGCCTCAGCTCTGCGGACCTGATAGGGAACTCTCGGGGAGACAAGCCCGCCGGCCGATCAGCTCCGGCCTGGAGGGCGTCAGGTGCGCGGCAGATGCAGCCCGCACTCTTTCTTCTGGTCGCCTTCCCACCACCAGCGGCCGGCGCGTTCGGGCTCGCCTGGCGCCACGGCACGCGTGCACGGCGCGCAGCCGATCGAGACGAAGCCCTGCGCGTGCAGCTTGTTGAGCGGCACGCGGTTGGCGGCGGCGAAGTCGGCGACAGCCTGGCGGGTCCAGTCGAACAGTGGACTGACCTTCAGCAGCTTGCGCCCGGCGTCGAATGTCACCACGGAGGATTGGGCGCGAAACTCCGACTGGTCGGCGCGCAATCCGGTGATCCACGCCTGCGCGCCGTCCAGCGCGCGTTTGAGCGGGTCGACCTTGCGGACGTTGCAGCAGGCCTCGCGGGCGGCGCTTGAGTCGTAGAATCCGTTGATGCCCTGTTGCGCGATCAAGCTCTCGAGCTGGGTGCGCTCCGGATAGATCGCGCGGATGCGGCGGCCGTAGCGCTGCTCGGTCTCGGCCCACAGCTCGTAGGTCTCCGGAAACAGCCGGCCGGTGTCGAGCGTCACCACGTCGATGTCGAGATCCTGCTCGGCGATCCAATGCAGCATGACCTGACCTTCCATGCCGAACGCGGTGGTCATCGCGATCCTGCCCGGAAGGTCTTGTCTCAGCTGTTTCAGCCGCTGTGGCGCTGGAAGCGCAGCGAGCGATGTCAACAGCGCGGCATGATCCCGAAGCTCGATCAGTCCCTCGGCCGCGGTTTGAACCGGGGAGGGGGGCACGATTTCAATTTTGCTCATGATGCTTCAAGCGACGGACGACATTTCCATTGAGGCGGGTGCGACGAAGGGCTTGCGCATCGCGGGCGCGGGGGACAGCTGGTCGAGCGCTTCGATCAGCGTCGGGCGATACCATTCGGCGGTGGTGGCTTGCCGGGTCAGGCCTTCGCCGTGACGCGCCGACACCAAAATGATGTCGGTTGGCCGGAGCCCGAAGCTCTTCATGTCATCCGTGATTGCGGTCTCGATCTCGCGGAGGCGGCCGGCGTCGTAATTGACGGCGTCGAGCTTGCTGATCACCACGACGACTTGGCGGATGCCGAGCAGCTTCAGGAGCTGACCGAAGAGCAGGGCGGAATCGCGTCGGCGTTCGGTCGCGTCCACCACCAGCACCGCAGCGTCGGCCTGGGCGATGCCGGCCACGCTGTCACGGAGAAGCTCGTTCTGGTCCGGATCGTCGAGCAGCAGGACATCGTGCGATTGCGTGTGCAGGGCGCTGACGCCGTCCGCGCGGCAACCGGTTTCGGCGAGCAGCCGGCTGATGACCGTGGACTTGCCGTGCCCGGCCGCGCCGATGACGGCAACGTGAAGGGTGCGGCGGTGGGAAACTGTGGCGCCGAGCGCCGGCTTGATGGCGACCGCGTTCATCGCGCGCGCTCCGTTTTCGGGCGAACGAAGCCGCGTTTGGCAGCGATGAGAATATCCATCCCGATTTTGAAGTTTTTGCGCATCGGACTTCCCAAGACTCAGTTCGCTCGTAGTAGAAGATTTTTCTATTCAAGAGCAGTATCAGAGACTTATATAGAAAATAATTTTCGTCAACCGGAACTTTCATCCGATGGGTTTCCTTCCGGTGTTCTTCGACGTCTCGGCCGGTCCGGTGCTGCTGGTCGGCTCCGGCGGCCAGGCGCAAGCCAAGCTGCATCTTCTGCGCGCCGCGGGTGCGCAGGTGCGGTGGTTCTCGGTTGAGGGCAACGTCGGGGCGCAAGCTGCGCTCGGCGACCACTACGCGGGCCGCATCGAGAAGCGCACAGGCGAGCCCGGCGACGCCGACATCACGGCGGCACTCGCGGTGGTCAGCGCCGCAGGACGCGGCACCGACGATCGGATCGCGGCGCGTGCCCGTGCGCTCGGTGTGCCGGTCAACGTGGTCGACCGGCTGGACTTATCGACCTTCATCTTTCCGGCCATCGTCAATCGCGGCGATGTGACGGTGGCGATCGGCACCGGCGGCGCGTCGCCGGTGCTGGCGCGCCGCATCCGCGAGCGGATCGAGGCGATTCTTCCGGCGCGCATCGGTGAGTTCGCCGCGCTGATGCGGCGGCATCGCGAAGGCGTCGTCGCGGCGCGCAAACGCGTTGCAGGTTTCTCGTCGCGAAAGTTCTGGGAGCGCGTGATCGACGGGCCGATCGGCGCGGCGTTTCTGGCGGGCCGCGCCGAGTATGCGGCAGAACAATTGTCCGGCGCGATCGAACAGGCGGAATTCTTTGCGCGCGACAGCAAGGGCGTCGTGCATCTGGTCGGCACCGGCCCTGGCGATGCCGACCTGCTGACGCTGCGCGCGCTGAACGCGATGCAGAACGCCGACGTGGTGTTCCACGACGAACTGGTCGGTGCGGACATTCTCGATCGTGTGCGCCGCGACGCTGTGCTCGTCTCGGTCGACAAGCGCAAGGGCGCGACCGGTATCGGTCCGTTGCTCGCCGAGGCCGCCAAGGCCGGCGACCGGGTCGTGCTGCTGAAGGGCGGCGATCCCGCATTCAATCGCGAGCTCGAACACCTGCGCAGCCAGGACATCACCGTCACGGTGGTGCCGGGCATCTCGCATTCCATACAGCATCGTCCCATCGAGGTGGTCCTATGACCGCACCCGCACAGCAGAAGCTCAAAGTCCACGGTCCCGTTGTGGTGACCGCCAACCGGTTGCGCGATGGCGCCGTGGTCTATCGCGCGGCGCCCGGCGGCTGGACCACCGATATCGAAGCGGCAGCCATCGTCCACAACGCCACCGACGCCAAGGCGCTGCTGACCGCGGCTTCGACCGAAGACCTGGAAGCCGTCGGGCCCTACGTCGCGCCGGTCGAGACCACGGGTGGCCGCATCATGCCGGGAAATCTGCGCGAGCAGATTCGCGTCGCCGGGCCGACGTTTGCGTTGCCGGGTCACTGAGCAGGAATTCTCTCATGTACGTCTACGACAATTTCGACCGCACGCTGCTCGCCGAGCGCGTCAGCGAATTTCGCGACCAGGTCGGGCGCAGGCTGTCCGGTGCGCTGACCGAGGACGAGTTCAAGCCGCTGCGGCTGATGAACGGCGTCTATCTGCAGCTTCACGCCTACATGCTGCGCGTCGCCATTCCGTACGGCACGCTGTCGTCGGCGCAGTTGCGGACGCTGGCGCATATCGCGCGGCGCTACGACCGCGGCTACGGCCATTTCACCACGCGCCAGAACATGCAGTTCAACTGGATCAAGCTGTCCGACCTGCCGGACGTGATGGCCGATCTCGCCGAGACCGGGCTGCACGGCATGCAGACCAGCGGCAATTGCGTGCGCAACGTGACCACCGATCAGTGGGCGGGCGTGGCGCCGGATGAGCTCGAGGACCCGCGCATCTATGCGGAAATCCTCCGCCAGCACTGCACCATGCACCCCGAGTTCTCGTTCCTGCCGCGCAAGTTCAAGATCGCCGTGACGGCCGCGAAGCACGATCGCGCTGCGATCCGCGTCCACGACATCGGGCTGTGGCTGCACAGGAACGGCGCCGGCGAACTCGGTTTCGAGGTGGTGGTCGGTGGCGGGCTCGGCCGCACGCCGTTCGTCGCCAAGACCGTGAAGCCGTTTCTGCACAAGCGCGACCTTCTGAGCTATGTCGAGGCGATCCTGCGCGTCTATAATCAGTACGGCCGCCGCGACAACATCTACAAAGCGCGCATCAAGATCCTGGTGCACGAGCTCGGCGCCGAGAAGTTCGCCTCCGAGGTCGAAGCGGAATGGCAGTCGATCAAGGACGGCCCGCTGGCGATCGGCCCGGAGCTTTTGGAAGACGTCGCCTCGCGCTTCAAATATCCGGCCTATGAGCGGCTGGCGAACGGTCCTGTCGAATTGCAGCGGGCGCAGAGCATCAAGCCGCAGTTCGCGCGCTGGTTCAGGAATTCCGTATCGCAGCACAAGGTGCCGGGCTATGCCATCGTCACGCTGTCGCTGAAGCCGGAAGGCGGCCCGCCGGGCGACGCCACCGCCGAGCAGATGGATGCCATCGCTGATTTGGCCGATCGTTATTCGTTCGGCGAAATCCGCGTCGGCCATGAGCAGAACATCGTGCTGCCGCACGTGCCGCAACGCGATTTGCCGGCGTTGTGGGAGGCGCTGGATGCGATCGGCGTGGCAACGCCCAATGTCGGGCTTGTATCCGACATCATCGCGTGCCCCGGGCTCGACTATTGCAGCCTCGCCAACACGCGCTCGATTCCCGTGGCGCAGGAGCTGACGCGGCGTTTTCGGAACCTCGAGTCGCAGCACAACATCGGACGGCTGCACATCAACATCTCGGGCTGCATCAACGCCTGCGGTCATCACCACGTCGGCCACATCGGCATTCTCGGTGTCGAGAAGAACGGCGAGGAGTTCTTCCAGATCACGCTCGGCGGCCGTGCCGACGAGCAGGCCGAGCTCGGTGCGCTGCTCGGGCCGGCTGTGCCTTACAACGAGGTCGCCGACGTCATCGAGGACGTCGTTGCGGCCTATATCGAACTTCGCGAGCGGCCGAATGAGCTGTTCGTCGAGACCGTCAAACGTCTGGGTGTCGAGCCTTTCAAGGATCGTGTCTATGCCGCTCGTTAGGAATCTGAAGATCGTCGAAGACCCGTTTGTCCGCGTTCTCGACGATGCGCCGATCTCGGATGATGGCGCGGTGCTGGTGCCGGCGGCGCGGCTTATGGCCGACGCCGATGAGCTGCTGCGGCGATCCGGCCGAACCGGCGTGATCTGGCCGAACAACCGCAACATCGCCGAGCTCGCGCCTTATCTCGATCGGCTCGATGTGGTCGCGCTGGTGTTTCCGAAATTCCAGGACGGCCGCGCCTATAGCCAGGCGCGCCTTCTGCGCGAACGCTATGGCTTTCGTGGCCAACTGCGCGCCACCGGGCAGGTGCTGCGCGACCAGTTCCTGTTCCTCATTCGCGCCGGCTTCGATACCTTCGAGGTGACCAAGCCGGCCGATGCCGAGGCATTTGCCGAGGCCTCGCGCCGTTACAGCGCGTTCTATCAGCCGGCGGGTGACGGCCGCGGACCTGCGCTGCGCAAGCGCATGGCTGAGGCGGTCGTCGCGGCGGAGTGACGACGAAGCGAAAGTGCGCCGCTGGTGCAGCGGCGCTCACCCTCCCCTGGAGGGGGAGGGTCGACCGCCGTAGCGAAGCGAAGGCGGTCGGGGTGGGGTGATCTTCGCTCGCTTCGCGATTCACCCCACCCCGCTCGCTTCGCTCGCGACTCTCCCCTCCAGGGGAGGGTGAGCACCGCCGATGCCGCGCCGGTCCGCGTCTTTATAAGATTCCTATATCGTCGCCGACTGCCTCATCTCGAAAACCTATGCCCTGAGTGGCACTTCATCGCTCGATCGCAGGCGCGACTCGTTCGTGCTCGATCAGATGCGCGCCGATGCGCGCTCGAGGAGCATTCCAATGCTGGACATCATTCTCTTGGCGCTCGGCTTAGGCCTGTTCGCGCTGACCGTTGGCTATGCCTACGCCTGCGAGCGGCTCTGAGGAGGCAGCCATGATCTTCGACTATTCGCTCGCCGCCCTCGTGACCGCAGGGCTCCTGTTCTACCTCACTTACGCGCTGCTGCGGCCTGAGCGCTTCTGAAGGATTGATAACCATGAACGTCGTCGGCTGGATTCAGATCATCCTTTTCTGCGTCGTCGTGACCGCGCTGGTGAAACCGTTCGGCTGGTATATGACGCGCGTCTTCAACGGCGAGCGCACGTGCCTCTCGCCGGTGCTGCGGCCCCTCGAAAGAGGGCTGTATGCAATCGGCGGCGTCGAGGAGAAGCAGGAGCAACATTGGCTGACCTACACGGTGGCGATGCTGCTGTTTCACGTCGCGGGCTTCCTCGTTCTCTATTTCCTGATGCGCTTCCAGGCGTCGCTGCCGTTCAATCCGGCGGAGCAGTCGGCGGTTGCGCCCGATCTCGCCTTCAACACGGCGATCAGCTTCATCACCAACACCAACTGGCAGAACTACGGCGGCGAAAGCACGATGTCCTACCTCGTGCAGATGCTGGGCCTGACGCACCAGAACTTCCTGTCGGCCGCGACCGGCATCGTGCTGGCGGTGGCGCTCATTCGCGGCTTCGCCCGCGCGTCCGCGAGGACTGTCGGCAATTTCTGGGTCGATGTCACCCGCTGCACGCTCTACATCCTGCTGCCGATCTGCGTGGTCTACGCGTTGGTGCTCGTCGCCATGGGCATCCCGCAGACGCTCGGCCCCTATGTCGAGGCCACGACACTCGAAGGCGCCAAGCAGACCATCGCGGTCGGGCCGGTCGCCTCGCAGATCGCCATCAAGATGCTCGGCACCAATGGCGGCGGGTTCTTCAACGCCAACGCCGCGCATCCGTTCGAGAACCCGACCGCGCTGTCGAATTTTCTGCAGATGCTGTCGATCTTCGCGCTCGGCGCCGGCATGACCAACGTGTTCGGCCGCATGGTCGGCAATCAGCGTCAGGGCTGGGCGATCTTCGCCGCGATGGGTGTGCTGTTCATCGTCGGTGTCTTCGTCTGCTACTGGGCCGAGGCGCGCGGCAACGACATCCTCAACGCCATGGGGCTCACCGGCGGTAACATGGAGGGCAAGGAGGTCCGCTTCGGCATCGTCGCCTCCGCGCTGTTCGCCGTCATCACTACTGCGGCATCGTGCGGCGCCGTCAACGCCATGCACGACGCGTTCACCGCGTTGGGCGGCATGATCCCGCTGATCAACATGCAACTCGGCGAGATCATCATCGGCGGCGTCGGCGCCGGCCTCTACGGCATGCTGCTGTTCGTCGTCCTGGCGATCTTCGTTGCCGGGCTCATGGTCGGCCGCACGCCGGAATACGTCGGCAAGAAGATCGAGGCCAAGGAAGTGAAGATGGCGATGCTCGCCATTCTCGTCCTGCCGCTGATGTATCTCGGCTGGACCGCGGTTGCGGTGGTCTATCCGCCCGCGGTCGCCTCGATGGGCAATCCGGGGCCGCACGGCTTCTCCGAGGTGCTTTACGCTTTCACGTCGCAGACCGCGAACAACGGCTCGGCCTTCGGCGGCCTCACCGGCAACACCCTGTTCTACAACGTGACCGGCGCCATCGCGATGCTGGTCGGGCGCTTCTGGATGATCGTGCCGGCGATGGCGATCGCAGGCTCGCTCGCCGCCAAGAAGTCGGTGCAGCCGTCGCTCGGCACGTTCCCGACCACGAGCCCGCTGTTCGTCGGCCTGGTTGTCGGCGTGATCCTCATCGTTGGCGGTCTCACCTTCTTCCCCGCGCTGGCTCTCGGACCGCTCGTCGAGCACTTCGCGACGGTCGCCGGCAGCACCTTTGCTTCGAACTGACTCGGAGTTCTTCCCATGAACGCCTCAAACACCCGCAGACGGACCCCGGCGTCGACACTGGTCGACCCCAAGATCGTGCTGCCCGCGATCGGCTCGGCCTTCGCCAAGCTCAATCCGCGCACGCTGATGAAGAACCCGGTGATGTTCGTTCTCGAGGTCGTCAGCGTGCTGACCACGGTCATCCTGGCTCGTGACCTGATCACCGGCGGGCAGACGCTCGCCTTCGAAGTCCAGATCGTAGTCTGGCTGTGGTTTACGGTGCTGTTTGCGAACTTCGCCGAGGCGGTGGCCGAAGGCCGTGGCAAGGCCCAGGCCGAGACGCTGCGCCGCCAGCGCTCCGAGACGGAGGCCAAGCTTTTGACCGGCCCGGAGGGCAGGGCACACAAGCTCGTGCCTGGCACGAGCCTGAAGGTCGGCGACGTCGTGCTGGTCGAGGCTGGCGACACGATCCCGTCCGACGGCGAAGTGGTCGAAGGCATCGCCTCGGTCAACGAGGCAGCGATCACCGGGGAATCCGCCCCCGTCATCCGTGAGTCCGGTGGCGACCGTTCGGCGGTCACCGGCGGCACCCAGGTGCTGTCCGACTGGATCAAGGTGAAGATCACGGCCGCGCCAGGCTCGACCTTCATCGACCGTATGATCCGCCTCGTCGAAGGCGCCGAGCGGCAGAAGACGCCCAACGAAATCGCGCTCGACATCCTGCTCGCCGGCCTCACCATCATCTTTGTATTCGCGACAGCGACCATCCCGAGCTACGTCACCTACGCGGGCGGCGCGGTGTCGGTGGTGATTCTGGTGGCGCTGTTCGTCACGCTCATTCCGACCACCATCGGCGCGCTCTTGTCCGCCATCGGCATCGCCGGCATGGACCGCTTGGTGCGTTTCAACGTGCTGGCGATGTCGGGCCGCGCGGTCGAGGCCGCAGGCGATGTCGACACCTTGCTGCTCGACAAGACCGGCACCATCACGCTCGGCAACCGTCAGGCCACGGAGTTCAGGCCGCTGCGCGGCGTGTCCGAGCAGGAACTCGCCGACGCGGCGCAACTCGCGTCGCTCTCGGACGAGACGCCGGAAGGCCGCTCGATCGTGGTGCTCGCGAAAGAGAAGTACGGCATCCGCGGCCGTGATCTGGTTGAGATGAAGGCCAAGTTCGTGCCGTTCACCGCGCAGAGCCGCATGAGCGGCGTCGACATCGGCGACTCGTGGGTTCGGAAGGGCGCCGTGGATTCGGTGCTGAACTTCCTCAGCCCGGCGCCGGTTTCAGTGGGATCGAGCGCAATGCGGCTTGCGCCCGCGTCGGTGAGCCCAGACACGGTGCGCGAGATCCAGGCTATTGCGGAGAGCATCGCCAAAGCCGGCGGCACGCCGCTTGCGGTTGCCAAAGACGGCAAGCTGCTCGGCGTCATCCATCTCAAGGACATCGTCAAAGGCGGCATCCGCGAGCGCTTTGCCGAATTGCGCCGCATGGGCATCCGCACGGTGATGATCACCGGCGACAATCCGATGACCGCCGCGGCCATCGCGGCTGAAGCCGGGGTCGACGATTTCCTCGCCCAGGCCACGCCCGAGGACAAGCTCAAGCTCATTCGCGACGAGCAGGCCAAGGGCAAGCTCGTGGCGATGTGCGGCGACGGCACCAACGATGCGCCGGCGCTCGCCCAGGCCGATGTGGGCGTCGCCATGAACACCGGCACTCAGGCGGCGCGCGAAGCCGGCAACATGGTCGATCTCGACTCCAACCCGACCAAGCTCATCGAGATCGTCGAGATCGGCAAGCAGCTCCTGATGACGCGCGGTGCGCTGACCACGTTCTCGATCGCCAACGACGTGGCGAAGTATTTCGCCATCATCCCGGCGATGTTCGTGGCCTTCTATCCGCAGCTTCAGGCGCTGAACATCATGGGGCTGTCGAGCCCGCAGAGCGCCATTCTGTCGGCGATCATCTTCAACGCTCTCATCATCATCGCGCTCATTCCGCTCGCGCTGAAGGGCGTGCGCTATCGGCCGATCGGCGCGGCCGCGCTTCTTCGCCGCAACCTCTGGATCTACGGCGTCGGCGGCGTGGTCATTCCATTCCTCGGCATCAAGGCGATCGACATCGCCGTCACCGCCCTGCATCTCGCGTAAGGAGAACGATCATGTTGCGCGAAATCCGTCCGGCCATCGTGCTGCTCATCGCACTCACGCTGATCACCGGTCTCGCTTATCCGCTGGCAATCACCGGCATTGCCGAAACGATCTTCCCGGCCCAGGCCCAAGGCAGCCTGATCGAGAAGGACGGCAAGGTGATCGGCTCGGCGCTGATCGGTCAGGCCTTCACCGAGGACAAGTACTTCCACGGCCGTCCGTCGGCGACCACCGCGCCGGACCCGAAGGATTCCACCAAGACGGTCCCGGCGCCGTACAACGCCGCGAATTCGGGTGGCGCGAATCTCGGTCCGACCAACAAGGCGCTCGCCGATCGCGTCAAGGAAGACGTCGACAAGCTCAAGGAGGAAAACCCCTCGACGCAGGTGCCGATCGATCTCGTCACCACGTCGGGTAGCGGGCTTGATCCGCATATCTCGCCGGAGGCGGCGCTGTTCCAGGTATCCCGCGTCGCCAAGGCGCGAAAGCTGCCGGAGGATCGCGTGCGGCAGCTCGTTCAGGACCATGTCGAGGGCCGGGCCTTCGGCGTCTTCGGCGAGCCGCGGGTCAACGTGCTGCAACTCAATCTCGACCTGGACAAGGTTTCGGCCGGGTAGGGCGGACACCCCGGTTGTCGCCTGACAAGGCGGCAGTCGGAGGACTATATGTCTATCCATGGACGATTCCCGGCACGACCACAGGCCTTCGCCGGACGCGCTGCTGGAGGCGGCGCGGAAGGAGGAGCGGCGTTCGGGCAAGCTGCGGATTTTCGTCGGCGCGGCCCCCGGCGTCGGCAAGACCTACGAGATGCTGCAGCAGGCCCGCGCCCGCAAACGCGACGGCTATGACGTCGTCATCGGCGTGGTCGAGACCCACGGCCGCAAGGAGACCGAAGCGCTGTTGGACGGTCTCGACGTCGTGCCGCGGCGGCCGCTCGAATACAAAGGCCAGGCGCTGGATGAGATGGACCTCGACGGCATCATCGCCCGGCGGCCGCAGCTCGTGCTGGTCGACGAGCTTGCCCACACCAACGCGGCGGGCAGCCGCCATCCCAAGCGCTATCTCGATGTCGAGGAGCTGCTCAACCGCGGCATCGACGTCTACACCACCGTCAACATCCAGCACATCGAAAGCCTCAACGATGTGGTCGCGCAGATCACCCATGTGCGGGTGCGTGAGACCGTGCCGGACGCGATCTTCGATCGCGCCGATGCCGTCGAATTGATCGACCTCACGCCCGACGACCTGATCCAGCGCCTGAAAGAGGGCAAGGTCTACGTCCCGCGTCAGGCGGAACGCGCGCTCGAGCATTTCTTCTCGCCGGCCAATCTCACGGCGCTGCGCGAACTGGCACTTCGTCGCACGGCCGACCGTGTCGACGAACAGCTTCTCACCGAAATGCAGGCCCGCGCCATCCAGGGGCCGTGGCCGGCGGGCGAGCGGATTTTGGTCTGCATCAGCGAGGACCCGCGCGCTGCCGGCCTCGCGCGCTATGCCAAGCGGCTCGCGGACCGGCTGCACGGACCCTGGGTCGCGCTTTACGTCGAGAGCCGGCGGAGCCTGCAATACACTGAGGAGCAGCGCGACCGCATCGCCGACACGCTGCGGCTTGTCGAGACGCTCGGCGGCGAGGCGGTCACGATCCCGAGCGCGGACCAGCGCCTTGCCGACGACGTGATCGGCTATGCGCAGTCGCACAACGTCACCCAGATCGTGATCGGCAAGTCCACCCGCTCGCGCTGGTTCGAGATCCTGCATGGCTCGGTGGTCCATGATCTGGTGCGGCGCACCGGCAATATCAGCGTGCACGTCATTGCCGGCGATGCGCTGGCCGGCGAGCCCGTGCCGAAGAAGACGGTCCGCTCCGCGGAGGGCGCCCAGGCGCTCGATCCTCGGCCTTATCTGGTCGCCATACTCGCCGTTGCGCTCGCGCTCGGGGCTGGCGAGATCATTCACCCCTGGCTTGGCATCGAGAACGTCGACCTCGTGTTTCTGACCGCGGTCGTCGGCGTCGCGGTTCGCTACGGCCTGTGGCCCTCGCTGTTCACGAGCATCGTCTCGTCGCTTTGCTACAACTTCTTCTTCATGCCACCGCTCTATCAATTCACCATTGCTGACCCAAACAATGTCGCGGCGTTCTTCTTCTTCATCGTGATGGCGATCATCGTCTCGAATGTCGCAGCGCGCGTCCGCACCCAGGCGATCGTCGCAACCGGCCGGGCGCGCACCACGGAGTCGCTTTATTCGTTCAGCCGCAAGCTCGCCGGCACGGGCACGCTCGACGACGTGCTATGGGCGACCGCTTATCAGACCGCGCTGATGCTCAAGGTGCGCGTCGTGCTGTTGCTGCCGGAAAACGGCAAGATCGCCGTCAAAGCCGGCTATCCGCCGGAGGACATGCTCGACGATGCCGACATCGCGGCCGCCAACTGGGCCTGGCACAACGACCGCCCGGCCGGGCGCGGCTCCGACACGCTGCCGGGCGCCAAACGGCTGTTCCTGCCGATGCGGACCGGCCGCGGCGCGATCGGCGTGGTCGGCATCGATAGCGACAAGCCCGGGCCGCTGCTGACGCCCGACGAGCGGCGGTTGCTCGACGCGCTGATCGATCAGGGCGCGCTCGCCATCGAACGTGTACACCTCGTTGAGGACATGGACCGTGTCAAACGCACCGTTGAGACCGAGCGGTTGCGTTCGGCGCTGCTGACTTCGATCTCCCACGATCTGAAGACGCCGCTCGCGGCCGTGCTCGGCTCCGCCGGCACGCTGCGCGACCTGGCCGACAAGCTCAGCGAGAGCGAGCGCGCGGAGCTTCTTTCGACCATCGTCGACGAATCGGAGCGGCTCAACCGGTTCATCGCCAACCTGCTCGATATGACCAAGCTTGAATCCGGTGCCATCGAGCCCAAGCTCGCGCCCCATGACATCGGCGAGATCGTTGGATCGGCGCTGCGCCGCGCGGCCAAAATCCTGACGGGGCATAAAGTCGAGCTCGATCTTGCCCGTGATCTGCCGATGATTTCGGTCGACGCGGTGCTGTTCGAGCAGGCGCTGTTCAATCTGCTCGACAATGCCGCGAAGTACGCGCCCTTGGGCACCACGGTCGCGGTACGGACGTGGCAGGACCGCGATCGGGTCTATCTGCAGATCATCGACGAGGGCGGTGGTATCCCTGCGGGCGATCTCGAGCACATCTTCGACAAGTTCTACCGCGCGCAGAAGACCGACCAGGTCAAGGCCGGCACCGGGCTGGGCCTTGCGATCGCGCGGGGCTTTGTCGAGGCGATGCACGGCACGGTCATCGCGGCGAACCGGCCGGATCGGCCGGGCGCGATGTTCACGATCACGCTGCCGAACGCGGACGCCGGGCAATTGGAAACCGCCGCATGACAGCCTCCCCCCTGAAAGTGCTGGTGGTCGACGACGAGCCGCCGATCCGCAAGCTCCTGCGGATGGGACTGGCGACGCAAAGCTACCAGATCCTCGAAGCGCCGAACGGAAAGACCGCGCTGGAACTGATGAGCGAGCAGCCCGATCTCGTCATTCTCGACCTCGGCCTGCCGGACATTGCGGGCCACGAACTCCTCCGGCAGATCAGATCGAAGAACGACAGCGTGCCGATCGTGGTGCTGTCGAGCCGCGGCGATGAGGCCGGCAAGGTGCAGGCACTCGATCTCGGCGCCGACGACTATGTCACCAAGCCATTCGGCATGGACGAACTGCTGGCGCGGATGCGCGCCGCGCTCCGGCATCAATTGCAGGTCCATGGCGAGCGGCCGGTGTTTCGCACCGGCGAACTCTCCGTCGATCTGGTGCGGCGCATCGTCAAGGTCGGCGACAAGGAGGTGAAGCTGTCGCCCAAGGAATACGACCTGCTGCGCATCCTGGTGCAGCACGCCGGCAAGGTTCTGACGCACAGATTCCTGCTCGGCGAGTTGTGGGACGATCTCACCGACGCACAGTATCTGCGCGTCTATGTGCGGCAGCTGCGGCAGAAGATCGAAGCCGATCCGAACACGCCGCAATACGTGCTGACCGAAACCGGGATTGGGTATCGGCTAAGGGCGCCGGATTGAGGTGCTGACCGTTCGTCGGCGCGGGCAGATCATCCCCGTCAACCTGAGGCGCGAGTGAGCGAAGCGAACGAGCCTCGAAGGATACGGCCCGGGATTTCGGGGCCGTATCCTTCGAGGCTCGCTGCGCTCGCGCCTCAGGATGACGGGGTGAGAGCGTGCTTGTTCACAATGAGGAATCTAATGTCAGCTTAATACTTCGCCGGGACGTACATCTCCTTCGGCACGGGCCCGCGATGATAGTCCGGGTTGCGCACGCGCGGCGGCAGCACCACCGGCACGTGCGAGACGTCGTGATACGGGATCTGGTCGAGCAGGTGACTGATACAATTCAGCCGGGCGCGCTTTTTGTCGACCGCCTCGACCACCCACCACGGTGCCTCGGGGATATGCGTGCGCTCCAGCATGGTTTCCTTGGCCTTGGTGTATTGCTCCCAGCGGCTCCTGGCCTCGACGTCCATCGGGCTGAGCTTCCACTGCTTGAGCGGATCGTGAATCCGCATCGTGAAGCGGAACTGCTGCTCCTCGTCGGTGATCGAGAACCAGTATTTGAGCAGGATGGTGCCGGAGCGGACCAGCATCCGCTCGAACTCGGGCACCGAGTGGAAGAATTCCTCGTACTGCTCGTCGGTGCAGAAGCCCATCACGCGCTCGACGCCTGCGCGGTTGTACCAGCTCCGGTCGAACAGCACGATCTCGCCGCCCGCGGGCAGGTGAGTGACGTAGCGCTGGAAGTACCATTGGGTGCGCTCGCGCTCGTTCGGCGCCGGCAGCGCCGCGACGCGGCAGACGCGCGGATTGAGCCGCTGGGTGATGCGCTTGATGACGCCGCCTTTGCCCGCGGAGTCGCGGCCCTCGAAGATCACCACGACCTTCTTCTTCTCGTGCTGGACCCAGTCCTGCAGCTTGACCAGTTCGCCCTGCATGCGGAGCAGCTCTTTGAAATAGAGCTTGCGGTCGAGCATGTCGCGGTCGGAAATTTTCATCGACCTCGCTCAACAGCTTGTCCAGCCGCTCGTCGTCGATCTCGAGCTCCAGCTCTTCGTCGAGGCTGTCCGCCATCTCCTCGGCGATCTGTGCGCGCAACGCGTCGCCGTTTCCGTTTTTGAGATTTTTCATGGAGTTCTCCTGGACTTGAACATGCCGATGCGTCGCATGATGAAATAGACGACGAATGGCGAGGCGATCAACAGCGCCGTCGCCCAGAAGACGTCGGTTTCATTCGCATTCAGCGGCATGCCCTTGACGTTCATTCCGAAGAAGCCGGTGACCAGCGTCGGCGGCAGGAACAGCACCGTCAGAATCGACAGAATCCCGAGATGGCGGTTGGATTCTTCGGTGAGAAGCTGCGACAGCTCCTCCTGCAAACGGTGCCCTCGCTCGCGGAGTTCCAAGACGGCGTGATCGAGATCGTCGAGCCGCTGTGCGAGCTTCCCCACTGCGATGCGCAATTTGGGGGGCAGGGCGTCGATGTTCTGGCGTTCGAGACGGTGAAACAGTGCGCGCAGCCCCGAAAGCTGGCGGTGCAGCCGAACCGCAATGCGCCGGTTGCCCGACAGCTTCTGACGGGCGGAATTTGGCGATCCTTCCGCGAGTCCGTCTTCGACCTGATCGAGCTCGATCGCCAGCCGGTCGGTGGCGTCATCGATGCCGTCGGCGAGGTGTTCGACAATGAGCTCCAGCAGCGCCGCGACGTGGGGCAGGCGGCATGCACCTCGCTCGATCTGCTCGCGCGCGCATTGCACCGAGCTCAAGGCATGGTGGCGGCCGCTGATCAACAGGCGATCGGTCATCATGAAATGCAGGTGGCCGATATCGTTGCTGGCGCCATCGATGTTGCGCAGGAGATCGGCGAAGACGCCATGGATCAGGCTTTCGCCGAAATGGAGCTGCTGATGCGGATTGTCGGTCAGCAGGGTGGCAAGACCTGCGGACGGCAAATCCATCGAGCCGAGCCAATGCCTGGTCTGCACATTGGCGAGATCGAGATGCAGCCACCGCCAGCCCTCATGGTTTGAGGCGACGGGCTTGTCCACCGGCAGCTGCTCCGCCGAGCCATCGTCGTGAATGTGGAAGGCCCAGACCAGCCCGGGGATCAGTCCGGATATCGTATGCGCGTTGCCGGCGACCGGCGCGGTGCGCGCACCATTGTCAGATACACGCACATCCATCTGCGCCCCCAACGATCAAGATCACGGATCGACCGACAGGCCCCCACGGCAGCCGTCAGTCCACCTCCCGATGAACGTCGTGAACCAGGATGCCGGAGCCTGCCGGTGGCATGGACAGCCATTCGCGCCGCTTGAGCGTGCGCTTGGTGTCCTCATAGCCGCTCTGCCAGTGCTCGCGCATCGAGGTGCCGGAGAACTCGTAGTCCTTGGCGTGACCTTCGTAGGCCTTCTGCTGATAGATCAGATGCAGGATCGTGATCTCGGCAAGGTCGTGCAGCTCGTCCTTGAGCTTGCGCTCCTGATCGCTCAGTTGATCTTCGGCGATCTTGGCCAGCGCCTTCTGCAGCGTCGTCTTCCAGGTGTGGATGCGACGGAACACGTCGGTCGTGTAGCGCGTGCGCGACGAATACATGATGTCTTTATGCCGCGCGAGAACATCCTGCATATCGCGCGGCAGCATGCCTCGCGCGCTGAACAGATCGACCTGGAACACCAGCGTGTTCAGGCGGTCGTCCTGATCAAGCAGGTGTTGCAGCGGCGTATTGGAGACGATGCCGCCATCCCAGAAATGATCGGTGCCGATCTTCATCATAGGCAAGGCGGGCGGCAGCGCGCCGCTCGCCATGATGTGATCCGGTTCGATCTTCTCTTTGGCGTTGTCGAAATAGATGAAGTTGCCGGTCAGCACGTTCACGGCGCCGACCGAGAAGCGGGTGGCCTGATCGTTGATCAGGGAGAAATCGACCAGCTCGGTGAGCGTCTCGCGCAGCGGCTCGCTGTCGTAATAGCTTGTCGCGGTGCTCGCGCCGGTGAGGCTCATCCACGGATTGGGAAAGCGCGGCTGAAAAAAGCCGGGCTGGCCGGACATCGTGGTGACGAAGCAGCTCGTCGCATTGCGGGCTTTCCGGAAAATATCGCCATCGGGCGTGAACGCCCAGATCTTGCGCTCGGTGATGCGTTCCCAGAAAGCCTGAAGTTGCTTCAGCCTGCGGCTCGGCGGATTGCCGGCGATGATCGCCGAATTGATCGCACCGATCGACACGCCAGACACCCAGTCCGGTTCGACGCCAGCTTCGTGCATGGCCTGATAGACGCCAGCCTGATAGGCGCCGAGCGCGCCGCCACCTTGCAGCACCAGTGCGACGCGGTCGCAACGCTCCGGCCGCCAGGGACGCTCCACCGATGAAGGCTCCGTGAGGCGCTGTTTCGATTTGGTCGGAATATCGTGCATCGCAATTCCCCAGCACCGATGTTTCTCGTGCCTTTCATCAAGTGTCTTGAATTGCTGTGACCGCCGGATGACGGCGCGTGACGCGATTGTCACAAACTCGTCTGCGCCGTTTCACACTGGGATTTCACAGTATTGCCGACGCCTCGGGGAGGCGGTCCAGTGCCAGCGTGGGGCCCATGAACAAAGACGAAATCCTGAAGTTGCCGTCGATGCCGGCCGCGGGCCCGAGCTATCCGGCTGGACCTTATCGCTTCATCGACCGCGAGTTCATGGTGATCACCTACGAGACCGACTGGGACGTGGTGCGCCATCAACTTCCAGAACCGCTCGAGCCGGTCGATCAGCCGCTGGTGCACTACGAGTGGATCAAGATGCCGGACAGCTCGGGCTTCGGCAGCTACACCGAGTCCGGCATGGTGCTGCCCTGCCGATACCAAGGCGAAGAGGCCAATTTCGTCGCACAGATGTATCTCGACGACGATCCGCCGATCGCAGCGGGCCGCGAGATCTGGGGCTTCCCCAAGAAATACGCCCATCCCAAATTGGAAATTGTCAAAGATACGCTGACCGGCACGCTCTCTTACGGCGGGCAGCTCGTGGCCATGGGCACCATGGGCTACAAGCACGAGAGCATGGCCGGCAACGGCGTGCGCACCACCGCCATCCTCTCGAAAACACAAATCAATCTGAAGCTGATCCCGGGCGTCGACGGCCATCCGGAAATCTGCCAGTTGGTTTCCTACAATCTCACCGACATTACGGTGAAAGGCTCGTGGCTCGGCCCGGGCCGGCTGCATCTCGTGCCGCATGTCAATGCGCCGGTTGCGGATTTTCCGGTGCGCAAGATCGTGGGCGCTCATCATTTCGTTGCCGATGTGACGCTGCCCTATGGGCGCGTCCTGCACGACTACAACAAGGCATGACAGACCGGCGCCAAAGCGGCCGGTTGTCATACAGGTGTCACGTAACAGCCCTCAGGTGCCTTGCACTGGGGAAATGCGTCGAATGACGTGTAAGTAAGGTGGGGTTTTAGCCATGACTGATATCACGGCTCCAATGTCCGCTGCGGCGGGTTCACATGAAGGCAAGCCGAAGCTCGACCAGCCGGTCAATCCGCTCGCCATCATCCTTTTCATGGGCGTCGTCGGCGCCGGACTTTTGTTTGTTGCCTACAGCCTCTACTCCGACGTGGAGGCGACGGGCGCCAAGGTCACGACGTATCTTCCATATATTCTTCTGTTCGTGGCCCTGCTGATTGCGCTCGGCTTCGAATTCGTCAACGGCTTCCACGACACCGCGAATGCGGTGGCGACCGTGATCTACACCCACTCGCTGCCGGCCAATGTCGCCGTGGTGTGGTCGGGTGCGTTCAACCTGCTCGGCGTTCTGGTCTCGAGCGGCGCGGTCGCGTTCGGCATCATCTCGCTCTTGCCCGTCGAATTGATCCTTCAAGTCGGAAGCGGCGCAGGCTTCGCGATGGTGTTCGCACTCTTGATCTCGGCGATCATCTGGAATCTCGGCACCTGGTGGCTCGGGCTGCCGGCGTCGAGCTCTCATACGCTGATCGGCTCGATCATCGGCGTCGGCGTCGCCAATGCGCTGATGCACGGCCAGAGCGGCACCTCGGGTGTCGATTGGAGCAAGGCCACCGAGATCGGCTACGCGCTTCTGCTGTCGCCGGTGTTCGGCTTCTGCCTGGCCGCGGTCATGCTCCTGCTCTTGAAGGTGCTGGTCCGCAACCCGGCCCTCTATGCCGCGCCGAAGGGCGAGACGCCGCCGCCGTGGTGGATCCGCGGCCTCCTGATCCTGACCTGCACCGGCGTGTCGTTCGCGCACGGTTCGAATGACGGGCAGAAGGGCATGGGCCTGATCATGCTGATCCTGATCGGCACGGTACCGACCGCCTACGCGCTCAACCGCGCGATGCCGGATTCGCAGATGGCCGAGTTCCGCACCACCTCGACGGCTGCCGCCGATGTGATCGCGAGGAAGGGCGCGGGCTACAACGTCATCGGCGATCCGCGTCCGGCGGTGACACAATACGTGTCGCAGCGCAGTATCAGCGAAGGCACGTATCCGTCGCTTTCGGTGCTGGTGCAGGACATCTCCAAGCAGGTTTCCGAGTACGGCACGCTGGCCAAAGTGCCGGCCGAAAAGGTCGGCAACACCCGCAACGACATGTACCTCGTCTCGGAAGCGATCCGCTTCCTGATGAAGGACAAGGAGAACGATCTCAACGCCGAAGAGGTCGGTAAGCTCAACGCCTATAAAAAGTCGCTCGACAACTCGACCAAGTTCATTCCGAACTGGGTCAAGATCGTGGTGGCGATTGCACTTGGCCTCGGCACCATGGTCGGCTGGAAGCGCATCGTCGTCACAGTCGGCGAGAAGATCGGCAAGAGCCACCTGACCTACGCACAGGGTGCTGCTGCCGAACTCGTTGCGGCAGCGACCATCGGCGCAGCCGACGGCCTCGGCCTGCCGGTTTCGACGACTCACGTGCTGTCGTCCGGCGTCGCCGGCACGATGGCCGCGAGCGGCTCCGGCCTGCAATGGGAGACTGTGCGCAACCTGGCGATGGCCTGGGTGCTCACGTTGCCCTGCGCGATGTTGATCTCGGCCGGCCTGTTCTTTGTGTTCGTCCATATCTTCTAGACACGACGTTTTCGAAGCGATCACGGCGCGCGTTGCGACAGCAGCGCGCGCCGTTTGCTTTTCCGGCAAGTGCCTGAGAGCGGATAAGAAAATGGCCCCGCCTCAGGGGAGAGAGACGGGGCCTTTACGAAGCGAGCTTGGGGGGCTGGGGGGCATTTGCCCGCTTCGTATTGAACCCGAAATGTGGATGGCCCAGCGCTCCCGCAAGCCCGGTCACGGCTCTGTGACCTGTGCCCCGGCCGCGAAAGACGGCACTCCCGCAGAAGCCGGGTGGGCTGTGTTTGAAGTTCAACAGCGACATTGCGCCACGGCGTCCGGACGTGCCGTGGTGTTACGGTAGTCTCCTCTCCAGAGGGGAAACGACCATGCCTGAGACGCGAAAAGCGCCGGCCAAGCGATCCATCAATTGGCCGGTCACGATCATCGCTTTGGTGTTTGCGACCTTTATCGTCGGCGTTTGGGTGAACAGCTACCGTGTGTCCCACGCGACGGCGCCGACCATCACATCAGCGAAGTAGCTTCGAAATCACCATCGATCCTGCGCGGCTTTGGGCGATGGCCAGAGCTGCGCAGGAGCGTCGGATTCGTGACTCTCAAGAACCCGGTCGTTATCCAGTTTTTTTGGAATAACCCAGCGGCAGGCGACTCTGGAACTTAAGTTCGCTGCCGTCTTTAAATGGGCATGCGATCCTGGAACGTTGCCCTTCGTCAGGCCATCCAAGAAAATCCCAAGCTGAGCGCGACCGTCGCATTCGAGCTGGGATTGCTCTTTTACGCCGCTCTCAAAGCGCGATATGGGCGGCCCAGCGCAATGCCTTCGTCGGCGGATTTGATCGAGGCTGTGCCAGTTCTCGCCTTGGCCGCGCTGACACCCCAG
This sequence comes from Rhodoplanes sp. Z2-YC6860, assembly GCF_001579845.1. Lineage (GTDB taxonomy): Bacteria > Pseudomonadota > Alphaproteobacteria > Rhizobiales > Xanthobacteraceae > Z2-YC6860. The sequence goes on from NZ_CP007440.1 coordinate 3,688,259, forward strand.
TCCCGCCGGCAGAGACAACGTGCTCGCCGCGGAAAAAGGCCGAATGCGATGAGGGCAGGTAAAGCCCGTTAGCCTCACATGAGATACACGCACATGGCGAATAAGAAGAAAAAGGACACAACTCGCGGCGTGAAGTCCATCCTCGGAAAGGCAGCGAGCGCGGCCGCGGCTGCCGCCGCGACTGTAATTGCTGAGAATATCGTCAGGCAGGTGGAGTCCGGGTCTTCGGCAGTGTCGCCGAAGGCCGTGGAGGCTGTCAGACGTTTGCTCGACGATGGAGGGAGCCGCTCGCCACGCAAGATCTCGCGGATCACGGCGAAAGGCCGGTCCGTCAAGAAACCGTCCACGACGCGCGGTGGGAAGGTCTCAAGGAACCGCTCCTCCAAGTCTGCTCGTGGTGGATAACAATGGCCGCGCATGCGCCACCCACTTTCCAAGTGGAACTTACGGCCGTTGTGCTAACCCGAAAAAAGGGAATCCCTCGAACGATCCGAACGGTTGCGGATGGCGTTCGATTGATCGACCGGAATTTGCCCGCCGAACTTCGAGCCCTGCCACGTTGGACCTTCGCTCGCGCGCTTCTAATGGAAGCTGAACGTACCAAGAAGAAGCGAGATATTGCTTGCGCCGTGCGTCAACTGAAGCAGGCCCTTAGCAATGAGGGATGGCTGGATGTAGGTGAAGCTCCGACTTCGACGAAGCCCACTCCATAGACGCCTGCGTGAACCGACGGCGGCATCCCAAGCGGTCGCGCAAGCCAAAAGCTCTGGATCGAGAGTTACACATCACTCCCCGGAACAAAGATTGGGCGGTCCTGTTGCTGTTGCATGGAGGAGCACAACACATGAGCGACCAAACGGCACGCACCGAAACCAATTCGAGCAACAAGGAAAGAACCGCCGACAGGGTTTCGGAAGCGGCGCGCAGAGCTTTCGAGCAGGCGTCGGGAATGGCCCAGGATGCTGGCGCAAAGGCAAAACAGGCTGCGTCCGAAACGGCCGCCACCATGACCTCGCAGGTAAAGGATATGCTGGACCAGCAGATAGGCAGCGGTGCCGGCATGGCCCGCCATTTCGCTGGTTCAATGCGCGGTGCGGCGGACGATCTCGACCGGCAATCGCCGCTCGTCGCCGGCTTCGTTCGGACATTTGCCGATCGCGTCGATCACTACGCGGGGGATTTGCAACACCAGACCGCCGAGCAGTTGACGCGTGCTGCTGCGGACTTCACCCGCAAGCAGCCGGCTCTGGTGTTCGGCCTCGCGGCGTTCACGGGCTTTCTGATGTTCCGGACGTTTAAGAACACCGGCACGGTGAGCTCCCCTTCGATCCAGCCCGCGGAAGACGCCGATGCGGCAAAACAGGGCTAGAATGGGTGAGCATCTGAAGAACTCAGCGCTGCCCCGGGCGCTGTCCGAAGTGATCGGTGACGTGGCTGAACTCCTTCAAAAGGAGATCAAGCTGGCGCGGACCGAGGTGTCGGAAAAGATTTCCGAGAAGCTTCGCGCAGGCGTGTGGCTTTCAGTGACGGCCACCGCGGGGCTGATTGCGGTGCTGCTCCTGGTCGAAGCGCTGGTGTTCGGAATCGCCGCGTACGGCCTCGCGCTGCACTGGTCGTGTCTGATCGTGGCTGCAGTCATGGCGGCCATCGCGGCTGCCGCATTCTTCATCGGCAAAACCGATGCCGATCAAAGCGTGAGCCCGACCCGCAGCATTCATCAAGTGAAACAGGATTTCTCGACTGTGAAGGAGCAACTGACATGAACCGCCAGTCCACGATATCGAATTCCGGAGATTGGCTGTTCCGGTCGATCAAGCGAAACCCGGAGGGCTTGCTGTTGGTGGCGGCGGGCGCAGCGCTTCTGATGCGAACCGCCGGCTCATCGAAGTCGCAGCCTGTGGGGAACAGGAATTCAGACTCCGCGGGCGATGCCATGTCCGATATGGCGACCCAAACGAGCGACAAAGCGTCGGAGCTTGCGTCATCCGCGTCGGAGTTTGCCTCCCAAGCTTCGGAGCGGGCCCGCAACGCGGCGCGGGCCGCGAGCGACAAAGCCACCGACATGGCTCGCCAGACAACGTCATCCGCGCAGGGCTACGCATCGCGCATGCTTGAAGAGCAGCCGCTCGTCGTTGCGGTGGCAGGGCTTGCCGCAGGTGCGGCGCTTGCTGCAGCGTTCCCCAGCACGCAGATGGAGCAGGAGACGCTCGGCCCGATCGGAGAGCAGGTGAGTGACGCCGCTCAACGTGTCGGAGGCCAGCTCAAGGACGCCACCGCGGCCGCCGGAGAGACTCTCAAGAACGCTGCGCGCGAGCGCGGCCTCAGTCAGGACGGCCTGAAAGAAGTCGCGAGCCAAGCCGCCGACGCCTTCAGCAGCCGCATGAGCGGTCGCGACGACGCGTCCGATGCCAGCAACACGAGTGGCAAGCAGGAAGTGCCCGCCACAACCGATCCCCGATTTTAAGAACGGAACGTGGAAATGCCGAGCACTCTCACCGAATGCGAGCGCGATGTCGAGCAAGCGCGCGCCAAGCTTGCACAAGACCTTGCCACGCTCCGGTCTCCGGAGACGTTCTCGTCATTCACCGATGATCTAAAGCAGGAAGCATTCGAGACCAAGGACGCGATTGTGGAGAAAGCCCGCTCGACCGCGGAAAGCGTCGTGACAGGCATTGTCAACGAGATCAAAGCCAAGGCCGCCGAGAACCCTGCTGCGGTGCTGGCAATCGCAGCAGGAATCGGCTGGCGGTTGATCCGCAATCCGCCGATTGCCACCGCTCTGGTTGGCGTCGGCCTGTACAGTTTGTGGAAGACCGAATCCGATACTCAGCCGGCTACAGACGAAGAACTTGTCGAAAGGGGCAAGCAACGTCTGAAGCAGCAGCTTTCGACAGCGGCTGCAGGAGCGAAGGACATTGCTTCTGGCATGGGCCAGGCCGCGGCCGTGAAAGCGAATGAGGTCGCGGACGCGGCGCGCCAGAAGATCGAAGCCGTGACCGACCAAGGCCGCATGGCCGTTCATGATGCGCGCGACGCGATCGCGCAAAACGTCGATCAGATGGTGGATCGTGTGCGAACAGCCGGCAACGGCGCCCGCGATGCTGCCGCGGGGCAGACCGCCCACATGGCGGATCGGTTCGGGGAGGCGGCGAGCCAGGCACGTGCGGGCATCGACCGCGCAATGGATCAGGCCCGGGAACGAACGGACCAATTTGTCGCTGCGGGCGCCGATGCCGCGTCGCGCGCAACCCAGGCGCTTCCTGCCCGTGACCAGGTTTTGCTCGGCGTCGCGGGCCTCGCGGTCGCAGCGGCCTTGGGCATTGCCTGCCAACGCAGAGTTCTGGAAGACGCTTAAGTTCGGGGCGTCCTCCGATGAGCCAGGTTCGCCAGGCGCGGTCCACTCCCTTCTGGGCGTCGGCACTCGCTGGAGTTCTGCTGATGTCCGGCGCTTCGGAGCGGCGGACAGCAGAACTCCGGTCGGGAGCCCCCAAAAAACGTGAACGCCTGACATCGGGCACATCCGAGGATCGCGGCCGGGGTGCCGAGACGCCCGCCGAAATCCCTGCGACGGGCTGGAAAGATATTGTTGTTCGCGTTTATCAGGATATCGGCGACGATCGGATCGTAGCGATTGCCGCCGGCGTTACCTTCTTCGTGCTGCTCGCGCTGTTTCCCGGCATCGCCGGACTGATCTCCATCTACGGCCTGTTCGCTGATCCGGGTAAGATGGCTGAGCATCTGAATGCGCTCGCGGGCATTCTGCCCGAGGGCGGCACGCAGATCCTGTCGGAGCAGATCAAGCTGCTGACCGCGCAACCGCCCCAGAAGCTCGGCTTGGCGATGGTCGCAGGCCTCGCGATTTCGCTCTGGAGCGCAAACGGCGGTATTAAAGCGATGTTCGATGCTTTGAACGTCGTGTACCGGGAGAGGGAGCGGCGAAATTTCATCGTACTGAACCTGCAGTCACTCACTTTCACGTTGGGGGCGCTGGCCTTCGTGATGGTCTCGTTGCTGGTTATCGCCGTCATTCCGGCGCTGCTGGAGGCCTCATCGCTTTCCCGTGCAGGCGAACTGCTGATCAAGATTGGACGCTGGCCGCTGCTGTTCGTAGGAGCTTCATTTTTCATTGCGCTGGTGTTCCGCTTCGGCCCGAGTCGCGACAAGCCGAAGTGGCGATGGATCACCCCAGGCTGCATGTTTGCGGCAGGCGGGTGGCTTGCGGCTTCGCTGCTCTTCTCCTGGTACGCGGAGAACTTCGGCAACTACAACAAGACCTACGGCTCGCTCGGTGCCGCAATCGGTTTCATGACATGGCTATGGATTTCAGTCATCGTCATTTTGGTTGGAGCGAAGCTGAACGCGGAGATAGAGCATCAGACGGCGCGAGACACGACCGTTGGAAGGCCGCGGCCATTGGGCGAGCGCGGCGCTCGAATGGCAGACACCGTCGGCGAAAGCGCCCATTAGCAGTTTTGACGTGACAGTTCGCCGGCAGACAGGGGCAGCATCTATCTCTTTGCAAGGCTATCCGACTTTTCCGAGTGCGACGCGCAATCCCAGCGCGGCGGCGATCCCGCACAGCGCGATTGCGGCAAAAAGAATCCACGCGCTGTCCCAGCCGAAATGCTGCACGAGCGAACCAAGCACGGCGGGTCCAAGCAGGCTGCCGACGTTGGAGCCTTGATTGATCAAGCCGAGCGTCAGCACCAGCATCGCCGGTGCAACGCGTGGCGCCGCCGCGAACACCGATCCGGGGATGAGGCCGGTCAGGCCGAGACTGGTGCAGGCCAAGATCACGACCGTTGTGAGCGACAGCCCTGCGCTGAATATTCCGAACGCAGCCACGCCCATCAACGAGAATGCGCCGAGCGGCACGGTCCACATCGGCACGCCCGCGCGGAGCAGCAAGCCGGCCGAGGCGTTGCCGGCCGCATTGGCGACCCAGGTGAGGGCGGTGATCATCCCGGCTGTCGCCACCGACAACCCGGCGCGCTCGATAAGGAGAGTCGGAAGCAAGCCTGCCATCGCCATGAATTGGAAGGTGTACAATCCGAAAGTGGTGGCCAGTAACAGAGCTGCTTTCGAACGCAGCACGATGCCGGCGTTGCCAAATCGCCTGCCGCCGGGCTGCGCGGCCACGTCAGGCAATGCCAGGAAGAACAGGAGCATTGCGGCGGCGAGACACAGTGCACCGTTGCCGAGCCACAGCATCCGCCAGCCCTGTTCGAGCACTGTTGGTCCGACCAGCATCATGATCGCCGCGCCGGACGGCAGATAGGCAGCCCACAGCGACAGGATTGTATCGAGGTCGCGCGGCGCTGCGGCACGCCGCAACAGCGAAGGAATCACGAGGACAGTTGTGAGAAAGCCGCAGCCTTCCACGACGCGGGCGGCGACGAGAAATGCTCCGTTGGTGGAGGCCGCGCCGAGGAAACTTCCGATGGCCGCGACAACAAGTCCAGCAATCATGGCGCGGCGGGCGCTGACGAACGTGGTCAGGATGCCAACCGGCATACCGAGCGCGGCACCGAGCACACTGTAGGCGCCAATAGCGGAGGCCGCGACGAACAGCGACAGCTTGAAGTCCTGCTGCAACTGCGGCAGTGCGATCGCAACCTTGCCAACCTGCAAGGCGGCGATCATGCCGGTCAGTATGAGCGCGGCAACTATGCTCCAGCGCGTATTCTTCACTTCCACGATTCAACCAAGTCCATTTGGCGCGATGTCCGACGGCGCGTGTCCAGCCGGTGTCTTCGCCCTTGAGGAAGCGACCGAAGGGCCACTTCTGCAACGTTCGCCGTACCAGCCATAAAATGCGGCGCCGAGCGTTTTACAATAACCGGAGGGGAGTTCGACCCGTTCATCCACGGTGATGTCGCCAAGTGGCGCAAGGTCGTCGAGTTCGCCGGCATTCAGAACTGAGACGCTAGTCTCAAAGCGATGCGGGGGCGCATCCTGTGCGCCCCCGCATGCGATCGTGTCGTCGGCGGCTTCGCTTCCTAGCTTCGCCGTCGTTCCGGCTTCTTGGGCGCGTAGAGCTCGGGACCGTTCCGAAGCGAGGACTCGCTGCCCCCCAAGTCATCGGCCGGGCCCTGGAATTGCGTCTGGATCTGTGACGCGATCTGGCGGAGCCAGTCTTCGGCCCGGTTCGATCGTTCTTTGTAATACTGGAGATCGGATTCAAGCTTCTTGATGTGATCTTCAGCGGCGCGAAGCTCGAGCGAAAGCTTGTGGGCGATGCCCAATGCGTGCTGGCTGTTTTTCTCCGCCATGCCGGCGGCCCGTTGAAGCAGTCCCAGGATTTCCTGGCCAGCCTTGTCGAGAGTGTCCTGGCCGTTCGCAACCGAACCGTTGGCGTCTGGCCGAACTTGATTGTTCTCTTGCATTATCGTGCTCCCCTCCGTTCGAGCCAATTACTTAGCGCTTCCGAAGGCGAGCCACCAAATTTTCACATTGGTGCCGCAATGCTTAAATCGCTCAAGCGGGAGACGTGCGCTGTCTGGAGAAACGTCGCTCGAGAGAAGGCAAGCCTTCCGAGGTGATCTGCACGTGCCGAGCCGAAGCAATTTCGCCTCCGCGCTCGTCGGCTACTCCGGCTTGATGCCCGCTTCCTTGATCAGATTGCTCCAGTTGGCGAGCTGAGTCTGGACATAAGTTGTGAATTCTTTGTGGCCGGCCCAGAACATTTCGACGCCGGACCGCTGGAACTGCTCCTGCGCCTTGGGTTGCTGGACGGCGTTATGGACCGCCTTCTCTAGCGTGCTGACGACATCGGCGGGCAGGTTGGCCGGGCCGGACAGGCCGCCCCACGGTATGATCTCGAAGCCTGGCATCACCGTCTCGTTGAGCGTCGGCACCTCGGGAAGCACGGGGCATCGTGTTTTGGTGAACACGGCGAGCGCGCGAGTCTTGCCGCTCAAGATGTGCGGCATGCCGGTGTTCAGGTCAGGCACCATCATGTCGATCTGTCCGCCGATCAGATCGGTCATGGCCGCGGGATTGCTGCGATAGGGGACGCGGGCAATATCGAGATGCAGTCGCAGCTTCAAGATCTCGCCGACGATCTGGCCCATGTTGTTGCCATGGCCATAGCTCAGCTTGCCGGGGTTGGCCTTGGCATAGGCCACGAGGTCTTGGATTGAGTTGATCGGCAGGTTCGAACGCACGGCGATGTACGATGGGTAGCTGCCGATCCGCGCGATATGCGTGAAATCCTTGACCGGGTCGATCGGCAGTTCTTTGTACAACGCGGCGCCGGAGTGCAGTGAACTCGCGGTGGCGAGCAGGGTGTAGCCATCGGGCACCGCCCTCGCCACGGCGACCGCGGCAACCAGTCCGCCGCCGCCGACCTTGTTTTCGACGATCACCGGCTGGCCGAACTGGTCCTGCAGAGATTGCGCAATCAGACGCGCGGCGGCGTCGGAGATGCTGCCGGGAGCGAACTGGTTGATGATGGTGATCCGCTGTGTCGGATAGCCTGCGGCGCGCGCAACATAAGGCGCCGCCGCCATGAAGGCCCCCACGCCGAGCGTATGCTCGAGAACACGTCGCCGCGTGACCTTCATGAATCCGCCCCGTCTCGCATATTGTATTTAGGCACCGGAGCTTAGTCAGGAATACCTTGCTCCCAAAGTCATCTTTAACATGCGAGAACGTCATAGCTACCGGCCCACGCGTGAGGCATTCTGTCGTACCTGTTTCTGCATGGCCGCAGAGAGATAGTTTTGTCCTAAAACAATCGCGGCTTGGAATGAATGATGTTGAGAGGGAGCGAGACCTTGAGGAACGATTGCGACGGCGGCGAAGCCATCCTGGAAGCTTTGCGCAATCTCAAAGTGGATTACGTCGTCTCGTCGCCAGGGTCGGAATGGCCTTCGTTCTGGGAGGCGATGGCCAGGCAAAAGCGTGATGGCAAGCCGGGGCCGACTTACATCGATTGCGGCCACGAAACGCTCGCGGTCGCGGTTGCGGCCGGCTACACCAAGTATACGGGACGCATGCAGGCGGTGCTGCTGCATGCAGGCGCGGGGCTCCTGCAAGGATCGATGGCGGTCGGCGCGGCGCGCGCCATGGAAGTCCCGATGCTGGTCATGTCGGGCGAATCCGCGGGCTACGGCGAGAGCGAATTCGACCCTGGCTCGCAATGGTATCGCAACCTCAGCGTGGTCGGCGGTCCACAGCGGCTGATCGAACCGCTGGTGAAATTCGCGCAACAGTCACCCGCTCCGGAAATCCTCTACGAAAGCGTCGTGCGCGCCGGTGAACTGGCCCAGCGTCAGCCCAAGGGGCCGACCTACATGAGCGTGTCGATGGAAACCATGCTGCACGGCTGGCAAAGGCCCGACGCGCTGCGTAGCGTGCCGCCGGCGCCGAAGTCGCAGCCGCTGCCGCCGGAGATCGAGGCTGTGGCGGCCGCGATCGCGCAGGCCAAGAATCCGATGATCGCCGCCGAGAACGCCGGGCCGAGCTCGGATGCGTTCGATGCGCTGGTCGAGCTGGCCGATCTGATGGCCATCCCGGTGGTGGAAGGAGCGGGCGCGTTCTTCGGCAATTTTCCGAAGGACCACGACCTCTATGTTGGCCAACAGATCGATCCGTTCTACGGCAAGATCGACCTGGTGGTGCTGGTCGAGACGCGGGCGCCCTGGTACCCGCCGAGCAATGTCCCGCCGGGCGCGAAGATCATTTCGATCAGCGAAAACTCGATCAAGGGCCACATGGTCTACCAGACCATGCATGCAGGCCAGTATCTCGAGGGCGACGTCGCGACGATCCTCAAGCTTTTGTCGGAGGCCCTGCGCCGGATCGGCGTTGATCGGGCGATGCTGACGGAGCGCCGCGCCCGTTGGACCGCGGAGCACCGCAAATGGAAGGAGCGTGTGCTGGCCGCCGAGGAGAAAGCGGCGGCGCTCGACGTCATCACGACGCCGCTTCTGGCCAAGACGCTGCGCGAGGTCATGCCGTCCGACACGGCCTACGTCGACGAGACCATCATTCATTCCTCGGGGCTTCGCGAGCATCTCGACTGGAAGGACGCGCTGACGTTCTTCCGGGCGCCGAGCGGACTGGGGCAGGGGCTCGGCTATGCGCTGGGGGTGAAGCTCGCGGCGCCGAAGCGGCCGGTCGTGGTGGCGATTGGCGACGGCACGTTCATGTACAACCCCGTCGTGCCGGCGGTTAGCTTCGCGGACGAGCACAAGTTGCCGCTCCTGATCGTCATTGCCAACAACGCCAAATACGCGGCGATGCAGTATTTCCACGACAGCTTCTATCCGCAGGGCATCTCGCCCGGGAACCAGGACTACTACGGCGTCTACATCAAGGGACCGAAGTACGAAGAGACCGCGAAGCTCGTCGACGGCTATGCCATGCAGGTGGCCAAGCCCGCCGATCTGAAGCCGGCGCTCCAGGCGGCGCTCAAGAGCATCCAGGCCGGCAAGACGGCAATCCTGAACGTGATCATGCCGGCGGCTGGCAAGCTTCGGTGAACGGCTGACGTGCCTCAGCCGCGGTGAGTTCGAAGAAAATCGCGGAGGATTTTCTCGAAGCGGTCGTACGCCTCGATGGCGGCGTAGTGACCGACGCCGTCGAGACAATGGTAGACGGACCCAGGGATGCGGTCGGCGATGGCGCGGGCGGTCTTCGGCGGACAGACCGGATCGTCCGCGCCGCACACGACCATCACCGGCCGCTTTGTGTCGAGAACCGAAAAGATATCGGCGCGGCACATCATCTCCCAGGCGGCGAGATAGCCGGCCTTGGGCACCACCTTCATGACCTCGACCGCCTCGTCGGCCACGGCGGTCGACACACTCGGGCTGAGGATGGTCCGGCCGCGCTGGATCGCGAACTCTTTTGGTCCAAGCCGCTCCATGTCTGCGATGCGCGCGAGGCGGATCGGCTCGCGTTCGCTGTCCGGTAGCGTGCCGCTGCCGGTGACCGGCTGCAGCAACGTCATGGTGCGGCTGTCGATCAGATCCCGATGGCACGCCGTCGCAATCATGATCGAGCCGAGCGAATGCCCGACCAGATGCGGCCGCTTCACACCGAGTTTGTGCAACAGCGCCGCCAGGGACGCAGCGTAGCCCTCGGCGGTCAGCCGCGCCGTGGGCAGCGCGTCAGAACCGCCATAGCCGGGCGCGTCCCAGGCGATGACGCGGTGGTCGCGCGCAAACGATGCGAACTGACGCTGGAAGGACCCCGAATAGCCGCCGATGCCATGGACCAGGACCAGGGGCTCGCCCTGGCCGGCCTCGCGCCAGCTCACGGTCAGACCGTCGATCGTCGTCTTTTGCAGATCGGGCAGGGCGCTGCTCATTTGGAATACTGCTCCAGCACGTGCCGGGCGAGCGTCATGCGCAGCACCTCCTCCGGCCCTTCGGTGATCATCATGCTGCGTTGATCGCGCCAGAGTTTCTCGATCGGCAGTTCCTTGGTGAAGGCGATGCCGCCGTGAATCTGGATGCATCGATCGGCCGCCTGGAAAGACAACCGGTCGCCCAGCATCTTGGCCATATAGGCTTCGTTGCGGATGTCTTCGCCGCGCTCGTGCTTCCAGGCGGCGTGATAGACCAGGAAGCGGAGTTGCTGAAGGTCCATGTAAGAATCGACCAGCATCCATTGCACCGCCTGCCGGTTCGCGAGCGGCTGGCCGAACGTCACGCGCTGCTGCGCGTAGCTGACCGACATCTCCAGGCAGCGTTGGATGACGCCAAGGCCGCGCGCGCCGTGGCGCACCCGGCCGGTGTTGATCCAATCCTGCGCCATCTTGAAGCCGTCGCCTTCGTTGGCGATCCGCTTCGACACCGGAATGCGGACATTGTCGAACGCGAGTTCGCAAGGCTCGTCGTCCATCATCGTGGGCTGCGCGCGGACGATCGAGACTCCGGGCGTGTTGATGTCGACGAGGAACGCCGTGATGCCGCGGGCGCCTTTGGAGCGGTCGGTCGAGGCCATCAGCTGGATGAAATCGGCATGCTGCGCGTTGGTGATGAAGCGCTTGTAGCCGTTGATGACGTAGTGGTCGCCGTCGCGAACGGCGGTGGTCTTGATGCCGGCCGGATCGCTGCCGGCATCGGGCTCGGTCAAGGCAAAGCAGCAATCCTTGTCGCCCGATATGATCGGATAAAGATAGTCCGCCTTCTGCTCGTCGGTGAGGTGATAGAGGATCGGGCTCACCTCCGGCCCGAAGATCGAGGTCTTGCGCGTCGGCAGCGCAATGGAGCGGCCGAGCTCTTCCCAGATCACCACGCGGGCCATGAGCCCCAGGCCCAGCCCGCCGTATTCCACCGGCGTGGAGATGTTCCAGTACCCCATCTCCTTGGTCTTCGCTTCCAGACGAGCGCGAACGTCGGGCTTGAGGTCGGGGCCATCATACGCTTCGCGTTCGATCGGAATGATTTCGCGATCGACGAAGCGGCGGAGCTGCTCCTTCATCAATTTGAGTTCTTCCGGGAGCTCGAAATCCATCGTTGTCCTTACTCGATCTGGCCGGCTCATACGCGGCCGTGTGACGCGGCTTTTTGATTTTACGTCGCAGCCAGGCGAAGCCTATCAAACAATGCCTTTGTAACAAAGGTATTTGCGGTTGCGGCCCGAAGCGCCTCAAGAACGAGGTTTGGCGTCGCCCGCTGCAGGCTTCGTCTCGTTGTAGAACTGCTCCAGCACGGGCGGGAGTCCGGGGAGGCGGTAGTCCTTCCAGCGGTTCTTGACCTGCGTGTACATGCTTTCGCGAAGCGCGGTCCGCACCGGCGCCGAGGCGCGGTGCTGATAGGGCGTGCAGGCGTTGACCAGCACCTTCGAGCCGAACGGCTTGACCTCGGGCGCGAGGCTCGGGTCGGCGCGGAACGACATGGTGTTGCGCAGCACGTCGAGATCGTCGGCAGGATTGCAGCGTGTGCTCATCGCCCACATGACTTCGTCGAAGTTCGTCGGATCGACATCGTCGTCCACCGCGACAATCCATTTGGTGTAATAGGTCGCCGCGGGGCAGTGCGCGGTCAACGCCAAAGCCTGACTGGCATGTCCGGGGTACATCTGTTTGATCGACACCACGACGAGGCAATTCGCCGCCGCCGCCGGCTGATGGCAATAGACGCCCTGGATGCCCGGCACCTTCATTTCCGCGAGGTTGTCGCGGATGCGCGCGGATCGCATGATCGCCTGGTAGGCGCCGATCTCGCATGACGGATAGGTGGCCATCAGCGCTGCCGTGATGATCGGCTGCCGCCGCATGTGCAGCGCCTGGACTTGGATCACCGGTTTGCGCGACGGCTTGCCGCTGTAGAAGCCGTGGAATTCGCCGAGCGGACCTTCCATCTCTTCGTCGCCCGGATAGACGAGGCCTTCGATCACCATCTCGGCCCGCGCCGGGATCGGCAGGCTGACGACTTCACCGTCGGTCAGTTCGACGGGCGCCCCCATGATGCCGCCGGCCACGTCGAGCTCGGATTCATCCGCCGCATAGCGTTGCGAGCCGACCATCATCAGCACCGGATCGATGCCAAAAGCCGCGACGACCTCCGCGGGCTTGCCCTGCGCCCAGGCGGCCTGGCAATCGAGTTGCCCGTGCCGGCCCGGCACGAAGTTCAGCCCCACGCGGCGCGGTCCGTGCAACTGCTGCCGATAGACGCCGACATTGATGCGGCCGGATGTGGCATCGGCCGTGAGCGTGATGCTGCCGGTGCCGATGAACGGTCCGCCGTCCGCGGGCCAGAACGTCGGCACGGGAAACTTCGTCAGGTCGATGTCTTCGCCGCGCAGCACGATCTCATTGACCGGAGCATCGCGCTTGTCGACCTTGACCGGTGCGATGCGCCGGCCGGTGATCCGGCTGGTGGCCGCCACCATGTCCTGCGTTCTCATGGCCGGATCGAGACCCATGGCGAGCGCATAGCGCTCCTGGCTCGAGCCCAGCATGTTGGCGAGCACGCGCGCGCCGTGCGGATTGTCGCTGAATTGCTCGAACAGCAGAGCCTTGGCGCCGAGCTGGCGTGTGGCCATGAAGGTGACCGCGCCAAGCTCTTCGTCCGGATCGACCTTTGTGTCGATGCGGTGCAACTCGCCGTGCCGCTCAATGAGAGCGAGCCATTCGCGGAGGTCGCGCCAACGTGAAGGATCTGACGTGTTGCCCATCTTCCATCCCCGACTGCAGCGTGCCCTCGCCAAGATTTTCTCCGGCGGTCCGCAAGAGACCGCCGGAATTTATTCGGCCGCCGGTTATTCCGGCTTTACGCCGGCCTTGGCCAACGCATCGTGCCAGTGCGCTGCTTCGCCCGCCACCTGGTCGCCCATGGCTTTCGGCGTGGTCCAGGCCGGATCGATCCCCTGCGCCTGCAGCTTTTCGATCACCGCTTTATCCTTGCTTGCTTTTTCGGCCGCGGCGTTGAGCTTGGCAATGATGGTGTCAGGCGTTCCGGCCGGTGCAACGAGGCCGAACCAGATGCCGTCGTTGACACCCTTCATCTCGATGCCGCTTTCCAGGAAGGTTGGAACATCGGGCAGGGCCGCGATACGGGCGCGTCCGGTGATGCCGAGAATCTTCAGCTTGCCCTGCTTGGCGAGCGCCGCCGTGGTGCTCGGGCCGGTGAAGACGCCGGACACATGGCCGCCGACCACATCGTTCACGACCAGAGCCGTGCCGCGATAAGGCACCAGCAGAATCTTGGCGTCGGTCGCCTGCAAGAAGGACAAGGCGCTGAGATAAGGCGGGGTCCCTATGCCCGAATGCCCGATCTTGATGTCTTCGGGATGCGCGTTGGCGTATTTGACCAGCTCCTGCACGTTCGCGACGGGAACATTCGTCGCCACGCCGAGCGTGTGGAAGGTCCGGCCCGTCAGGCTCACCGGGCGGAAGTCCTTCACCGGATCGTAGCCGGGTTTGAGCTGCGTGTTCGGCACAACGACGAAGGACGGCTCGACCGCCAGCAGCGTGTAGCCATCCGCATGCTGGCGCGCCGCATAGGCTGTGCCGAGCGCGGTTGCTGCGCCGGGCTTGTTTTCGATGATGATCGCCTTGCCAAGCTGGACTTCCATCGAGCTTGCGACAATGCGGGCGATCACGTCAGGCGGACCGCCTGGCGGATAGGGCACGACGACGGTGATTGGGCGGCTCGGATAGTCGTCCGCCGGCTGGGCCAATGCGGGCCCAAGGTTTGCCAGCAGCGCCAGGGATCCGGCGACAGCAGCAAGGAGTCGGGTGGTTCTGAGGTTCATTCTCGTCACAGCCTTTCGTTGTCGCGACGGACCATCTGCCGTCGCAGTGTCCCGGCGGCTGACTACCTTTATAACAAAGTTATATTGGGATGCACCTTGGGCCATGACTGCCGGCGACGAAGGGCCGCGTTGCTATTTTGCATCCATCGCCGGGAGCTCGAACAGCTGCAGGGAGCGGTCGGCGCTCTCGACCAGATCGACCATCTTGTGCCGCAGCAGTTCAAAGTCGGTGGCTGTCAGGCTTTCGAAAAGCATGTTGTTCACCGGCCGCTGAACCGCAGTCAGGCTTTGCAGCAGCCGCTCCGCCTTCGCCGTGATGGTCAGAATGACGCGCCGCCGGTCGCTGGGATTCTCCTCCTTGGCGACCAACTTCGACGTCACGAGCTTTGCGACTTCGATCGTCACGAACGCCGGGCTGAAATGCAGGTGCCGCGCTATTTCGTTGACGCCAATGATGTTTTTTTCCTGCTCGCGCGCGATGGCAATCAGGATCGTGTATTGCGTCCCCGACAGGCCGATGGCGTTGCCGAGCGCATTGCGCACCGCTTGAATGCGGGTCGCGAAGGCGAGCGTGTCGTGCACGAACTGCCGGAACAGGTCGTCGCTGCCGCGCACCAGAAGCTCCGGTCGCGAGACGGTATGAAATTTCCTGGGGTTCGGCCGGACCTTCCGGGACTTGCTCATTGCTGACGCCACCTGCCGTCGAATCATAATCATCATGCCCAAATAGCGCGCATCGGTCAGCATGCGCCGGTCTGACCTCAGCCCAAATTTTTCGTCATGCGAAAAGCAAGGAGGCGCAAATCGCCGCGGCCGGAGATCCGGAGCGGCGCCCTGTTGACGGGCATCGCAATATAACCGAAAAATACCTTTGCAACTAAACGAAATGGACAATTCGATGCGCATTCCGCGGTGGCCGTTGTTCGGTCTGGTCGACACGCTCGCGGCGATCGCGAGCCAGGCATGCGCCGACGAATTTCCGAGCCGGACGGTGCGCGTGCTGGTGCCTTACGCAGCAGGCGGGCCGAGCGATACCGGCGCGCGGCTGTTGTCTGTGCCATTCGGCAAGGCCCTCGGCTCCTCTGTCATTGTCGAGAACCGCGGCGGGGCGGGCGGGCTGACCGGCACCGAACAGGTGTTGCAGGCCGAGCCGGACGGCTACACGGTGCTGCTCGGCGCCGTCGGGCCGCTCGTCTACATCCCGGTGTCGCGGACCGTTCAGTATAGCGTCAAAGCCGATCTCATTCCGCTCGGCCTTATCTGGCAGTCGCCTCTGGTTCTTGTGATCAATCCCAAGCGAGGCATCAAAAGCGTCGCCGAGTTCGTAGCCTATGCCAAAGCCAATCCCGGCAAGCTCAGCGTTTCGTCGGCTGGGCTCGGGACCAACACGCATATGGCGAGCGAACTGTTCAAGCACGAGGCCGGCATCGATCTGCTGCACGTGCCCTATCGCGGCACCGGAGCGGCGCTGCCAGATCTTCTGTCGGGGCAGATCGATGCCACGATCTCGGACGTGGCCGTGATGGCGCCGTTGATCCGCGAGGGCAAGCTGATCCCGCTGGCCGTGACGGCGCCGCAGCGGTCGGCCCTGCTGCCCGACGTGCCGACCATGGCCGAAGGCGGCTTGCCGGGCGCGCAGACCGAGAACTGGTACGGTCTGCTCGTGCGCACTCAGACGCCGGCGCCTGTGGTCGCCAAGCTCAAGTCCGCGCTTTCAGAAGCCGTTGCAGCTCCGGAATTCCGCGCCGGTCTGGCCATCCAGGGCGCCGTGATCCGCGAACCGGGGACCGATGCATTCGCAGCCTTGATCGAGTCCGAAACCAAGCGCTGGACGCCGATCATTCGGGACAACAATATCAAGTTCTGATGCCCGTCCGCGGCGCGGGCTCCTCCAGGCGAGAAACCAATCATGAGCTTGCCACTGACGGGCATTCGCGTTGTCGAATTGACCACCATGATCACGGGACCGTTGGCGGGCATGATGCTCGCCGATCTCGGTGCGTCGGTGATCAAGGTGGAGAATCCGGAGCGCGGCGATCCGTTCCGGAGCTTCCGCGGCGGTCTCTATGGCGGGCATTTCATTGCCTACAACCGCAACAAGCAAAGCGTGACGCTGGATCTGCGATCGGCTGAAGGGCTGAAATCGTTTCTCGCCCTGATCCGGAAGAGCGACGTTCTGATCGACAATTTCCGGGCCGGGGTTCTCGACAGGCTGGGACTGTCCAGCGAGCGGCTGATGAAGGAGAACCCGCGTCTCATCCATGCGTCGATCACGGGGTTCGGTGCCACCGGACCGTATCGCGACAGACCAGCCTATGACGCCGTGGCCCAGGCATTGGGCGGCATGTCTTCGCTGTTCCTCGACCCGGAGCAGCCCCAGGTGCAGGGGCCGACGCTGTCGGACAACGTCACCGGCTTCTACACGGCTTATGCAGTGCTCGCGGCCTTGTTCGAGCGGGTGCAGACCGGCAAGGGCAGGCGGATCGAGACCAGCATGCTGGAGTCGACGATTGCCTTTGCGCCGGATGCGTTCGTCAACTTCAAGCGTCATGGCATCAAGGGCGCGCCGAGCACTCGTGCTGCCGTGTCGCAATCCTATGCGTTCCGTTGCGGCGACGGACGCCTGATCGCGGTTCACCTGTCATCGCAGCCGAAGTTCTGGGAAGGCCTGCTGAAAGCAATCGGCCGCGCCGATCTTGCTTCGAACGAGCTGTTCTCGACGCGGGAGAAGCGGATCGCGAATTACCATGCGCTCGGCGAGGCGCTCTCGAAGGTGTTCGCCACCCGGCCGCAGGAGGAATGGGGAACGCTGCTCGATCAAAACGACGTGCCGTTTGCTCCGGTCCTGGACATCGAAGAGGTCATGTCGGATCCGCAGATTCAGGAACTTGGAACCTTCTATCAGGTGAATCACCCGACCGAAGGCGAGGTGTGGGGCATCCATCCGCCCCTGCTGTTCGATGGCGAACGGCTGGGTCGGACATCGGCTCCGCCGACGCTTGGCGAACACACCAAAGAGGTCCTCGACGAACTGAAGCGCGAAGACGATGCGGCTCGGGACGCCAAGGCGGCAGGCTGAGTCGCCGCTGCGCAGTTGGCCCGATTGCTGCATTCGCTATCGCACATCGCTCGTGCATCGCCACCGCCCATGACAACGTTGCTCCACCGAGGTTCCATGAAACTTTCAAGATCAGCGATCGGTCTCGCGGTTGTTGCGATGCTCGGGCAGACGCCTGCATTCGCGGATGACTATCCGTCGCGCCCGATCAAGATCATCGCGCCGATCGCGGCCGGCGGGCCGAGCGACACGGCGGCGCGGCTCGTGGCGCAGACTTTGTCTCGCCACCTGGGCCAGAGCATCGTGGTTGAGAACCGCACCGGCGCCGGTGGTGTCGTTGGCACCGAAATCGCCGCCAGCGCTCCACCGGATGGATACACACTGCTGCTCAGCATCGCGGCGACCTTCACGGTGATCCCGCTTTCGAAGAAGGTCGGTTACGACCCTGAGAACGATTTCATCGCGCTGGGGCAGATCTGGCAGGCGCCGCAGGCCCTCGTCGTGAGGGCGAATTCTCCGTTCAACTCCGCCGCCGATCTGGTCAGCTACGCCAAGGCCAATCCCGGCAAGCTCACCTTCGGCTCGGCCGGCATCGGGACGACGACGCATCTTTCCATCGAGCTGCTCAAGCGCGACGCCGATATCGATGTGACGCACGTGCCCTATCGCGGCACCAGCCAGTCGGTTGCCGACATCATGGGCGGCACCATCGACGCGGCGTTCGGCGACGTGTCGAACGTCTCGCCGTTCGTCGAAGGCGGCAAGCTGAAAGCGCTTGCCACGACCGGCACCGAGCGCTCGGCGCTGATGCCGGACGTGCCGACCACGACCGAAGCCGGAATTCCCGGCGTGCGGACCGTGAACTGGTACGGCCTCCATGTTCAGGCCAAGGCGCCGCGAGAGATTCAGGACAAGCTCAAGGCCGCCGTGTTGGCGACGCAGAACGATCCGGGGTTCAAAGCCGCGCTGACCAAGAACGCGACGTCGACCGGGACCGTGGGCGCCGAGGCGTTCGACCGCATGATCCGCGAGGAGCGACAGCGGCTTGCGCCGGTGATACGTTCGCTCGGGCAGATTCAATAGATTCTGGGAGCTCTCGCGATGGACGTGCGCAGTCTCATCGACGTCAAGAACGGCACCGCGAGCCGCGAGATCTTCGTCGATCGCGACATCTACCGTCAGGAGCAGGAGCAGATCTTCGCCCGCGCCTGGCTGCTCGTCGGCCATGAGTGCCAGGTGCCGAATCCGGACGACTTTTACGTGTCGCGCATGGGCGAGGAGTCGGTGATCCTGACGCGCGATCGCCAGGGCAAGCTGCACGTCTTCCTCAACTCATGCCGCCATCGCGGCATGAAGCTTTGCCGTCACGACGAGGGCAACACCCGGGTTTTCAGCTGTCCGTATCACGCCTGGAGCTATTCGACCGACGGCGCGCTGGTCTCGACGCCCGGCGAGCTGTTCGGCGTGCCGGGCTACAAGAAATACTACCACGAGGAGCTCGACAAAAAAGAATGGGGCCTCGCGCCGGTCGCGCAGATGGTCAACTACCGCGGCACGATCTGGGCAACCTGGGACCGCAATGCCGCGCCGTTCGAGGACTATCTTGGCAGCATGCGGTTGTGGCTCGACTCGGCGCT
Source organism: Rhodoplanes sp. Z2-YC6860 (assembly GCF_001579845.1). Taxonomy (GTDB): domain Bacteria; phylum Pseudomonadota; class Alphaproteobacteria; order Rhizobiales; family Xanthobacteraceae; genus Z2-YC6860. The sequence continues at coordinate 3,707,168 of NZ_CP007440.1, forward strand.
CGATCATCGCGACGGCCGGGACGGCGGCTCGACGCTGCTGGTCGGCGTGCAGAAGTGGCGCATCAACTGCAACTGGAAATTCCCGGCGACCAATTTTGTCGGCGATGCCGCGCACGTCGTGGCGCACCGCTCGGTCGACATGGTCAACCTCAATCCGAGCGGCACCGAAGGCCGGAGGGATGAGCGGCCCGAGGGACACGCTGCGTTCGGCTGGCCCGATCTCGGTCATGGCGGCCTCGGCTTCGCTTCGCGCCCCGAAGAGGAATTTCCGCGGCCGGCGGCGTTCCAGAAATATCCGCACGTGGCGGAGTATCTGGCCAAGTCCGCGAAAGCCCATCAGGCGCGTCGCGCCGGGCGCATCCATCAGCAGGGCAAGGGCACGATCTTCCCGAACATGTCGTTCCACGAGGATCAGCCACGCACGATGATCGTGCATCATCCCAACGGACCGACGCAGACCGAGTTCTGGCGTTACTACCTGATCGATGCGGACGCGCCGGCCGAGGTCGTTGACACGCTGCGGCACTACTACATGACCTATTCGGGTCCCGGCGGGATGACCGAGCAGGACGATCTCGAGAACTGGGCCTCGGCCACTGAAGCGAGCCAGGGCGCGGTCGCGCGGCGCTTGCCGTACAATTACCAGCAGGGGCTGCGCTATTCGGTCCCGTACGAAGGCCTTCCGGGCGCGGTCTGGTGCGGCGAGCGGGTCACCGAACAGAACCAGCTGATCTGGCTCAAGCGCTGGGCCGAGTTCATGGAAGGGCGCGACTGGGATCAGTTGATGCGGCGCTCGCAGGTCGCGAACGACGTCGCGTTCCCGCTGAAGCTCGTGCGGTGATATCTTGAACGCAAGCCTGCCGAAGAGCTACGACGCGATCGCATTGCGCTACGAAGTCGAGGATTTCCTCAATCGCGAGGCCGACCTCGTCGACGAACGGAAGTTCGACGAATGGCTGACACTGTTCAGCGACGACCTGCAATACCGCATGCCGATCGTCCGCAACATCGCCGCGCCCAGCATCGCCCATGAATACCTGACAGGGCCGCTCGATATTTCGTGGTTCGACGAAGGCAAGGAAACGTTGGCCACGCGCGTGGCGCAGATCAAGACCGGCGTCCACTGGGCCGAGGAGCCGCTGTCGCGCACCTCGCATCTCGTCACCAACGTGCGGATCGTCAAAGCGGAGCCTTCCGTCGCCGATGCGCGCGAGGTCGAGGTGAGCTGCAAGTTTCTGGTCTATCGCAACCGCAACACCGACACCGAGGACACGTTGATCGGCCGCCGCGCCGATGTCCTGCGACGCAACGGCGATTCATGGCTGATTTGCCGCAGAACGCTCTACATCAATCAGAGTGTTCTGCTGGCGGGAAACTTGAGCTTCTTTGTGTAGCTGCCAAAGCGGCGCCCCGGATCGGCTAAAGGATCAACCGAAGGTGTGGACCGGCGAGGCCCTTGAGGTCCAGCTCGACAAGGGCCTTGCCGGGGGCGATAGGTGCTTCACTTCAGCCCGGCGCAATTGATGCGCCGCATGTTGACGGAATTGAGTCGTATCAAATGAAAGGCCCCGCCGTGGGGAGGCGGGGCCTTAAGTTTGAGCAAGCAAGTGGGCGGGAAAATCGCTTGCTCGTACTCGAATGCAACATTCCTGAAACCCGGACGATCTGACAGTGCACAAACGCACACCTTGGAACGCTCTCGGGAACGCTCTTGCTCGCAACGGGTGACTCCCGCCGTGATCTTTACCTCCGGGGACATCGGTGGGCGCAAAAACAAAAGCCCCGTGCGAGACGGGGCTCTGGGGTACGCATCACCTTGCCCCATGAACGGAGCATCGCCGCTTCAGGTTAAAAATTTGCAGCCGGAAATTGTTGCCGGGTGACGTCTCCGCGAAGGCGCGGCGCGTGTTTCGCCACGGCTGCAATAAACAGTTCCAGATTTTGGTGTCCCCGATTGCTGCGCCCTAAAAGCGCCTCATGCCGGAAGCAGGTTCAAGTTGCGGGCGCTGTGAAGCATTGCAGTATCATGTCTGGAAACGAGCGAATAAGCCGCCCTGCAAATCTCGTTGCTGAGTATCGAGCCCGGGCCGTTCGTTGCCGCGAAGATGCCAAACGCGCGCAAGTGTTCGAGCGGCGCTACGAGTTGGAAGCCGAAGCCGAACATCTCGAACAACTCGTCGAAGAGATGTCTGCTCCGTAAAGGTGAACTTCGAGCGGTCGCGGGCCTTAGTGGAAATTCAGCGCCAGAGTCCCAGTTCGGACCACTTCGTCTGAGGAATTTGCTTCCCGATTTTGTATTTGAATGCCGTGACGTGCAGATGGTCCGGCGTGCCTTTGCACACGAATGAAAGCTCGAACCACCTTCCGTCGGCGCGGAAGGCACCGCCATTCACGGTGAGCGTGTGGCCTTTGTGCTGAGGACGGACGGTGATGTCCGACTTCGCCCGGTCCGCAAATTTCCCCGTGTCCTGCTTGATGCGCTTCATGGCCTCGAAGTCGCAGATCTGTTCGAGCCTGGTATTCGGCTCCACATTGCGAAGGCTGTCGAGAAAGCGCTGGTCTTGTGCGTGAGCGGGTACTGTCAGCGAAAGGACGAGGAGAAGGGACGTTCGCAACCGGCCCTCACGAAGACTGTGAGTGATGTCGAAGGGGAAAGATGGTGGGCGTTGTAGGGATTGAACCTACGACCTCTCCCGTGTGAAGGGAACGCTCTCCCGCTGAGCTAAACGCCCGACCGGCCGTCCTTGTAGGGAGCCGGCGTGAGTGATGTCAAGGAAGCCGGTTGACGAACCGCAACGCGGCCGTGGTCTTCGACAAATCCCAAGGAACCGCCGCCCAGATCGCGTCCGGACGGCCATGCGCGGTCTACCGCGCCGGAGCGGGCGGCCAGGGCGAGGCGGGTGCTGCTTCCGGCGGTGGCGGCGAGGGCGCCATCGCCTGCGGCGTGGAGGTCTTCGGGGCTTGCGAGGTGGTGTTCCTCGGAGCCTGCGAGGTCGTCACGGGCTTCGGCCGCTGTTTCGGTTTCGGCTTGGCGGTCGCCACCGGCCCCGTCCGGCGTGGCGGCGGTGCGCCTGCCGGCGAAAGCTCGACGAACAGCGGATTGGGCACGAGTCGCGGCGCACCGGTCTCGCCTTCGGGGGTCGTTTCGGTCGAGGCGACGGTCCTCACAGGAACGGTCTGCGGCGCATAGCCGGGCAGCGTGAAGGTCACCGTGAACTGGTCCGCGGCCACCGCGAGCGAGCAGGGCGTCTGGCACGTCTGGCCGTTCGAGGTGCGCGCCTCGGCGCCGGCCGGCTCGGATTCGAACTGCATGGTGGTCGCCGACGGGGCGCCTTTGGGCAGGTCGAACTGCATCCAGCTCGGCATGCTCGAACAGGCGCTGAGGCCCAATCCGCATGCGGCAATGACGACGAACCGTTTCATGGTCGAACCCCACTCAGGCGGCCGCGAGGCCGCGTTACTCAATATCCGGAGCGGTGGCTGAAGGTGCGTAACCGTCCGTCCCCCCGCGGCGTGTCCCTGCGCCGCGACATCCGGCAGCCTTTGCGATATGGACCGGCCGGAAATGGTACTCCGCATCCACACTGCGCTGATTACAGTAAAATAAGGCTTAAAGAGGCCATTTTTAAGGGAATTCGCCGTTTTGCCGGGGCCTGCGAGGGGTCAGCGTGACGCCGAAGCCAGTTCCAGCACGGCCGGGACGAGCTGGTCATAGTGGCTGATGAGCCGGTCCGGGGTGAGCTTCTCCACCGGGATTTCGCTGTAGCCGAAGTCCACCGCCACAATCGGAACGCCAGCAGCGCGCGCGGTCGCAATGTCGGTCTCGCTGTCGCCCACCATGATGGAGCGCTCCATTGCGCCGCCTGCGGCGTGAATGGTCCGGCGCAGGATCTCCGGATCGGGCTTGTAGATGTTGAAGGTGTCCGGCCCGCAGATCGCCTCGAAGCGGTGGGTCATCTTCAGCGCTTCGAGCAGGAGCCTCGAAAGACCCTCGCGCTTGTTGGTGCAGACCGCAAAGCGGAAGCCGTGCCCGGCGAGCTGATCGAGGGCCGCGTCCAGCCCCGGGAACGGCCGCGAGCGGTCGGCGACATGCTCGCCGTAGTAGCGGATGAAATCGGCGAGCATGCGGTCCAGCTCGGCGCTGTCGACCGCGCGGCCTTCGAGACGGAGCCCGTTCTCGATCATCCGGCGCGCCCCGCCGCCGATCATGTTGCGCGCCTCGGCATAGGGAAGCTCCGGCAGGCTCTCGCGGCGAAACACCCAGTTCAGGGTGTCGACGAGGTCCGGCGCCGTCTCGACCAGGGTGCCGTCGAGATCGAAAATCACGGTGAGGGGCGGCATTGCTTTCCGGGTATCCGTTTCTGGGTATCTCTTGTTCTGGGTATCTCTTGGCCTGGCGGCTATCGCTTGCGAGGAAACGACGCTAGAGAAGCGGGCGGTTCCCTCATCTTTCAAGCGCGTTCAATGGACATCGAAGCGCAGAAACGTCAAGCCGCGGCCGTGGCGGTGGAGTGGGTGAAGCCCGGCATGAAGCTTGGGCTCGGCACCGGCTCCACGGCCAAGCATTTCGTCGAGTTGTTGGCGGAACGGGTGCACAAGGGCCTCAACGTCGTCGGCGTGCCGACTTCGGAGGTAACGCGGGCGTTGGCCGAAAAGGTCGGTGTGCCGCTGACCACGCTCGATGAGACGCCTGCGCTCGACATGACGATCGATGGCGCCGACGAGATCGGCCCGGACTTGAGCCTGATCAAGGGCGGGGGCGGGGCGCTGCTTCGCGAAAAGATCGTGGCCGCAGCCTCGACCCGCATGGTGGTGATCGCCGACGAGAGCAAATGGGTGACGGCGCTCGGCGCCTTCCCGCTGCCGATCGAGGTGATGCCGTTCGGGCTTGCCGCCACCAGGCGCGCCGTGGAGGCGGCCTGCGCGGCGGCCGGCTGCCCGGGGCCCTCGGCGGTGCGGCAGGGCAAGGATGGCCACGCTTTCGTCACGGACGGGGGGCACTGGATTCTCGACGCGCGGCTCGGGCGGATCCCCGACCCGGTAACGCTTTCCGCGAAATTGTCGCAGATCCCCGGGGTGGTGGAGCACGGCCTGTTCATCGGCATGGCGCAAGCCGCTATTCTGGCTGGACCTGCCGGCGCTCGCGTGGTCGAACGGCCTCAAAGAGCTCAGTCGTAGGGTTTAAGGGAGTTACCGCATGACATTCCGCCGAACCGTCCGGGCGCTCAGCGCCGTGGCCGTCCTCGCCATCGCGCTGTCCGGACCTGGCTTTGCCCAGCAGCCGGCGGCGCAGCCCAAGATCAGCCCGACCGCGATGCTGCTCGCCAAAGAGCTTGTCGACCTCAAGGGCGCCGCGGCGGCCTATGACCCGCTGGTCAACGGCGTGATCGAGTATCACAAGAACTTCTTCATACAGAACAACCCGAACCTCGCCAAGGATCTCGATCAGATAGCGCAAAAGCTCTCCGCAGATCTCGCTCCGCGCAAAGCCGAGATGCAGCAGGAGATCACCCGCATTTACGCCTCGCATTTCACCGAGCAGGAGCTGAAGGACGCGCTGGCGTTCTACAAATCGCCGCTCGGAAAGAAGCTCATTGCCGAAGAGCCCAAGGCGCTGGAAGAAACCTTGAAGGCGGCCGACGACTGGTCACGCAAATTTGCGGGTGAGGTCGACGCCAAATTCCGCGCCGAGATGCAAAAGCGCGGCAAGAACCTTATCTGACATCCCCCAAGTGCTATCAGCACCGCCGGTCGGGGCGGGCTAACCTCAGGGGCTTCGAGCCATGTCGGAAGAGGTCGATCTGTTCGTGATCGGAGCCGGATCGGGCGGCGTGCGCGCCGCCCGCATCGCGTCCGGTTATGGCGCCAGCGTCATGATCGCGGAGGAATTCCGCGTCGGCGGCACCTGCGTGATCCGCGGCTGCGTGCCGAAGAAGCTCTTGGTCTACGCGTCGCGCTTCCATGACGAGTTCGAGGACGCCAAGGGCTACGGCTGGACTCTGCATGAGCCGACCTTCGATTGGCCGACGCTCATCGCCAACAAGGACAAGGAAATCGCGCGCCTCGAGGCGGCCTACACGTCGAACCTCGATCGCTCGAAGGTGAAGGTCGTCAAAAGCCGCGCCGTGCTGGTCGAGCCGCACGCCGTCAAGCTTCTGGCCACCGGCGAGACCGTGCGCGCCAAGCACATCCTGATTGCGACCGGCGGCTGGCCGTCGGTCGGCAAGGACATCGAAGGCCACGAGCACGTCATCACCTCCAACGAAGCGCTGCATCTGACCGAGCTGCCCAAGCGCATCCTCATTCAGGGCGGCGGCTATATCGCGCTGGAGTTCGCCACGATCTTCAACGGGCTCGGCTCCGACGTCACCGTGGTCTATCGCGGCGACAACATCCTGCGCGGCTTCGACGAAGACGTGCGCGCGCATGTTCGCACCGAGCTCGAGAAGCGCGGCATCAAGATCATCACCAAGGCCATCGTCGAGGGCATCGAGAAGGTCGACCACGGCCTCTGCGTGCAGCTCTCCGACCATCATCAGCAGATCCTGGTCGACAAGGTGATGTTCGCGACCGGCCGGCGGCCGAACGTCAAGAACATCGGTCTCGAGGCAGCGGGCGTCGCGCTGAACGACAAGGGCGCGATCGCCGTCAACGAATATTCGCAGACCAACGTGCCGCACATCTACGCGGTGGGCGACGTCACCGACCGCATCGCGCTCACGCCGGTCGCGATCCGGGAGGGGCACTCCTTTGCCGACACCGTGTTCGGCGGCAGGCCGACCAAGGTCGATCACACCGACGTGCCGACGGCGGTCTTCACAGAGCCCGAGGTTGGCGTGGTCGGCCTGACTGAAGCTCAGGCCATCGAACGGTTTCCCAAGGTCGACATCTACAAGGCCACCTTCAAGCCGATGAAGGCCACGCTGTCCGGCCGCGACACCCGCATGCTGATGAAGCTGATCGTCGACGGCATGACCGACCGGGTGGTCGGCTGCCATATCGTCGGCGCCGATGCCGGCGAGATGATCCAGGTGGTCGGCATCGCGGTGAAGATGCGGGCCACCAAGGCCGACTTCGACGCCACCATGGCGCTGCATCCGAGCGCGGCCGAAGAGCTCGTGACGATGCGGACGAAGTTCGCCACCCGTGTCCGCGAAGCGGCCGAATAGATCTACGCGCGGCAGAATAGGTTTGTGGTCAGGGACTTGGCGGCGTTTTCGGCGCCAAAACACGAGACTGAGGCGCACGCTGGCGTTTTGATCGGCTCGCCGCTATAAGTCCGCGTCCCGACACGGGAAATTCAAATCAGCGGGAGTTTTGTGCCGTGGCCGAGCGTTGGACGCGTGACAGCTGGCGAAACAAGCCGATCATCCAGGTGCCGGAATATCCGGACCAGGCGGCATTGCAGAACGTCGAGCGGCAGCTCGCGGGCTATCCGCCGCTGGTGTTTGCCGGCGAGGCGCGCAACCTGAAAGAGGCGCTGGGCCGTGTGGCCAACGGCGAGGGTTTCCTGCTGCAGGGCGGCGACTGCGCCGAAAGCTTCACCGATCCGAGCGCAAACAACATCAGCGCCAACAACATCCGCGACTTCCTTCGCGTCTTTCTTCAGATGGCGGTGGTGCTGACCTATGCCGCCTCCGTGCCGGTGGTGAAGGTCGGCCGCATCGCCGGCCAGTTCGCCAAGCCCCGGTCATCGCCCGTCGAGAAGAAGAACGGCATCGAGCTGCCGAGCTATCGCGGCGACATCATCAACGGGCCGGAGTTCACGGCCGCGGCCCGCGTGCCCGATCCGCAACGTCTGATCGAGGCCTATCGGCATTCGGCCTCGACCTTGAACCTGATCCGCGCGCTGACCCATGGCGGCTATGCGAGCCTCGGCCGCGTCCACCAGTGGATGCTCGATCTCGATCCGAAGTCGGGCCAGCGTTACACGGAATTGGCGGACCGGATTTCCGAGGCGCTGGCCTTCATGCAGGCCTGCGGGTTGGACCTGGAAAAGCATCCGGAGCTCAAGACCACCGACTTCTATACGAGCCACGAAGCGCTGCTGCTCGGCTTCGAGCAGGCGCTGACGCGCGAGGACTCGACACATCCCGGCACCTGGTGCGCGACCTCGGCCCATATGGTCTGGATCGGCGACCGCACCCGGCAGCTCGACCACGCCCATGTCGACTTCTGCCGCGGCATCATCAATCCGCTCGGCCTCAAGTGCGGCCCGTCGTCGAAGATCGACGAGATGTTGCGGCTGATCGACGTGCTCAACCCGGAGAACGAGCCCGGCCGGCTGACGCTGATCGTGCGAACCGGCGCCGAGAAGGTCGGCGAGATGTTGCCGCAGATGATCCGTGCCGTGAAGCGCGAGGGCAAATCGGTGGTGTGGTCGTGCGATCCGATGCACGGCAACACCATCACGGCCACGACGGGCTACAAGACCCGGCCGTTCGACCTGATCCTCAAAGAGCTGAAGTCGTTCTTCCAGGTCCACGCGGCGGAAGGCACCCATGCCGGCGGCGTGCATCTGGAGATGACCGGGCAGAACGTCACCGAATGCACCGGCGGCGCGCATGCCATCACCGACGAAGGGCTGAACGCGCGCTATCACACGCTGTGCGATCCACGGCTCAATGCTGAGCAGGCGATTGAGATGGCCTTCCTGATGGCCGATCTGCTCAAGGCTGAGCGTGCGCACCGCGTGAAGCCGTTGCCCGCGGCAGCTGGACTCTGATGGCAAGATCGTGCTGCGGCTTCTGAAGGCAACGCTGAACAGCTGGAACGGTCTGCGCGCAGCAGCCCGCAGCGAAGAGGCGTTCCGTCAGGAACTCGTGGCTTTCATCCTGGCGCTGCCGGCCGCGTTCCTGGTCGCAACGGACACGTGGCGAAGGGTGATGCTGATCGGCGTGATCGTGCTGCTGATGATTGTCGAACTGCTCAACACTGCGGTCGAGAAGCTTTCCGATCATGTCACGCCGCATCATCACGATGCGATCGGCCGCGTGAAGGACATGGCGTCCGCTGCGGTCGGTCTGTCGCTCCTGCTCGCCGGCATCGTGTGGCTGGTGGCGATCGCCGAACGGTTCGGGTTGATCTAACTCTCTCCCCGCGGTCATTCGGGGCGCGCCACGCGCCGCCGTCATTCCGGGGCGCTTGGCATTAGCGCGTTCACGCGCGTCTTTGACGCGCTATGGCGAGCGAACCCGGAATCCAGTTCCGGAGGAAGTCTTTGAGTGTCTGGATTCTGGGTTCGCGCCTTTGGCGCGCCCCGGAATGACTTGTGGTTGGCTTTATCGTTAATCGGTTCTGACGGCTTTTCACGCTGCGCAGGTGCGCATTGGCGAATGTGCTGCATCAAGAAATGCCCGCATTTATTGGGTCCGCCGCAATCACCGCTAACGAAGTGCAAATTCTGCGGTGCCGTGTTTTCGCGGTCCATTAACGCTGCCCGCGTGAGCACGTCCGCGGCCGCAACCGGCTAACAACTTGAAAAGTTTTCACGTTGCATTTTGCGCATCGACGAAAGGAATTCTTCGTGACGCGCGCTCCGCTCTCAATCGCTGTGACCTTGCTGCTCGCTGTGTCGGCGATGGCTGCGCGCGCGGCCGGAGGCGACGATGCACAGTGGCCCTCGCTCGGCGACGACGCGCAGTGGCCGAACGTCAAGCTTGACGATGCGCCGCCGATCAATGCGAGGCCGGCCTTCATCCCTCCCGATGAGCCCGTTGCGAAACCCGTCAAACACACGTCCTTGTTCGCGCCCGAAACAAGCCGGCTCGACATCACCGGCAGCACCGCGGAATGGCCGAACGTCAAGCTCGACGAGGCGCCGCAGATCAATCCGAAACCGGCCTTCGTCGCCGACAAGGCCGCAGCGAAGTCCGCCTCAGTGTCGTCGCCAAATATGAGCCGTCTCGAAGCCAGCGACAGCATGGCGGCGCAGTGGCCCAACGTGACGAAAGCGCCGCCCCAGCATATGCCCGAAGTGGAGCCGCAGCCGACCGCCTTCGTCTTCGAGGCGGGCACGCGCTACTGGTACTCCTTCGGCAACTACCGCTTTGCCTTCTCCAACGGCGTGCAGGGCTTCGGCACGCCGACCTCGACGCTCGACTGGAAGAATCTGGAGGCTCATAGCGGCGAGGTCTTCGCCCGCCTCGATCACAAGCCCTCCGGTTTCTTCGTCAAAGGCCTCGTCGGTGGCGGCGCCCTCACATCGGGCTATATCGACGACAAGGACTTCTTCGAGGCTCAGGCCAAGTTCTCCGACACGCGCAGCCAGGTGCAGAACGGCAGTCTCGCCTATGCGATGATCGATTTCGGCTGGTCCTTTCAGCCGGCGCACAACGTCAAGGTGGGGGTGTTCGCCGGCTACCACTATTGGAGCGAGAAGGCGACCGCATATGGTCTGCTCTGCAAGCAGCAGCAGCCGGCGCTGGGCTGCGCCTTCGTCGGCGCGGTGCCGCTCGGCTATGATGTCGCGGTGGGTCGATATGAGCCGACCTGGCACGCCGTGCGCCTTGGCATGGATGCCAAGGTCGCGATCGATCAGAACTGGTCATGGAGCGGCGAGATCGCGGCTGTGCCCTATGCGTCGGTCGAGAACAAGGACAGCCATCTGCTGCGGCAGAGCTACGCCGACCTTGGGCCTGCGCCGAACGTCATCTCCGACAGCAGCTATGCCTACGGTGTCGAGGCCGAGATGTTCGTCAACTACGCGATCACGCCGAATATCGAGATTGGCACCGGACTGCGCTACTGGGGCCTGTTCGCGCGCAGCGGGAGCACGCGCTTCGGCCCGGACTTCGGCACCAAAGACCGGCTCGATAATTTTGACCAGCAGCGCTACGGCGTGCTGGCCCATATCAAGGGCAAATTCTGACCGGCACACCTGATTTTACGGGGAGGCGGCGCGCGGATTGCCGGAGAGCAATCCGCGCGTCATTCATTGGCATGAGCGACCGCGGGAGGCGCAAACGCCAATCGTTGCCTATGATGTCACGTCGGTTACGCGATGGAGCCATCATGGCAAGATATTGGGGACTATGGTCGGGACGATCCTCGGGGCAATCCTGGGGACAATCCTTGCGCTGCGCGACGATCCTTTTGCTTGCGCTGTCGTCGTCGCGAGCAAGCGGGCAGGACATCCCGGGCCTGGAAGGCTGTACCGCTGAAAAGCAGATGGAGCGTCGGACCGGATGCCTGCAGAGCAATGATGAGTTCCTGCAGCAGTCGCTATCGAAGCTTTCGCGCGACATGCAGGCCAAGCTTACCGCTTCGGCGCGTGCGCTCGCTGCGGCCCAGGCCGAAATTGCCACGCTCAAGTCGGCCGTGGAAAAATTGAATGGCGATGTCGCCCAATTGAAGGTTGAAGCGGCGGCCAAGAAATAGGCGGCCATCCCGAAGGCTTTAGGCCATGGAACCTTGCCGATTGCCGCAACACGTTCCGCGCGCTAGATCATCGGTATGAATGCCCGCCCCGCTGACAGCCTGAAAATCGCGCTCGCGCAGCTCAATCCGACCGTCGGCGACGTCGCCGGCAATGCCGCGAAGGTCCGACGCGCCCGCGATGAGGCGCAAAAGCTTGGCGCCGACCTCCTGGCATTTCCCGAGCTGTTCATCGCGGGTTATCCGCCCGAGGATCTGGTGCTCAAGCCGGCCTTCCAGGCGGCCTGCCGGGCAGCGGTCGAGGCGCTGGCGCGCGAAACGAAAACCGGCCCGGCGCTGCTTGTCGGCACGCCCTGGGTCGAGGACGGCAAGCTCTACAACGCCTATGCGCATCTTGCGGGCGGCGTGATCGCGGCGCTGCGCTACAAGGTCGATTTGCCCAATTACGGCGTGTTCGACGAGAAGCGCGTGTTCACGCCGGGGCCGATGCCCGGTCCGATTCTGTTCAACGGCGTCCGCATCGGCATTCCCATTTGCGAGGACATCTGGGGCGCTGAAGTCGTCGAATGCGTCAGCGAGACCGGCGGCGAGATTCTCCTGGTGCCGAACGGCTCGCCCTACTGGCGCGGCAAGACCGAGCATCGGCTCAACATCGCGGTGTCGCGTGTGGTCGAGTCCGGCCTGCCGCTGATCTATCTCAACATGGTCGGCGGCCAGGACGAGCTCATTTTCGACGGCGCGTCTTTCGTGCTCAATGCCGACCGCAGTCTCGCCGCGCAACTGCCGACCTTCCGCGAGACCGTGGCGCTGACCGAATGGAGGCGTGAGGCGGGGAGCTGGCGCTGCGTCGCCGGTCCGATGACGCGGCAGGACGAGAACGACAAGACCGACTACGGCGCCTGCGTTCTGGGGCTTGCCGACTACGTCAACAAGAACGGCTTCAAGGGCGTGGTGTTCGGCCTTTCCGGCGGCATCGACTCGGCGCTCTGCGCCGCCATGGCGGTCGATGCGCTCGGCCCCGAGCGCGTGCGCGCCGTGATGATGCCGTACCGCTTCACCTCGCAGGATTCGCTCGACGATGCGGCGGGCATCGCAAAGGCGCTTGGCATCCAGTACGACATTCTCACGATCGAGAAGGCCGTGCTCGGCATCGAGGAAAGCGTCGCGCCGGTGTTTGCCGGCCGCAACCGCGACGTCACCGAGGAGAACATCCAGGCTCGCGCCCGCGGCGTCATCCTGATGGCGATCTCCAACAAGTTCGGTCTGATGGTGGTGACAACCGGCAACAAGTCGGAGATGTCGGTCGGCTACGCGACGCTCTATGGCGACATGAACGGTGGCTTCAATCCGATCAAGGACCTGTACAAGACCGAGGTGTTTCGGCTGTCGCGCCTGCGCAACGCCTGGAAGCCCGACAACGCGCTCGGCCCCGACGGCCCGGTGATCCCGGAGAACGTCATCACCAAGCCGCCGACGGCCGAGCTTCGCGAGAATCAGAAGGACCAGGATTCGCTGCCGCCCTACGACATGCTCGACCAGGTCCTCGAAGCACTCGTCGAGCGCGAGGAATCTGTTGCGCAGATCGTGGCGAAGGGCTTCGACAAGGACATCGTGCTGAAGGTTGCGCGGCTGCTCGACATTGCCGAATACAAGCGCCGCCAGGCCGCGCCGGGCGTGAAGGTGACGCTGAAGAACTTCGGCCGCGACCGCCGTTATCCCATCGTGAACCGCTTCCGCGATTTGGGCGAGCCGCTGCCCGAGCCGGACAAGACGCTCTTGAAGGCCGGCGCAGCGGCGAAGAGCGAAGCATTCGATTTCTGACGACGACCGAATTTGTCCGGAGCCACCGTGGCTCCGGACAATGTCGGTTTGCGCACATCGTCATCATCCATTGCTTTCGTTTGTTACAGCATCTTCCAATGCCGGTTTCACCACCGGATATTCCAGACTGCAAAACCCGCATTTGAAGACGTGGTGGTCGAACGGATGCTGACGAAACACATTCTTGAGATGCATCTCGCGCCCACAGACAGGGCAGGGTGGTTTCTTGACCTCAGACATGACTCCTCGCTTTCTGCGAACGCAGATTGTTTGGGGTTCCGGCTGCGGTTGGGGTGGCTGGTTAACGCGCGACGCAAAAATGGGTGCCGACGGAAGCGGAACTTTATTTTTCCGAAAGGTGGGAACTTGGAAATTTCATCGTCGAAATAATGTGTTGCGAAGCGTGAACGAGACGTCTTCGGATCGCGATCCGCCGCTCTCTCGACCTCATCTTGAAAGGCGTTGCCATAAGCGCGTTCACGCGCGTCTTCGACGCGCTATGGCAACGCGTCTCGAAAGATGAGGTGGCCACCGCCGTTACAACATACGGGCGGCCTCGTGCTTCAGCGTGGACGGAGCAATATTTACAGCTGCGCCGAAATCAGCGCGCCGGAATGAAAGTCGGACCCACTTCACGTATTTGGCGATTGGGATCGGGCTTCACCGGCTGCGACCCGTCTGCCGGCGCCGCTTGGGCGGCGATGGCTGCCGGTGTCAACGGATTGGCAGGCGCTGCCTGTGCGGCGGCAGGAGCGGCAGGCTGAGCGGACCTTGGTGGTGCCGTTCGGGTCGCGGGCGCCGCAACCGGCTTGCCTGGCACGCTGCCGCGCGGCGGCTGCGACAACTGCTTGGCGCGCTGCTCGTTGACCACGATGTCGCCCTGTTCGACGGTCGGGTCGTCGACGCCCTTCATCGTCTGCGCCCAGCTTTCGCCGGTCTTGCGGCAGCTGCAATTGTTGTCCCAAGCCTGCCGGTATTTGAACGCGTTCGGCAGCGACGTGTACGGCTGGTTGCCGTTGACCGACACCGCCTGATTGATGTCTTCGCCGGGATTCTTGTGAGTGAACAGCTGCACCTCGGTGGCCGGGCACGAGTTCTGGCAGATCTTCTCGTCTTCGGGGAAGCGGCTTGGATTGGTCGCGAACGAGATCGGATAGAAGAAGCCGTCGCAGGTGCGCACGCAGACCGTGCGATAGGTGCCGCCGGGGGCCGCAAAGCCCGCGTCGGCGCCCGGCGGTGCGATCGCGGTGCCGGGTCCAGGACCGAACAGCGTGTCGAAGAAACCGCCGCTGCGTGCCGGCGGGTTTGCCGCGACCGCGGCGCGATACTGCGCACCGCAATTGTTCTGCGACAGCGCGACCAGGATGGCGCGGCGCTGCGCGTCACGCTCGGGCGCGGGATCTTCGCGTAGCCGCTCGAGGTCGGCGTTGATGCGGTCGAGATTGGCGCGCATCTGCGAAATCTTGGAGTTGAGCGGTCCGCATTGCTGCGACCTTCCGCCGCTGAACAGCGCGAAGAAGTTGCTCTCGTTGCAGCCCATGCGCCGCGCCGCGTCCTCCTGACGATCGATCTCCGCCTGCTGGCTCGCGGCGGCCGCCTCGAACTTGCCAAGCTGTTCGGCGCGACCCTGGTCGGCCGAGCCGCGGTCGAAGGTCTGAAGCTGCGTCTCGAGCCGTGCGCAGACCGGATTGCCTTGGGACATGCCTCCTTGGGACATTCCGCCCTGGGAGACCTGCGGTGGCGCGGCCTGCTGCTGGGCAGGCGGCGGCGGCAACTGTTGCTGCGCATGCGCTGCGCCCACCGCGGCAAGCCACACGGCAGCCGGTCCAATGGCACGGCGCAACATCACATGCATCAGCGTTCCCCAAATCCGCCCGGAAGTCCGCCCGGCGGCGGCAAAGCATAGGCTTGGCTTGGGACCCCCCGTCCCAAAGCCTCGGGGGCGGGACTTTGACCCGCCAATGGTGTCCAAAGTTTGGACGGCAGTTGCAGTCATGGTCAAGTTTCCGCGGCCTGCGCCTTCTTCGTGCTCGCTGCGACCGAAGCGCCCGCCCGGCGCGACTCGGCCGACAGATTCCACAACACGCCGCAGATGATGAAACCCGCGCCGGCGAACACGAAAGCGTCGAGCTTCTCGGCGTAGAAGAGCCAGCCGATCACCGCGATCAGCGGAATGCGCAGAAAGTCGAGCGGCACCACAACGGTGGCGTCGCCCGAGCGAAATGCCTGGGTCAGGCAGAAGTGCGACGAGAGACCGACCGCGCCCATCGCCAGGGCCGGCACGATCAAATCGGCACCGAGCCGAAAGATGAACAGCGACGGCCCTCCGGTGAGGGAGACAACCACCGGCCAGGCAAGCGCCAGCGGCAGCTGGATCACATTCATCCAGAAGATGATCGTGAAGGTGCTGACCCGGTTGGTGAGTTGCTTGGTGATGATCAGCGAGACGGCGAAGCAAAAGGCCGCGAACAGCACCATCAGCGCCATCGGCTGAAAGCTCGTCGAACCGGGGCGCACGATAACGACGACGCCGATGAAACCCAGGATCACGCTGCCGAGCCGGCTCTTGGTCATTCGTTCGCCGAGCACCAGAGCGGCGAGCAGCGCCACCCAGGCCGGCGTGGTGAACTCGAGCGAGAACACGGTGGCGAACGGCAGCAAGGTCACCGCCAGCGCCCAGGCATACTGGCCGACGAAGTGCGTGGTGTTGCGGGCGATGTGAAAGCCCATGTAGCGCGGCGCGATCTCGTGGCGCAGGTCCGGCCGCGCCGCGATGAGCGCCAGCAGAGCGAGCACGCCGAAGCCCGAGCGGATGGTCAGGATCTCGAAGATATTGAGCTGCTTGCCGAGCGCGCGCACCGCGAGCGCGCTCACCGAGAAGGAAAGCAGCGCACCCATCATCCACGCGACCACACGCGTCAGATTTTGGCGAGCGGGATTGTGGCTGGCCACGATGGCGGCTTTCTTTGGGAACTCTGCCGGGACGCTCGGCCGCTATTCGGCGTCGAACTGGTTTTCCGGCCGAGCCTTGTCGAAGGCCGGAAGTTTGAGCAGCGCGGCGTCGGCCGCGACCAGCTTCGGGAACGCCTCGAGCGGCGTCTTCAGCCGCCGCGCGTTGTACATCTGCGGCACGAGATAGATGTCGGCGAGCGTCACCTGGTTGCCGAAGCAGTAGGGGCCGGGCTCGATCATCTCCTCGAGCGCGGTGAAGCCCTCGGTCACCCAGTGCTGATACCAGGTGTCGATCGCGGGCTGCTCCTGCTTCAGCACGCGGCGCAGATACTGCAGCGGCGCGAGGTTGTTCAGCGGATGAATATCGCAGCCGATCAGCGACGCGAAGGCGCGCACCTTGGCGCGCGCGACAGGATCCTTGGGCAGGAACGGCGGGTTCGGATGAATCTCGTCGAGATATTCGATGATCGCGGGCGATTGCATCAGGATGGTGCCGTCGTCGAGAACGAGCGAGGGCACACGGCGCTGCGGATTGATCGCGCGATATTCCGGCGTGTGCTGCTTGCCGCCGTCCTTGGTGAGATGGATCGAGATCTGCTCCGGCGCGAGACCCTTGAGGTTGAGCGCGATCCGCGTGCGATAGGCCGCCGACGAGCGGAAATAGGTGTAGAGCTTCATGACGTGTCCCGGCGCGATTTCGGTGCAGCTTCAGGTCCGAACGTGCCGCACCCGTATATTCATATGCGCGGCAGCCGTCGACTCATGCCTGCTAGTCGTCGTCGGCCTCGATGCGGCCCTTGGCGAATTCGGCGGCGAGCTTGGCCGATCGTTCGATGAGCTTGTCGACCGCGCGCTCGAAAATCGCACGGTCGGCGGGGTCGATCACTTCGGCGAGGCGGTTGGCGAAATCGAGCGCGATCGGCGCGAGGTCGTCATACATCGCCCGGCCGGCCGGTGTGAGTGCGAGGAAAGCCTCGCGCAGGTCGGCGCGGTTGGCGCGTCGCGTCAAAAGCTTCCGCTTTTCCAGCAGCGCCACCGCGCGAGACACTTTGGTCTTGTGCATGTGGCTGTGCGCGCCGATCGCCTTGCCGGTCATCATGCCGAACTGGCCGAGCGTCACCAGCACCCGCCATTCCGGTACGCCGATGCCATAGCGGTCCGCATAAACCCGGGACAGAGCCTGGGACACGAGGCTCGCCACCACGTTGAGACGGTAGGGCAGGAACTCTTCGAGCTTGAGCGGCGCGGCATCGCCGTGCCCTTGCGCCGCATTCTCCAGGCTCGCGTGTGCCTGCTCGGCGAGGTGTTGCGCCGTGCCCGTCGGAGTCTCGCCGGATGCACCGTTGTTCATGGTCGCTCCGCCCCCCCCTTGGACCCGGCCACGACGACGACGGGTTGTCCTGCGGATCGCAAGCCGGTAGTCTTGGTTACACACGAAACTAAAGTCATTCAAAACTACAGGGCCGAGGGGCTGGAACGCAAGGCCACCGCGCCACAAGTGGGCGGGGAACCGGCCGCGGATTCCGGCGACGGTGGCGGGGGACAGGCGGGAGCGATCATGGCGGCGAAATACATGTCCGGGTTCGGCAACAGCTTCGAAACCGAGGCGCTGGAGGGCGCGCTGCCGGTCGGCCGCAATTCGCCGCAGAAGGTCAACTACGGGCTCTATGCCGAGCAGCTGTCCGGGTCGCCGTTCACGGCGCCGCAGGCCACCAACCAGCGAACCTGGCTCTACCGCATCCGCCCGACCGTGCGGCACACCGGCCGCTTCGAGAAGATCGATTCCGGGCTCATCCGCACCGCGCCGGCCCGCGAGGACACCGATCTGCCGATTGGGCAGTTGCGCTGGGCGCCGACGCCGATGCCCAACAGCCCGAGAACCTTTATCTCAGGCCTCGCGACCGTCACGGTCGCGGGCGACGCCGAGGCGCAGACCGGCATGGCGGCGCACGTTCTGCTGATCACCCAGTCGATGGACCACGAGCACTTCTTCAACGCCGACGGCGAGATGCTGATCGTCGCGCAGGAGGGGAAGCTGCGGCTGCGCACCGAGTTCGGCGTGATCGACATCGAGCCCGGCGAGATCGCCGTGATCCCGCGCGGCGTGATCTTCCGCGCCGAACTGACCAACGGTCCGGTGCGCGGCTATGTCTGCGAGAACTACGGCGGCGCCTTCACACTGCCGGATCGCGGTCCGATCGGCGCCAACTGTCTGGCCAACTCCCGCGACTTCCTGTGCCCCGAGGCCTGGTTCGAGGATGTCGACGAGCCCTGCACGCTCTATGTGAAGTGGGGCGGCGAGATGTTCCGCACGCAGACGCCGCATTCGCCGCTCGACGTCGCGGCGTGGCACGGCAACTACTACCCGTACAAATACGACCTGCGGCGGTTCTCGCCGGTCGGCGCGCTGCTCTACGATCATCCCGATCCGTCGATCTACACGGTGATGACCGCGCCGTCCGAGACACCGGGCACCGCGAATGTCGACTTCGTCATCTTCCCGGAGCGTTGGGCGGTGGCCGAGAACACCTTCCGGCCGCCCTGGTATCACCGCAACATCATGTCGGAGTTCATGGGGCTGATTTACGGCGTCTACGACGCCAAGCCCGAGGGCTTCGTGCCGGGCGGCATGAGCCTGCACAACCAGATGCTGCCGCACGGTCCCGATGCCGACGCCTTCGAGAAGGCGAGCACCGCCGAGCTCAAGCCGGTCAAGCTCACCAACACGCTCGCCTTCATGTTCGAGACGCGCTACCGCCAGCGGGTGACGAAATACGCCGCCGAGCTGCCGACGCGGCAGGACGACTACATCGATTGCTGGCAGGGGCTGAAGAAACACTTCGATCGATCAAGGAAGCTGCCGGGATGAAACTCGCTTCACTGAAGAGCGGCCGCGACGGCCAGCTTGTCGTCGTCTCGCGCGATCTGACGCGCAGCGCCGACGCGTCCGTGGTCGCACGAACCTTTCGCGAGGCGCTCGACGACTGGAGCGCGGCCGAACCGCGGTTACAAGAGATCGCCGACTCGCTCGAAGCCGGCCGCATCGCGCACGCGCCGTTCGATCCGAAGAAATGCGCCGCGCCTTTGCCGCGGAGCTTCGGCTGGGCCGACGGCTCGGCCTACGTCAATCACGTGGCGCTGGTGCGCAAATCGCGCGGCGCCGAAGTGCCGGCCACGTTCTGGACCGACCCGCTGATGTATCGCGGCGCGTCCGATCAGTTCATCGGGCCGACCGATCCGATCAAGGCCGCCGACACCGCCTGGGGCATCGATCTCGAAGGCGAGGTGGCGGTCGTGGTCACCGACGTGCCGCAGGGCGCGACGCCGGCCCAGACGCAGCCGCTGATCAAGCTGTTCATGCTGGTCAACGACATCAGCCTGCGCAACCTCATCCCGAACGAACTCGCCAAGGGCTTCGGCTTCCTGCAGAGCAAGGGCCAGACGGCGTTCTCGCCCGTCGCGGTCACGCCCGACGAACTCGGCAAGGCCTTCGACGGCAAGCGCGTGCATCTGCCGCTGCTGAGTTCAATCAATGGCAAGCCGTTCGGCCGGCCGGACGCCGGCGTCGACATGACCTTCGATTTCCCGACGCTGGTGTCGCACGCGGTGAAGACACGGCCGCTGATGGGCGGCGCGATCATCGGCTCCGGCACGGTCTCGAACCGCGACGCCGATGGCGGGCCGGGCAGGCCGGTGCCTGACGGCGGCGTCGGCTATTCGTGCCTCGCCGAGATCCGCACCGTCGAGACCATTCTGCATGGCGCGCCGAAGACGCCGTATCTGAACTTCGGCGACCGGGTGCGGATCGAGATGAACGACGCACAGGGCCGCTCGATTTTCGGGGCCATTGACCACGAGGTCGTGCGGGTTTGAGCTCGGCGCGGGTGCCTCAAGCCGGCATCCGCATCGTCGACAGCATCGCCGTGCAGACTTCCGCGCAAAGCTGGCAGGCTTCGGCGCAAACCGCACAATGGCGGTGCATCTCGCCATGATGGGCGCATTCGTCCGCGCAAGCCCGGCAGAAGGCGATGCAATTGGCAAGCTGCGCTTCGAGCAATTGGCGATGCCCGGCCTTGTTCGAGCGCGCCATGATGTTGCCGGTGGCGTTACAAACCGCGGCGCAGTCGAGGTTGAGGCGGATGCAGGCGACGAGACTTTCGACGTCGCGCTCCGACAGGCAGGCGTCGGCGCAGGCGGTGCACGTCTCCACGCAGCTGAAGCACGCGTCGATACACTTGCTCATCGTCTCGGAATGAGCGGGCTTTTCCGGATGGGAGCGGAACATGGCGCGGACGGCGACTGCGGACATGGATTCTCTCTTCCTTTTCGCCCCCGCCGGTGCACAACACCGACCTGCCGCATAGGTTCCGGGCGCGACGAATTTGATCGACGGATCAGGGAATTGGACGGGGATGTGGAACCGTGTCGGGCTCCGGTTCCCGTGCGGTCGACGCCAAAAACAAAAGCCGGCTGATGCAGCCGGCTTCCTTCAGACGTGACGCGGAATGATGCGCGTCAGCGCATGCATTCGATCGCGACGAACTGCTGCTCGCAGGCGCCGCCAACGCAGCTCTCGTCGGTGACCGGAATCGCGCCGGTGATCTCGTCCTTATCGATCAGGTGGAACGAGGAGACGTTGGCGAACTCGCGCGACTTGCAGTAGGCGGCGGCCGCCGCCGAACCGCATTTTGCGCCGGAAGCCAGGCACCGGTCGATGCCATAGCCGTCGGAGCTGTTGGCGACGATGAAAACCCGCTTCTCGGCCTGCGCGGCTGAGGCGCTCAGGACCAGCCCCATCACGGTCGCGGCAATAAAAGAACGCATCTGGTCGCCCACGGTTAAGAGCCCCGGCAGTCTTGTGGCTAGAATGTGATGAGAATCGTTAAGGTCTGGCTAAGGACGTTTGTGAACGCGACTCGTGCGGGGCATTGGCATAGGGGAGGCCCCTGAGCCGGGCAAGCCAAAGCCGCCCCGGAAGCGGTTGATATGTGAAATATCGGCAGGAATGGAACCGGGCCTTGACTGTGGCAACCGGGTTGGACATTGTCCGCCCCATGAACGGCCTTAACGCAATCTGCGGCATTTGCCGGAAGATTATTCGCTAGCGCAACTCGCTGGCTGCGGCCGTCTTTTCTCCTCATCGAGACCTGATAGACGCCCGGCCAGCAGGCCGAGGAATGTCATACGTGAAGACTGCGGGTCCAATGGAACTGAAGCTCTACGATACGCTGACGCGCGAGAAGCGGGTGTTCGCGCCGATCGATCCGAACAACGTGCGCATGTATGTGTGCGGACCGACGGTCTACGACTTCGCCCACATCGGCAATGCGCGGCCGGTCATCGTGTTCGACGTGCTGTTCCGGCTCTTGCGCCAGCTCTACGGCACGGAGCACGTCACCTACGTCCGCAACGTCACCGACGTCGACGACAAGATCAACGCACGCGCCGCCGAGCGCGGCATCTCGATCCGCGAACTGACCGAGCAGACCTACAATAACTTCAAGGACGATGTCGCGGCGCTGGGCTGCTTGCCGCCGACCGTCGAGCCGCGTGCCACCGAGCACATCGAGGAGATGAAGACGCTGATCGAGCGGCTCGTCGCCGGAAACCACGCTTACGTCGCCGAAGACCACGTGCTGTTCAGCGTTCCTTCGATGGCCGACTACGGCAAGCTCGCGCGGCGTTCACTCGACGAGATGATGGCAGGCGCTCGTGTCGACGTCGCGCCTTACAAGCGCGATCCGATGGATTTCGTCCTGTGGAAGCCGAGCAAGCCCGGTGAGCCATCATGGCCGTCGCCGGCCGGCATCAAGGCGCCCGGCCGCCCGGGCTGGCACATCGAATGCTCGGCGATGTCGTGGAAGCATCTCGGCGAGACCTTCGATATTCATGGCGGCGGCATCGATCTCGTGTTCCCGCACCACGAGAACGAGATCGCGCAGACGTGCTGCGCGTTCCATTCGAAGGTGATGGCGAACTACTGGATGCACAACGGCTTCTTGCAGGTCGAAGGCGAGAAGATGAGCAAGAGCCTCGGCAACTTCGTCATCATCCGCGACGTGCTGGCCGACTGGCCGGGCGACGTCGTGCGGCTCGCGATGCTCGGAAGCCACTATCGCCAGCCGATCAACTGGACCGTGAAGGGTCTGGAAGAGGCCGAGAAGGCGTTGTCGAGCTTCTATGACGCGGCGTCGGCCGAGGCCGATCCGCGTCCGGCACAGGCCGTGCTCGACGCGCTGCTCGACGATCTCAACACCCCCAAGGCGATCGCCGAGATGCACGGGCTGAAGAACGCCGCAGGCCGCAAGGCGCTGGCCGGCACGCTCGGCTTCTTCGGCTTCCGGCCCGATGAGTTGAAGGCGTGGCAGGCGACCCACGCGCCGCAGCCGGCGCTGCCCGAGGCAGAAATCGAGAGCCGGATCGCGGCGCGAAACGCCGCGCGCAAGGCCAGGAACTTCGCCGAGTCCGACCGTATCCGCGACGAGCTCGCGGCGCTCGGCGTCGTGCTGAAGGATTCCAAGGACGGCACCACCTGGGAGGTCGCGCGATGATATCGAACGCAGCGTCTCTCCGCCTGGGTCGCTGTTGCAAGTTTGTCCCCTCTCCCGCTCGCGGGAGAGGGTCCCGAGCGAACGCGAGGGGGGAGAGGGGTGTTGCCAAGATGAGAGCCCTCTCCCGGCTCGCATGCGCTCGCCACCCTCTCCCGCTACGCGGGCGAGGGGACAAGAGCCGCGACGGCGTGCAGGCGGAGAGAGCGGCATGATGGCCCGCGGCAAACCGCAATTCGCGCTGCGGCCCTATCTGCCGCAGGACGCACCGTTCCTCGCTGAAATCTTCCGCGCCAGCGTCGAAGGACTGACCGAGGACGATTACACATCCGCGCAGCAGGACGCCTGGATGGGCGAGGCCGACGACATCGAAGGCCTCGCCGAGCGGCTCGGCAAGCATCTCGCACTGATCGCCACCGCGGACGGCACGCCGGTGGGCTTCATCAGCCTCGATGCGCCGACCGAGATCGGGTTGTTCTATGTGCATCCGGACGTGGCCGGGCAGGGCGCCGGGCGCATGCTTTACGACGCGATCGAAAAGATATCGGCGGCGCGCGGCACGCCGCATCTTTCAGTCGACGCCAGCGACACCGCGCGAGATTTCTTCACCCACCGTGGCTTCACGGCCGAGCAGCGCAACAGCGTCTCGGTCGGCAACGAGTGGCTGAGCAACACCACAATGAAAAAGAAACTGACGCTCGAAAAGGGAACGCTGCAATGAGTCCTCCCGAGACACCATTTCCGCGTCACTGGCGCTATTACATCGTGCTCAAATACGCCGTGATCGTCGGTGCGGCCGCGCTCGTGCTCAAGCTGTTCGGAGTCTGGTGATGGCAGCCTCGCGCGAGCGCATTTATCTGTTCGACACCACGCTGCGCGACGGCGCGCAGACCAATGGCGTCGACTTCACGCTCGCCGACAAGATTGCGATCTCGCGGATGCTGGACGAACTCGGTATCGATTACATCGAGGGCGGTTATCCGGGCGCCAATCCGACCGACACCCAGTTCTTCGCCGAGCCGCACCCGTACGAGGCGACGTTCACCGCCTTCGGCATGACGCGGCGGCCCGGCCGCTCGGCGTCGAACGATCCGGGCCTCGCGGCGCTCTTGGACGCCAAGGCCGATGCGATCTGCTTTGTCGCCAAATCTTCGGACTATCAGGTCCGCGTCGCGCTCGAGACCACGCTCGAGGAGAACCTCGCTTCGATCCGCGATAGCGTGAAGGCGGCCAAGGACCGAGGCCGTGAGGTGCTGCTCGATTGCGAGCATTTCTTTGATGGCTACAAGGCCAATCCATCCTATGCGCTGGATTGCGTACGCACCGCCTATGAAGGCGGCGCGCGCTGGGCCGTGCTGTGCGACACCAACGGCGGCACGCTGCCCCAC
This sequence comes from Rhodoplanes sp. Z2-YC6860, assembly GCF_001579845.1. Taxonomy (GTDB): domain Bacteria; phylum Pseudomonadota; class Alphaproteobacteria; order Rhizobiales; family Xanthobacteraceae; genus Z2-YC6860. Next base: position 3,731,253 of record NZ_CP007440.1, read on the forward strand.
GAGGTCGAGGCGATCGTGCGCGAAGTCGTCAAGCACGTGCCGGGCGACCATATCGGCATCCATGCCCATAACGACACCGAGCAGGCGGTGGCCAATTCGCTCGCTGCGGTTCGCGCCGGTGCGCGCCAGATCCAGGGCACGCTCAACGGGCTCGGCGAGCGCTGCGGCAACGCCAATCTCGTGTCGATCATCCCGACGCTGAAGCTCAAGTCCGAGTTCGCGGACGCCTTCGAGATCGGCGTCACAGATGAACAGCTCAAGCGGCTGGCGCACGTGTCCCACGAGCTCGACGAGCGGCTCAACCGCTCGCCCAACCGGCATGCGCCTTACGTGGGCGAAAGCGCGTTCGCGACCAAGGCCGGTATTCACGCCTCCGCGATTGTGAAGGATCCCGCGACCTACGAGCATGTTCTGCCGGAAGCGGTCGGCAACCGCAGGAAGCTCCTGGTCTCCGATCAGGCCGGGCGCTCCAACGTGCTGGCCGAGCTCGAGCGTGTCGGGCTCAAGGTCGACAAGAACGATCCGCGCGTCGCGCGGCTTCTCGACGTGGTCAAGGAGCGCGAGGCGATCGGCTATGCCTACGAGGCTGCGGATGCATCGTTTGAGCTGCTGGCGCGGCGGATGCTCGGCACGGTGCCGAAGTTCTTCGACGTGAGCTACTTCGACGTCAAGGTCGAGCAGCGCGCCCAGAACGGCCACGGCAGCGAGGTTCTCACCACCGCGGTCGTGAAGGTGAGGGTCGGCAACGAGGTTTTCATCAACGCCGCCGAAGGCAACGGTCCGGTCAATGCGCTGGACGTCGCGCTGCGCAAGGACCTCGGCAAGTATCAGAAGTTTATCGCCGGCCTGAAGCTCTCGGACTATCGCGTGCGTATCCTCAATGGAGGCACCGAAGCCGTCACCCGCGTGCTGATTGAGAGCGAGGACGAGACCGGCGAGCACTGGACCACCATCGGCGTATCGCCGAACGTCATCGACGCCTCGTTCCAGGCGCTGATGGATTCCATTGTCTACAAGCTCGTGAAGGCCGGCGCGCCGGCCTGAGGATGCTCGAGCGCTTCTCGCCTGATCGAAGCACGCCTCGCTCGACCAGCGGTTCGTCGGGATGTCTTAACTTGCACATTCGCTTAGCAAAGTTGTGATCTTCGTGTCGAGAGATCGCGCGACGGCGAGGGCTGCCGAGTTGCCATAACGCAGCAGATAGCTTTCCATTTTGTCGTAAGAGACGTGCACCCCATCGGGACGCTCATCGATGAGCACCGTGACTGGCGCGTAAGATCCAGCATCGGGCACGTGCTTGACCATCTCTTTCATGATGAGTGGATTGCCGACCACAAACCGTATGATCTTAGACGTCTTGGACCCAGTTTCGCGACGCAGAATGTCCCCCAAGTCGAACTCCGCGAAGAGCATAAGGCCCGTACGGCCCAGGCCGCTTTGGACAACGCGCTCCAAATCCGGGAAGGAATTTGTCGCCCTCGTCTCCTTGAAAAATTCGACCATGTTGGGTTGCCCGACCGCCGACTTGAACGCGGCCACAACATCGTCGAATGGTTTCAAGCTCGTGAGGCTGAAGCGCTCCACCTCGACTTTAGCGATTGTCATTTTGTCCTCCGTGACAACTCTCATGGATAAAGTGCCTCTGATCGCGTCGAACGTGCCGGCTGTCATGCGGCCGCGGGCTGTGCATTCAGGAAGGTCCGGACGTGGCTCACGAACATCTCGTGGTGCTGAAACAGAGCGCCGTGCCCTGAATCGGGATAAAGGACCAGCTGAGCGTTGCTTAGCTCCTTGAACATTGCGTAGGCGTTGTTCGCCGGCAGCATGGTGTCGTGGCTGCCGCTGACCACAAGGGTGGGTTGGCGGATGGCACGCAGAACCGCGTGCCCGGGATCAGGTGTGGCGCACCAGGTGATCAGCGCCTTGGCCTGCGGATCGGTTACCGCGCTGCCGTTATCGGTGTCCCGATCATCCTTGCGCAGCTTCGTCCGCTTCAGGAAGGCCAAGCCGGACGAGCGGCTGGCGGATGAATTCGTGAAGAATAGCGACAGGCGGGGGTCCGGCGAATCGGTTTGGGAAAACGCCTGCTGCAGAACCGCCAACAGGTGTTCCTCTCCGCCTTTCGGCGCGGTCCCGACGAGGATGAGTTTTCGGACCAGCCGTTCGTGCTCGGCGGCTATCTGTTGGGCGACGCAGCCGCCGAGAGAAAAGCCGAGCAGGTCGACCTCAGAAAGGCCGAGCAGATTGATGAATGCGACTGCATCTCTCGCCATCGCCGGAATATTGTCAGGCGTTAGGCCGGTCGAGCGACCGACCCCGGCGTTGTCGAATGCGATGACAGGACGATCGGTGGCGAGATCGTTGACGACGATCGGATCCCAAGCATCGATGTTGCCCGAGAAGTGCTGCAGGAGAACCAGCGGCGTTCCGGTAGCGCGGCCGAGGCGGCGATAGGCGAAGCGTATGCCTTGACCTTCGACGTAACGGGTTGGGGCCGTTTCGAGCGTGGCGAGATCATGGTTCGCGATATCGAGTTGAGTCATGTCATCCTCTGGATGCTTGGCATGAAATAATCGAGTGGGGAGGACGGTGGGGCGCGGCGACCGAGTCCTTCTTCCAGGACGTCGCTGGCGCTACCGTGGCTTGACTGGTTTTCACCAACGCTCTGAGCGAGCGTGTGTGCTCCCGGCGCAAAAGCGCCGAGAGCGGTACCGTCACTTTGCGAGTGAAGCCTTTTCAATCACTGCGGCGACTTCCTTTGCGTGAACGACGAGCGAAGCATGGCTGCCGGCGACTTCCGTCGTCTGCGCCTTCATCCCGCTGGCGAAAAATTTCTGAGCCTCGGGGGCGATTACCTTGTCCTTGGTGCTGATCACGTAGAACGTCCGCTTGTCGCGCCACGCGGCCGTATCGACCGGTGCTTCGAACGCCGTGTGGTTCAACGGGAGCTGATGGCTTGCCAGGGATTCGGCGATCTGCGGGGGAAGGTCAGCGGCGACCGCCGAAGGAAACACCTTGGGATCGATGTAAAGGTTGCCTTTTTCGTCAGGATGAATCGCCGCGGTACCTTCGGTTGCCGGACCGCTTTTGGCGAGGGTCGCCAGAGATTGTCCCACGTCAGGCGCGAAAGCGGAGACGTAGACGAGCGCCGACACCTTGGGATCGTTGCCGGCTTGCGTGATCACCACGCCGCCCCATGAATGGCCGACCAGCACGGTCCTGCCGTCCTGCTTCGCGAGCGCCTGTTTTGTCGCATCAACGTCGGCGGCGAGCGAAGTGAGTGGATTTTCCACGAGTGTGACGTTGTAGCCTTTCTTCTTGAGAATATCGGCAACGGGCTGCCAACTCGTCTGGTCCACGAAAGCGCCGTGCACGAGCACGATGTTGTGGGCTGCTCCCTTGGGCAGTTCGGTGGAATGAGCCGAGCCGACCAATGTCGTTCCACCGAGGAGGACGGTGGCGGCTGAGAGGAGAATATTTCGCATTGATTGTTCCTATTGGCATGTCGGACGAACACGGTCCGGGGGAATGGACAGGCATTTCCAACCAGGTCGCGGTTCTTCCATCTGCCGTCGGCGAGATGGTTGCCGCTCATGAAGTCGGCCCGCCGCGCCCTGACCTATTTCGCGGAACTTTCGGACGATAGGGATCAATCGTCCGGATTTTGTGTCCAATCGTCCACCGGTCTAATCTCGGCGCATGGACATCCTCGCCCAAGTGCTCGATCGCGTTCGTCTCGGCGGGACGCTGCTCTTTCATTTCGAGCTCGGCCATCCGTGGCATCTCGAGTTGCCGGCGCGTCCTTATGCGTTGTTTCACTACCTCAGCCAGGGCTCAGCGACCCTCGCACTCGGACAAGGCCAGGAAATACAGATGACCGAGGGCGATTTCGTCGTCATCACGCGCGGTGAGCCCCATGTGTTTTATTCGGATCGCCGGGCCAAGCCTTTGCGGATCATCGATATCGATCGATCGTCGCCGCTTCTCGGCGTCTTTCGTCACGGCTCCCGTGCAAAGCCGCTCTCGACCATGATTTGCGGCAACTTCACGGTGTCACGGCCCCTGCTTGGCAGCGTGCTGGAGCTACTTCCACCCGTGCTCCTGCTGAAGCCGACGACGGACGGTGGTTGGCTTGAAGCAATCCTGCGCCGCATGGTCAGCGAGTCCGCGCTTGAGCGTCCCGGCCAACGCGTCGCGCTTTCACGACTGACGGAAGTGCTCTTTGTCGAGGTGCTCCGAAGCTGGATCGCGTCACTCGGTCCCGGCCAAGGCGGCTGGCTCGGGGCCATATCCGACCCGCACATCGGACCGGCGCTCAAGTTGATTCACGAGAACCCGGAGCGGCCCTGGGCCCTGAGCGACCTTGGCCACCGCGTGGGGCTCAGCCGCTCGGTATTTTCGGCGCGCTTTACCAAGCTCGTCGGCCAGTCCATGCACCGTTATGTGATCGAACGCCGGATGGCAGAAGCGGCCTTCCTGCTGGAAACCAGCGATGAGCCCATCGCACGGATTGCCAGCCGAGTCGGTTACGAGACAGCGGCGGCTTTTTCGAAGCTGTTCCATCGGCATCACGGCCTATCGCCTGGCCGATATCGAGCAGCACGCCATTCGGACAGCGGCGAAAGGCAAGGGGACCTTCAGGAAGCAGAAGTCGCCGATGAACCTGGCCCGGCTGAAGTTCGTACGGTTTTGTCACGGCGCCCCGGCGCTAAACCTAGCTGGAGGTCCAGATGATAGATCACATCTCAATCGCGGTGCGTGATCTCGCTGCCAGCGCGCGTTTTTATGAAATGGTGCTGGCGCCGCTCGGCTACGCCAAGCTCGTCACGCGGCCCAAGACCATCGGTTTCGGCAAGAAATATCCGGAGTTCTGGCTCAACGAGCGCCCCAACATGACGCCGGTTGACGCCGACAGTGGCGTCCATATCTGCCTTCGCGCCCGCGATGCCGACGTTGTGCAGGCGTTCCATGCGGCGGCGCTCAAGGCCGGCGGTTCTTCCGACGGCGCGCCGGGGCCGCGTTCGGGCGAAATGAAAGGGTATTACGCCGCCTTCATCCGCGACCCGGAGGGCAACCGCATTGAGGCCGCAACATTCACGGCCGGCCCCTAGCTGAAGAGCGCTCGTTACGACGTGGCTGGCGCCGCCACGGGTTCTTCAAATCTGGCGGCGGCGACGTGGCGGCTTATTTCCTTTGCAATGACAATCGCAACGGCTGCAACAGCGAGCCCCGCTACCACGTCAATAAAATAGTGTCCCCCGGTTATCGGTGTGGCCGCGAGCATTGCCAGGTTTGCAATGATGGCAACAGGGCGGAACCAGGGAGAGCCCCATAAGGCCCATCCGTAGAGCAATGCCGAGGCCGCATGAAAGCTCGGAAATGTAATGATGCCGGACAGGAGATCCAGATCAAGAGCTCTCAGTGAGCCGTTACGAACGAGCGGCAGATCGCGCAGTTGTCCGAGATAAGCAATCGGGTTGAGGTTTTGGAAGTCCGTTACGGAAACACCAAGCTGCTGATAGACGCCGATTGCAGGAATCATCGTCGAGATGATGGTTGTCACGATCAGCGCTATCAAGAAGGCGAGCGTATACACTTGCAGGCGTCGGAATTTTCCTGACGCTGCGAGGGCCACCGGAATAATGAAAAGCGGCCACCTGATCATCATGTATCCAAAATCGAGCCAGGTGGCGAGCAACGGACGCTCGTTCACAAAGGTGACATAGCCGAGCCAGTCCAATCCCAGAAACTGATCGATGGCCAACAGCTTTGCGTCGGCCATCGGAAAGTTTGCGGCCGCTGCAACGTAGGTGAAGGGCGCCATCAGCAGCGTAATGAGAACGATCTGCGCGGTGTTGCCGAGCACGAATACGACCTGTGGGTCGCGCCGCTTCACTGCGAAAGCGTTAAAAAAAGAGAAGCCGCCGTAAACCGCGACGAAGCCGCCGCCAATGATTGCAGCGCGAGGCGCGACGGAGAAACCGGTCAGCAGGAGGGCTGCGCCAAAAGCGGCGGCTACGGCGCCGAGCGCAATCCAATTGACGACGAACAAGCGCCAAGCTGCGGCCGTTTCACCCGTCCCCATTGAGCGACCTTTTCTTTCTCTAACGTCGAAGAAGTAAGTTGGACGACGCCCGTATCATTCCATTGATCGGGTACGACACGACGGATTTCCCAACCGAAAGCACCCCGTGGGGCACATTTTGAAACTGCTCGAATACTTCGCGTGGATGGATCTGGCCGCCGGGTTTGTTCGACATTGTCGTTGAGGGCAGTGCTCGGTTTGCCGCCGAGACCGGGACACGACATCAATGATCGCAACCGAAATTCCCGCAGCGATCAGGCCGTATTCGAGAGCCGTTGCCCCGATGGATGGCCGAGTAGGCGCTTTGAAATTTTCGACATGCATCGCCCCTTTTTGATGTCGGGTATTTCCCGGCATTTGCGCGCAAATAATTGCGCGCTGGGATGTTGTACAACTGGCGATATACCGGCCGGTTAAGTGTTGAGGTAAAATTATTATGAAAGCGAGACTGGCTGTCTGACGCAGTCTCTCTACGCGGAACTCTCATGCGACCGAACGCGATCGGCATTCGCCAATCGATCAGCAAGGCGGCAGCGCCTTTAGCTCGCTTTCGCGTTTCCAAATCGTTCGAGACAGTGCAAACGCGATTCCTGTTTGCATTTTCGCGATTCAGATGTAGACGCGAATTTGCCTCGTTCGTTGAGGGCGTCGACTAGGGACGTCTATTTGGCGGAGCGGGGTGTGGCGCCTGCAGGCGTGGCTCGTGACCACGTCCCAGGGTGCGAGGTCATTGTCCGTCCCCGATGAGGGGGCCGCCTTCAGTGGCAGGGCGCGATCGGGTGAAAGCGGGCGCAAATGCCCCCTGGAGCATGGTGGGTGAAAGCCCAGCCGGTCCGATCGAATCTCGAACGGTGGCCTCGCAATAAATCGCCACAAGTGGAGCGCCGGGAGGCGAGCGGACCTGATCGCAAAGGTCCGCGGGCGCCCTCGCAAAGCGCCCAGATATCTGCGCCGTCTCGGCGCTCCGCTCCCTCACTCTGTGAGGGCAAAGGAAAAGAGAGGCGCTGGCCCCGCGCCTGATCTGAAGGGGCCGATGAATCACGCCTGCATGGATGCCGAAAGTGACTGTTCGCACGACCGCACTACATCCGACCGGCGACGTCGGAGGCCATGGCCGTCTGCGGCTCGGGAATCCTCGCCGCGGCCTCTTGCAGCATCGGCAGCATGTCCTCGATCCGGTCGGCGACCAGGTAGTCGACCAGCAATCCCGGCCGGATGAAGTTCAGCTCTTCCATATGGGCCAGCAGCGCCCGCAGCGGCTCCCAGAAACCTTTGATATTGGCGAGCATCACCGGCTTCCGGTGCCGGCCGAGCTGGACCCAGGTCATCTGCTCGACCACCTCTTCCAGCGTGCCGACGCCGCCCGGCAACGCGACGAATGCGTCGGCATGCTCGAACATCTGCTGCTTGCGGTCGTGCATGTTGCGGGTGCGAATGATTTCGCCGCGATGCATCTGGTGCTCACGGTTGGCGAGGAAGTCCGGGATGATGCCGGTGACATGGCCGCCATTGTCGAGCACCGCATTGGCGATCTCGCCCATCAGGCCGATCGAGCCGCCGCCATAAACCAGGCCAATCTCGTTTTCGGCCATGATCTTCCCGAACTGACGGGCAGCCAGAACGAAATCGGGATCGCGGCCAGGGCCGGAGCCGCAATAGACGCAGACTTTTCGGATTTCACTCATGTCGAATTTCACTCATGGGCCCTCGATATCGGACAGGGTCGCGATTCGTCTCTGTGAATATAGTCGCCGCGGCGGCCGGGACGAGGGTACGCCAATGCGGGAAAATGTCCTGCCGTCGCTGTTTTACGCAGCAGAATCCACTATATGAGGGGCCTGTAGATGCAAGGATTTGGCGGTGCATTCCCGCGCCGCCCCGACCGGGCCCCCATGAGCGACCACGTGCGACCCGCGCATACCATGAAGCGCGACGTTTCCGCTGACGGCGGCGCCTTGTTCCGCACTTTGGTGCGGCTGTGGCCCTTTATCTGGCCGCGGGAGCGGGCGGACCTGCAACGGCGGGTGATCTGGGCAACGGTGCTGTTGTTCGGCGCCAAGCTCGCCACCATCGCGGTTCCGTTCACCTTCAAATGGGCGGTCGATGCGCTGAGCGGGCAGGGCAGCGCGCCCGTCGCGGCCGATTCCTGGCTCGCCTGGGCGCTGGCCGCCCCGATCGTGATGACACTGGCATACGGCGGAATACGGGTGCTGATGGCATTGCTGACGCAACTGCGCGACGGTGTGTTCGCCAAGGTGGCGATGCACGCGGTGCGGCGGCTCGCGATCCTGACCTTCGAGCACATGCACGAGCTGTCGCTGCGCTTTCATCTCGAGCGCAAGACCGGCGGGCTCACGCGGGTGCTGGAGCGCGGCCGCAACGGCATCGAGACCATCTCGCGCATGGTCATCCTGCAGCTCTTGCCGACCATCGTCGAGGTGGCGCTGATCGCGGGCGTTCTGCTCTATCAGTTCGACTGGCGCTATGTGCTGGCGATCGTGATCACGGTCGCGCTCTACATGTGGTTCACTTACGTCGCGACCGAGTGGCGTATCTCGATCCGCCGCCGCATGAACGACAGCGACAGCGATGCCAACACCAAGGCGATCGACTCGCTGCTCAACTACGAGACGGTGAAATATTTCTCTGCCGAGGAGCGCGAGACCAAGCGCTACGACCGCTCGATGGAGCGCTACGAAGCCGCGAGCGTGAACTCCTACACCTCGCTTGCGGTGCTCAATGCCGGCCAAGCCGCGATCTTCACCGTCGGTCTCGCGGCGACCATGGTGCTGTGCGCCTACGGCATCCGGAACGGCAGCAACACGGTCGGCGACTTCGTCATGATCAACGCCATGATGATCCAGCTCTATCAGCCGCTGAACTTCATGGGCATGGTCTATCGCGAGATCAAGCAGGCGACGATCGACATCGAGACCATGTTCAACATCCTGAACAAGCCGGCCGAGATCGTCGATCGTCCGGGCGCGCAGCCGATCCAGGTGAACGCCGGCAGCATCCGCTTCGAGAACGTCAGTTTCGCCTATGAAGAGGCGCGGCCGATCCTGAAGGGCGTGAGCTTCGAAGTGCCGGCCGGCAAGACGGTCGCCGTGGTCGGTCCGTCCGGCGCCGGCAAATCGACGATTTCGCGGCTGCTTTATCGCTTCTACGACGTGTCGTCCGGCCGCATCCTGATCGACGGCCAGGACATTCGCGACGTAACGCAGAGGTCGCTGCGCGCCAGCATCGGCATGGTTCCGCAGGACACCGTGCTGTTCAACGACACCATTCGCTACAACATCCGTTACGGCCGCTGGGATGCGACTGACGGTGAGGTCGAGCAGGCGGCAAGGCTCGCCCAGATCGACGGCTTCATCCGCATGTCGCCGCACGGCTACGAGACCGAGGTGGGTGAGCGCGGGCTCAAACTCTCCGGCGGTGAGAAGCAGCGCGTGGCGATCGCCCGCACCATCCTGAAGGCGCCGCCGATCCTGCTGCTGGACGAGGCCACGTCGGCGCTCGACAGTCACACCGAAAAGGAAATCCAGGACGCGCTCGAGAAGGTGTCGAAGAACCGCACCACCCTGGTGATCGCGCACCGGCTCTCCACCATCGTGGGCGCCGATGAGATTTTGGTGCTCGACAAGGGCCGCATCGTCGAGCGCGGCACGCATCACGAGTTGCTGCGCCAGGGCGGGCTTTACGCCAGCATGTGGAACCGGCAGCGTGAGGCCGAAGCCGCGCGCGAGATGCTGGCGCATGCCGCGGACGACACCACCGCGCCGAACAGGAATCCGCCGCTGCCTGACGATCTCGCGCCGGCGGCAGCAGCGGAATGATGCTGGGGCGTCGTGTAGTCCATCGGTCTGGTCCCCTCGCCCCGCAAAGCGGGGAGAGGGTCCCGAGCGAAGGCGAGGGGGGAGAGGGGCGCTGCAACAGAAGAGCCCTCTCCCGGCTCGCCTTCGCTCGCCACCCTCTCCCGCAAGCGGGAGAGGGGACAAGAACCGCACGGTCTATCAAAACTGCAAAATGAGTTTGAAGCACGCCAAAACTCTGCGGAGTAACATGACCGATGCCGAGCAGCGGTTATGGTACCGGCTGCGTGGGCATCGGTTCGATGCCATCAAGTTCAAGCGGCAGGTGCCGATTGGGCCATATATCGTCGACTTCGCGTGTATCAGCCGAAAGCTCATCCTGGAAATCGATGGCGGACAACATGCGGAAAGCAAAGCAGATGAGGTCCGCGACCAATGGCTCCGAACACAAGGTTTCCATGTGCTGAGATTCTGGAATAACGATGTACTCAAACAGACGGATTCTGTTCTAGAAGTGATCATGGAAATTTTGAACGGCCATCAGCCAAGCTCTTCGAGCCTCTGACCCATGTCCATCGTCAACTCCATCCGCTCGCAGCTTTCGCCGATCCATCCGCAGGGCTATCCGTTCGTCGGCGGCTTCGCGGTCGCGTCGCTGATCCTGTTTCTGATCTGGACGCCGCTCGGCTGGCTCGGCACGCTCGCCACTGCCTGGTGCGCTTACTTCTTCCGCGATCCCGTCCGGGTGACGCCATTGCGCGAAGGTCTCGTCGTCGCGCCGGCCGACGGCCGCGTCAGCCGGGTGATCAACGCCGTGCCGCCGCCGGAGATGGGGCTGGGCGACCGGCCGTTGCCGCGGATTTCGATCTTCATGAGCGTGTTCGACTGCCATGTGAACCGCAGCCCGATCGCGGGCCGGATCGACCGGATGGTCTATCGCGCCGGCAAGTTCCTCAACGCAGACCTCGACAAGGCGAGCGAGGACAACGAGCGCAATGCCTTCGTCATCACTGGCACCCGCTCGCGCATCGGAGTGGTGCAGATCGCGGGGCTGATTGCCCGCCGCATCGTGCCGTTCGTGCAGGAAGGGCAGTCCATCGCGGCGGGAGACCGGATCGGCATGATCCGTTTCGGCTCGCGGGTCGATGTCTATCTGCCGGAGGGCGGCCGGGCGCTGGTTGCCGAGGGCCAGCTCTCCTATGCCGGTGAAACCGTGCTGGCCGATCTCGCGGTGGCGGATCCGGGCCGCACCTATCGGGTTGGTTAACGCTGCCGTCGCCGGCGTGGCGACGCGGCGTGTAACGGGTTATATTGCGACCATGTTCACACCCTTCGAACGCGAGCGAATGGAAGCCCGGCGCCAGCGGTTCCGCCGTATTCCGGTGCGCCTGCTGCTGCCGAACATGATCACGCTGCTCGCGCTCTGCGCGGGCCTGACCGCCATCCGGCTGGCCTTTGAGCAGAAGCTCGAATGGGCGCTCGCCGCGATCGTGTTCGCGGCGGCGCTGGACGGCATCGACGGCCGCGTCGCGCGCATGGTCAAAGGCCAGTCGAAGTTCGGTGCCGAACTCGACAGCCTCGCCGATTTCGTCAATTTCGGCTGCGCGCCGGGTCTGATCCTGTACCTCTGGGGCCTGCACGATCTCGGCAATGTCGGCTGGATCGTCGCGATGGTGTTCGCGATCTGCGGTGCTCTGCGCCTCGCGCGCTTCAACGTGATGATCGATGATCCGAACAAGCCGCTCTGGGCCGGCAACTTCTTCACCGGCATCCCGGCGCCGGCCGGCGCACTGGTGGTGATGCTGCCGATCTACGTCGATCTCGTCGGCGGCCCCAAGGTGGGGTCGACGCCGGCGCTGGTCTATACGCTCGCGATCGGCCTGCTGATGGTGTCGAAGCTTCCGGTGCTCTCCGGCAAGCGCGTCGGCAAGCGGGTCGATCCGGATGTCGTGCTGCCGGTGTTCGTCGCGGTGGTGCTGTTCTTCGCGCTGCTGATCGCCTATCCGTGGTGGGTGTTGAGCATCGGTACGGTGGTTTATTTGGCGAGCCTGCCGTTCGGCTGGCACACCTACCGCGAATATCAGCGCCACGATGCGGAGGCCGCAGCCGCGCAAGTGGCACACGTCGATGCGTCCGCCGCGCCGCCGCTCCAGCCACCCGACGAACACGGCGAGCGTCCGGCGCGGCTCAATTGAGCCGCCTTGCGCCCGTTTTCCGCTTATCCAAACAGGACCTCTCATGCCCCGCGCCACCCGCGTCGTCACCGCAGCCGAGCGCAAGGACGCGCCTGTCCTCGACACGCTGATCCTGCCGCACGCCCAGCGCCAGGCGCAAAAGGGCTTTCTGTTCGGCGCCAAAGGCACCTGCGTCGAACTCGATTTCGCCGAGCCGGTGCGGCTTCGCACCGATGACGCGCTGGTGCTCGACAACGGCGGTCTGGTCGAAGTGGTGGCCGAGCCCGAGCCGCTGGTCGAGGTGCGTGCCGCCGATCTGCCTTCGCTGGCGCGGCTGGCCTGGCATCTCGGCGACCGGCACGTGCCGGTTCAGATCTTCGAGCGCAAGCTCAGGCTGAAGCGCGATCCGGCCATCGAAGAGCTGCTCGCGGCCCTCGGCGCCAAGGCGATGGCGATCGAAGCGCCGTTCGAGCCGGAGGGCGGCGCCTACGAGGCTGCTGCCGGCGGGCATCACCACGACCACGATCATGGTCACGATCACCACCATCATGACCACGCGCACGGCCATGGGCATCATGACCACGGTCATGTCCACGACGAACACTGTCAGCATCACGATCACGACCATCATCACGGCCATTCGCACGATCACAAGCACGGCTGAGGCGGGCGGATGGCGCGGCTCAAGGACAAGATCGTCCTGATCACCGGTGCGTCCGGTGCGATCGGCAACGCGGTCGCGGAAGCCGTCAAGGCCGCCGGCGGTGTTGCGGTCACCAGCGATCTGGCCGGGCAAGGCGCAGCTCACGCGCTCGACGTCGCATCCGAGATGGACTGGCTGCAGCTGATCGCCAATCTCGGCCGCGCCTACGGACGGCTCGACGGCCTCGTCAACGCGGCGGGCATCGCCGCATTGGGCAACATCGAGGAGACCGACTTCGCGACGTGGCGCAAGATCATGTCGGTCAATCTCGACGGCACCTTTCTCGGCTGCAAGCACGGCCTGTCGCTGTTGAAGGTGCAGGGCGGCGCGATCGTCAATCTCTCATCGATCGCGGGCCTGATCGGCGGACACAACTTCGCGGCCTACAACGCTTCCAAAGGCGGCGTGCGGCTGCTCACCAAGTCGGTGGCGCTGCATGGCGCGCGGCTCAATCCGCAGGTGCGCTGCAATTCGGTCCACCCGGCGTTCCTGGAAGGGCCGATGGTCGACGCCATGCTGGAGAGCACGAATTATCCCGATGCGGCGCGCGCCCGCATCACCCGTGACATCCCGCTCGGCCGCCTCGGCACGCCCGCGGAGGTCGCGGACATGTGCGTTTATCTGCTCTCCGACGAAGCGCGCTTCGTCACCGGCGCCGAGTTCGTCATCGACGGCGGCATGACGGCGCGGTGAGCCCCTATGCGAGCTGCGGCGGATAGCCCGGCATGAGCTCGTAGGGATGCTTCCAGCCGGGCAACGCCTTGATGCGCTCAAGCCAGGCGCCGATGTTCTTGTGCGTGCCGGAAATGTCGAAGCCGAATTCGTCGGCCGGATAGTAGAGATAGGCGCAGAGCGACAGGTCGGCGATGGTCGGACGCTCGCCCAGGACGAAGCTTCGCCCAGCGAGCCGCTTGTCGAGGATCGCGAGGTTGCCGTCGATGCGGGCCTTCAGAAACGCCATCACGGCGGGATCGCCCGCCGGCCGCGCAAAGTTCTTCAGAAAGCGGTAGGGACCGAGGAAGCCGTTGAGCTTCTGGTTGTCGAAGATGATCCAGCGCAGCGCTTCGAGGCGCTCGTCTTCGGTGTTCGGCTTGAACTTGCCGGTGAGGTCGGAGAGATAAGTCAGGATCACGCCGGACTGGGTGAGCTTCCTGTCGCCGTGGCAAAGCACCGGCACTTCGCCCATTTCGTTGACTTCGCTGCGGTACTTCGGCGTGCGCGTCTCGCCGCCCTTGAAGAAGTCGACATAGACCGGCTTCCAGTCAGCGCCGATCAGGTTGAGCATCAGCGCGGCGCGATAGGCGTTGCCGGATTGGGCGAAACAATAAAGCTGGTATTCAGGCATGGTCGTTCCCCGTGGCGAGCCGTCAGCAGACCACGGCTGTGGCGGCCGGCAAAATAGATTTTAGGAATGGATTGGCGCTCGCACCGATCAGTGCGACAGCGCCACCGACTCGCCGGAGGCGGCCTTGCCGTCGAACCGGCCGCCTTCGCCCGCGAGCAGCGCAAGGGTCTGTCCGTTGTGATCGCGCATGGTGAGGCCGTTCTGGTCGTAGGTCCATTTCCGGCTCATGTAGAACTTGCCGGGGCAGCCGCCTTCCGGCGCGATCGTGCCCTCGGCAGCAGAGGCGTTGGCCGCGCCGAACGTCATGTTACACTGGCCGCGGCCGGGCGAACTGAACAGCCAGCGTCCCGCGATCGGCACGGGCGGGGCCGAAGGCTGGGAGAACGAGTTCGAGCTTGTTCCGGAATTCCCGCCAGCACCGAGACCATCGGTGTTGCAGGCGGCGAGCGACAGCGCCGCCAGCAGGATCGATGCACGGAATGCGAAGCGGAGGTGCTGCATGCGTTTTTCTTACTTCATCGTTGGGATGACGAACTCGGCGCCTTCCTTGGTGCCCGAAGGCCAGCGTGCCGTCACCGTCTTGGTCTTGGTGTAGAAGCGGATCGAGTCCGGCCCGTGCTGATTGAGGTCGCCGAAGCCCGAGCGCTTCCAGCCACCGAAGGTGTAGTACGACAGCGGCACCGGAATGGCGAAGTTGACGCCGACCATGCCGACCTGCACGCGGCTCGCAAAGTCACGCGCGGTGTCGCCGTCGCGGGTGAAGATCGCGACGCCGTTGCCGTATTCGCTTTCGGACGGCAGCCGGACCGCCTCCTCATAGTCGTGGGCGCGCACCACGGAGAGCACCGGGCCGAAGATCTCTTCCTTGTAGATGCGCATGTTCGGCTTCACGTCGTCGAACAGGCAGCCGCCCATGAAGTTGCCGTTCTCGTAACCCTGGAGCTTGAAGTTCCGGCCGTCGACCAGAAGCTTGGCGCCTTCCTTGACGCCGATGTCGACGTACTCCTTCACCTTGTTGAGGTGCGCCTTGGTGACGAGCGGGCCATAGTCGGCATTGGGATCGGTCGATGGCCCGACCTTGAGGCTCTCGACGCGCGGCACGAGCTTCTTCAGGAGCGCGTCGGCGGTCTTCTGTCCGACCGGAACCGCGACCGAGACGGCCATGCAGCGTTCGCCGGCCGAGCCGTAGCCTGCGCCGATCAGCGCGTCGACCGCCTGATCCATGTCGGCGTCCGGCATCACGATCATGTGGTTCTTGGCGCCGCCGAAGCACTGCACGCGCTTTCCATGAGCGCAACCGGTGGCATAGATGTATTCAGCGATTGACGACGAACCGACGAAGCCGATCGCCTGGATGTGCGGATCGGTGAGCAGCGCGTCGACCGCCTCCTTGTCGCCGTTGACGACATTGAGGATGCCCGGCGGAAGACCTGCCTTGAGAAACAGCTCGGCAATCCGCATCGGCACGGACGGATCGCGCTCCGACGGCTTGAGGATGAATGCGTTGCCGCAGGCGATCGCCGGCGCACACTTCCAGAGCGGGATCATGGCCGGAAAGTTGAACGGCGTGATGCCGGCGACGACGCCGAGCGGCTGGCGCATCGAATAGAGATCGATGCCCGGTCCGGCGTTGTCGGAGAACTCGCCCTTCATCAGGTTGGGAATGCCGCAGGCGAATTCCACCACCTCGAGGCCGCGCTGGATGTCGCCCTTGGCGTCGACGAAGGTCTTGCCGTGCTCGGAAGAGAGCAGGCGGGCTAGGTCGTCATACTCGGCCTGGACCAGCTCCAGAAACTTGAACATCACCCGCGCCCGCCGCTGCGGATTGGTGGCGGCCCAGCCCGGCTGGGCGGCGGCGGCATTGGCGATGGCCTGCTGAACCTCGGATTTGCTTGCGAATGCGACCTTGGCCTGGACCTCGCCGGTGTTCGGGTTGAACACGTCGCCGGTCCGGCCCGATCCGCCCTTAACCTCTTTGCCGCCGATGAAGTGGCCGATATCGCGCATTGGTCTTCCTCCTGTCCCTTGATCCGGGACGTCCGTTGGCCCGGTTCTTGACGCCGCCGGGCGGTAAATCTCCGTTAACCCGTGGAATAGCGCATGCCCCCGCGTCCGGGAAGCCTGATGGCTGGCAAGGCTGCCTTGGCGGTGCGGCGCAGTGGTGACGGTCTATTAGCCTTTACAGGTCTTTAAGAGCGCCCGGCGTAAGGTCGCACCGCGCGGTGCCGCCGCTTTCTGCCCGCGCATTTGGAGTGCTTCATGGATCTGTCCACCGGCCTCGGGCTTGGATTCGGCGCCACCGTTCTCGTCACGCTGATTCTGATGGGCGGCGAACTCGGCATGTTCGTCGACCTGCACGCCTTCATCGTCATCTTCGGCGGCTCGACCGCGGCGACTTTGATCCGTTTCCCGCTGAACTCGCTGTTCCACGGCATTCCGTACGGCATGAAGTTCGCGTTCACGATGCGCCGTTGGACCGCCCACGAGCTGGTCGACGAGATCGCCAACCTCGCCGACGTGGCCCGTAAGCAAGGGCCGATCGGCCTGGAAAAGGTCGAGATCGAGGACACCTTCCTGGCCAAGGGGATGCGCTATATCGCGGACGGCTACGACGCCACCTTCATCCGCGACAATCTCGAGCGCGACATGGACAACTTCTGCGCTCATCTCGATGAGGGTCAGAAAATCTACCGCGCGATCGGCGATTGCGCCCCGGCCTTCGGCATGGTCGGCACACTGATCGGCATGGTGCAGATGTTCGCCAACATGACCGATCCGTCGAAGCTCGGTCCGTATATGGCGGTGGCGCTGCTCGCAACATTCTACGGCGCTGCGCTCGCCAACCTGTTCTGTCTGCCGATCGCCGACAAGCTGCAGCTCAAGCTGCACGATGAGCAGATGAACCGCTCGCTGATCATCGACGGTGTGCTGATGATCCGCGACAACAAGAGCCCCACGCTGGTCCGTGAGATGCTCCTGGCCTACCTCCCGGAGAAGCACCGTCATCTTGGCGAAGAAGAGGAAGCCGAGGCGGCTGCGGCGGCGGCCTGATCCGGGCACTCGGTCGGAGTTGCGTGGCGTAAGTCATGGCCAGAAAGAAAAAGGGCGGTGGCGGACACGGCGGCGGCGGTCACGGCTGGTTCGTGACCTTCGCCGATCTGATGGGCCTGCTCGTGGCGTTCTTCGTCATGCTGGTCGCGTTCTCCAACACCGACCAGAAGAAGCTGCAGATCGTCGCGGGTTCGATGCGCGAGGCCTTCGGCACGCAGAGTGCGATTCGCTATACGGGCATCGTCGAGCTCGACGGCCTTCCGACTCGCGCCAGGTTGAAAAACGTCGACAACATCAAGCCCGAGGACTCGTCGGCGACGCCAAGCCCGGATGAGAAGAGCCGCAACAAAAAGTTCGGCGCAAGGCTCGATAACGAAGGCAACTTCGCGCTCGCCTCGGCGTCGTTGCGTCAGGCCATGCAGGACTTGCCGGAGGTCGCCGAGGTCTCCAAGCACATCATGATCGAGGAGACCAAGCAGGGTCTCAACATCGAGATCGTCGATCAGAACGGCGCCTCGATGTTCCCCGAGGGTTCCAAGGAGCCGTTCGAGCGCACGCGGCGTGTGGTGCAGCGGCTCGCGGTCGGCCTGAAGGCGTTGCCCTATCGGTTGTCGATCGCCGGCCACACCGCGGCAACGCGCTTGCCGGGCCGCCCGGGCTACGGGCCGTGGGAGTTGTCGGCCGACCGCGCCAACGCGATTCGCAAGATTCTGGAGGAGGAGGGGGTGCCGACCGCGAACTTCTACATGGTCGCCGGCCGCGCCGACACCCAGCCGTTATTCCCGGACGATCCGTTCGTTGCCGCCAATCGACGGGTGACGATTACCCTGATGCAAGAGGCTCCGCCCTTGCCAACCTCCCTTAATCCTTGATTTGGTTGAATTAATTTTATCTGCAGCAACCAGTCGGCCCCGGTGTTGTTTTCTTATGGGGGGTGTATAAACCGCCGCCTCAATTGACGTTGCGATGCAACCCGTGCCTCTCCCGGTTCCATGACGGATCTCGCCGCCGAAGCCAGCCGCCCTGCGCAGGAGCCGGCCGCCCATTCAGCCGGCAGCTTCTGGGCGCTCACGCTCGGCAGCGTCGGCGTCGTCTATGGCGATATCGGCACGAGCCCGCTCTATGCGTTTCGCGTCGCGGTCGGCCATGCCGCCGCCTCCGGCCCTGTGACTCGCGAGACGGTGCTCGGCGTTCTGTCGATGATCTTGTGGGCGCTGGTGGTCGTCGTCACGGTCAAATACGTCCTGGTGCTGTTGCGCTCCGATAACAACGGCGAGGGCGGCACCTTGTCGTTGACAGCGCTCGCCACCCGCGGCTTCGGGCATCGCACCATGGTGGTGATGCTGCTTGGCATTGTCGGCGCGGCAATGTTCCTCGGCGACTCGGTGATTACGCCGGCGATTTCGGTGCTCTCCGCTGTCGAAGGCCTGTCGCTCGCGACGCCAGCCTTCCAGCACTATGTGCAGCCGGTCACCGTCGTGATCCTGATCGCCTTGTTCGCGGTGCAACGGCGCGGCACCGCGCGGGTCGCGGCATTCTTCGGGCCGATCATGGCGATCTGGTTCGTCTGTATCGCCGTCGCCGGCGCCACGCATATCCTCGACGACCCTCACGTCTTTGCCGCGATCAACCCGCTCTACGCCATCAGCTTTCTGTCGATGCACGGCCATATCGGGCTGATCACGCTTGGCGCCGTGTTCCTGGCCGTCACCGGCGGCGAGGCGTTGTACGCAGATCTCGGCCACTTCGGGCGCAAGCCCATCCAGGTCGCCTGGCTCGGTTTCGTGCTGCCGGCGCTGTTGATCAACTATTTCGGCCAGGGCGCGCTCTTGCTGGCGCATCCCGAGGCCATCGAAAATCCGTTCTACCGGCTGGTGCCGGATTCGCTGCTGCTGCCGTTCGTGGTGCTCGCAACGGCCGCGACCGTCATCGCGAGCCAGGCCGTCATCACCGGCGCCTATTCGCTGGTGCGGCAGGCGATCCAGCTCGGCCTGTTGCCGCGACTCGCCATCGTGCACACGTCGGCGGAATATTCCGGCCAGATTTATCTGCCGCGCGTGAACACCGCGCTGCTGGCCGGCGTGCTGCTTCTGGTTGGGCTGTTCCGCACCTCCGATGCGCTGGCTTCGGCCTATGGCATCGCGGTCGCCACCACCATGGTGGTCGACGGCGTGCTCGGTTTTCTGGTGATCTGGCGGTTGTGGCATTGGCCGGCCTGGCAGGCGGCATTGCTGATGGTGCCGCTGGTCATCGTCGACGCGACGTTCTTCTCAGCCAATCTCTTGAAGCTTCTGGAAGGCGCCTGGGTGCCGCTGCTGTTCGGCATCGGCATGGTGATGACGATTCTGACCTGGCGCCGCGGCACGCGCATCCTTCAGCAGAAAACCCGTAAGACCGAAGTGCCGCTCGACGCGCTGCTGTCGTCGCTGGAAAGAAAGCCGCCGCACATCGTGCCGGGCACCGCGGTGTTCCTCACCAGCGACCCGGATTTCGCGCCGACGGCGCTCCTGCACAATCTCAAGCACAACAAGGTGCTGCACGAGCACAACGTGATCCTCACCATCGTCACCGCGGATACGCCGCGAGCGGCTGAGGAGGAGCGGGTGACGATCACGCCGGTGGCGAAGAACTTCAGCCGAGTCGCGCTGAAATTCGGCTACATGGAGACGCCGAACGTGCCCAAGGCGCTGGCCATCGCCAGGAAGCAAGGCTGGCAATTCGACATCATGTCGACCTCGTTCTTCCTGTCGCGCCGCGCGCTCAAGCCGTCGGCCCATTCCGGCATGCCGACCTGGCAGGACCGGCTGTTCATCGGGCTGGCTAAAAGCGCATCAGACGCCACTGACTTCTTTCAAATTCCGACCGGGCGCGTGGTTGAAGTGGGAACTCAGGTCACAGTCTAGGTATCGGGGTAAGTGCGCGGGACCTGACTTAACCCCATGATCTTGCTGTAAATGTTGTGCGAAAAGCACACCCGCCGCGGTATTTCTCCGGGCATGTATTCTGACGTAGCCCCTAAATCCTAGTTGCCGTAGACAGATTACAACTTAGGCACCCAGGAGAGGGCACAATGAAGTTCACGTACAAGCTGGCGGCTGCTGCGGCGTTTCTCGGTATGGCAGCGTTGCCGGCAGGCGCGGCCGATCTACCGCAGCGTCCGGTCTACAAGGCGCCGGTCGTGGCGCCGCAGTTCAATTGGACCGGGTTCTATCTCGGCGTGTACGGCGGCTATGCGTTCGGCACCGGCGACACCGATGGCTTCGATGGCGGAATGGCCGGTGGCACCATCGGCTACAACTGGCAGGCGCTCGGCTCCCCGTGGGTGTTCGGCCTCGAGGCTGACGGCGGCTGGACCAACTACGGCGACTCCATCTCGGTGATCTCCGGTGGAGCGGTTGCAACCCTGTCGTCCGAAGCCAAGGCAATGGCTACGTTCCGTGCACGCGTTGGTTACGCGTGGGATCGCACGATGCTCTACGCGACGGGCGGCGGCGCCTGGATGCGCAATGAGCTGTCGGCATCGGTTGCGGCACCGGGCATCGCAGTGGGCATTTCCGACACCCAGGACCACTTTGGCTACGCGGTCGGCGCGGGCATCGAGCATTCCTTCCTGCCGAACTGGTCTGCCAAGGTTGAATATCTGTATCTCGGCCTGGGCTCTGAGAATTACTTCGGCGGACTCGTTCGGTCCGGCGACCTCAATGCGCACACGATCAAGTTCGGCCTGAACTACCGCTTCGGTGGCGGTTACGTCGGCGGCCCGTACTAATCGTCTGAATATAAGCGAATGCGAAGCCCCGCTCTTGAGCGGGGCTTTTGCTTTTGCGACAGGTGTGACGTCGGCTCGCTACGACACGCGAACTCTGCCGCACGGCGGGATTAAGTCGCGTCGGTTCCCACCCGCTGGGCAGACGGGGTAGCAAGCCTGTATAAACGTGCATTCCGCCTCGTTGTGACGCGGCAATGCTTTCCAGTTTGTCGGGCGACTGTCCATGACCTCCGCTGACGGGCCGCTTGCAGGCGATGCTCACAATGTCGACGGCAAGAGCCCCAACAGCTTCTGGCTGCTGACGGTCGGCAGCATCGGGGTCGTTTACGGCGATATCGGCACGAGCCCGCTCTATGCGTTGCGCGAGGCCGTGGTGGCTGCGGTTGGCTCAGAAGGCCTTGCCGGACGCGAATCGGTGCTCGGCGTGGTGTCGCTGATCCTTTGGGCGCTGATCGTCACGGTCACGCTCAAATATGTCGTGATCCTGCTGCGCGCCGACAACAAGGGCGAGGGCGGGACCTTGGCGCTCATGGCGCTGGCGCAGCATGCCCTGGGCAAGAGGACCGCGGCGCTCATCCTGCTCGGGATCATCAGCGGAGCGCTGTTCTACGGCGATGCCGTCATCACGCCGGCGCTCTCGGTGCTGTCCGCGGTCGAAGGTCTCAAGATCGCGATGCCGCACTTCGATCCCTACATCGTGCCGGCCACGGTCGTCATTCTGATCGTGCTGTTCTCGGTGCAGTCGCGCGGCACAGCCAGCGTCGCGGCTTTCTTCGGCCCGGTCATGATGATCTGGTTTGCGGCGATAGCCGTGGGCGGGCTGTGGCATGTGATTCAGGACCCCGGCGTGCTGGCGGCGTTCAACCCGGCCTATGGCATCCGCTTCGTCGCAAACCACGGCGTTATCGGCCTCTTTACGCTCGGCGCGGTGTTCCTCGCCGTGACCGGCGCCGAGGCGCTCTATGCGGACCTCGGCCATTTCGGCCGCCCGCCCATTCAGTTCGCCTGGGCAGCGATCGTGTTGCCATCGCTCGCGCTCAATTATCTGGGACAGGGCGCGCTGGTGCTGTCGAACCCAAAGGCGATCGAGAACCCGTTCTTCCTGCTCTATCCCGAGTGGCTGCTGCTGCCGATGGTGGGCTTGGCCACGGCCGCCACCGTCATCGCGAGCCAGGCTGTGATCACCGGCGCCTATTCGCTGAGCCAGCAGGCCATCCAGCTCGGCCTTTTGCCCCGTCTCGAGGTGCGCCACACATCGGAAACCCAGGTCGGCCAGATTTACATGCCGCGGGTCAATGCGCTGCTGCTGGTCGGCGTGCTGCTGCTGGTGGCGCTGTTCCGCTCGTCGAGCGCGCTGGCATCGGCCTACGGCATCGCCGTCACCGGCACCATGGTGGTGACCGGGCTGATGGCCATGGTGGTGATCTTCAAGGACTGGCGCTGGCCGCTCTGGGCCGCGGTCGCGCTGATGGCCCCGTTCCTCTTGATCGACCTGACGTTCCTGGGCGCGAACCTGCTCAAGGTCGCCGAAGGCGGCTGGATGCCGCTCGTGCTCGGCGGCCTGGTGATGACCGTGATGTACACCTGGCGGCGCGGCAGCCGTCTTCTGTTCGAGAAGACGCGCAAGAGCGAGGTGCCGCTCGATCCGCTGGTCGCGAGCCTGGAGCGCAAGCCGCCGACGCGCGTGCCGGGCACGGCGGTGTTCTTCACCAGCGATCCGACCTGTGCGCCGACCGCGCTGATGCACAGCCTCAAGCACTACAAGGTGCTGCACGAGAAGAACGTCATCCTCACCATCGAGACCGCGCCGGTGCCGCGCATCGACCCTTCCGATCGGGTCCATATCGAGCCGATTGGCGAGACCTTCCAGCGGGTCAAGCTTCGCTTCGGCTTCATGGAGCAGCCGAACGTGCCGAAGGCGCTCGGCATCGCGAGAAAGCTCGGCTGGCAGTTCGACATCATGTCCACCTCGTTTTTCCTGTCGCGGCGGTCGCTCCGGATGGCGGCGAAATCGGGCATGCCGCGCTGGCAGGACCGCCTGTTTATCGGACTCGCCCGCAGCGCCAACGACGCCACCAACTATTTTCAGATTCCGACCGAGCGCGTGGTCGAGGTCGGCACGCAGGTCGCGATCTAGGCCGCAACTTGACGGCTGTTTATGGGGCGAGCACGCCCGTATAAGATCGCCGTCATGTCGCTGAAGCCTTTGTGCCGAATGGGAGATTGAGTGATGTCCGAGTTGAGGGATCCGCCGGTTCACGACCTGACGCCCGAGGATGTGGCCAAAGGCTTGGCCGAAGGCACGATGCTGCTGGTCGATGTCCGCGAGTTGAACGAGACGGCGGTGGAGCGCTATCCGGGCGCGGCGATCGTGCCATTGTCGAGCTTCGACCCGTCGCAGATCCCGGATCCGCAGGGCAAAAAGGTCGTGTTTGCCTGCCGCTCCGGCCGCCGTTCGGTCACCGCTTCGCAGGCCGCGCAGGCTGGTGGCCTGCCGTATGACAGCCATCTCGCCGGCGGGATTCTTGCTTGGAAGGCGGCAGGATTGCCGACCGAAAGCTGACACCCTCATTGATGCTTGGGAGATTGCCGATGCTGCGCGCCTTCGCGGTGCCGTTCCTGTCGCTGCTGGCGGCGGGGTTTGCCTCCTCGTCGTTGGCGCAAGAGCGCACCGTGAACGTCTACAACTGGTCGGACTACGTGGAGCCGACCGTGGTGGAGAGTTTCACCAAGGAGACCGGCATCAAGGTCAAGTACGACACCTTCGACGCCAACGAGACGCTGGAGACGAAGCTTCTCGCCGGCAAGTCCGGGTATGACGTGGTGGTGCCGACCGGCTACTTCCTGGAGCGGCAGATCAAGGCCGGCGTGTTCCAAAAGCTCGACAAGAGCAAGCTCACCAACATCGGCAATGTCTGGCCGGACATCGCCAGGCGGCTCGCCACCTACGATCCCGGCAACCAGTACGCCGTCAATTACATGTGGGGCACGGTCGGCATCGGCTACAACATCAAGAAGGCGAAGGAGGTGCTCGGCATCTCCGGACCGATTGGTGATGCGATGGCGAATTGGGACATCGTGTTCAAGCCCGAGCAGCTTGCGAAATTCAAGGGCTGCGGCGTGCACATGCTCGACTCTGCCGACGATGTGTTGCCCGCCGCGCTGCACTATCTTGGCCTCGATCCCAACACCAAGCAGCAGGCCGATCTCGAGAAGGCCGCCGAATTGGTGATGAAGGTCCGGCCAGCGGTCGCCAAATTCCACTCGTCGGAATATCTGAACGCGCTCGCCTCGGGCGAGATCTGCCTGGTGCTCGGCTGGTCGGGCGACGTCAAGCAGGCGCAGAAGCGCGCCGCCGAAGCCAAGGGCGGCACCGAAGTCGGCTATGCGATCCCCAAGGGTGGCGCGCAGATGTTCTTCGACAATTTCGCGATCCCGAAGGATGCGCCTCATACCGCCGAGGCCCATGCCTTCATCGATTACATGCTGCGCGCGGATGTGGCGGCGAAGAATTCAAACTTCCTTGGCTACGCCAACGGCAATCTCGCGAGCCAGAAGCTGATGGACAAGGCGGTGCTCGACGACAAGACCGTCTATCCGGACGAGGCGACGCTTGCGAGCCTCTACGTCGTCACCGCGCGCGACCAGCGCACCACGCGGCTGACCAACCGGCTTTGGACCAAGATCAAGACGGGGCAGTAGAGCTGCTCGTCCCGCTGTCATCGCTTGGCACGGTATTCCTTCCCGGCCTCATGGTGAGGAGCATCGCGAAGCGATGCGTCTCGAACCATGGGGCCGCCTGGATGATGCAGTATCGGGGCCACCCCATCCTTCGAGACGGCGCTTCGCGCCTCCTCAGGATGAGGTGGAGAGGGAGCGGTCTCGCCGCGACAACGGTAAGCCAAATTCAATGCGTATCGAACACCGCCTGATACGCCGCGACCGCCTTGCGGATGGCGTCGAGCTCGGCCTTGGTCGGATTGTCCGGGTCTTTTGCCGGCGGCAGGCTGCCGAACTTGAGCAGGCAGGCCATCAGCAGGAAGCGCGCCTTGTTGGCGGTGAGGTTGGCAGCTGCGATGTGGAAGTCGGTCGGATCGGCAAAGCCCATCGGCGCGCCGCGGCCGGTCATCGCCACCGGAATGCCGCTGAACACGGCTTTCGTGAGCAGCCTGCTGCGCGTGTGTGACGGCGAGCGGCCGTAGGGCACGAGCCCTTGGATCACGAAGCCGGTCAGCAGTCCGAGACTGAGTTTGTGGTCGATCGAGGCGATCAGATCGATCTCCGGCGCGGTGTCGTGGCCGGGGCCCATGGCGGTGTAGCTGCCGTCGTTCGAGATGGTGACCACCGGGATGGCGTCAGGCAGAAGCTTGCCGTCGCCGTCCTTCACGGCGATGTCGACCAGCTCAAGGCCGCTCGCGCCTTTCTTCACCGCCTTCACGCTTTTCGGCAGCGTGGTGATCTTCAGGTCGGATTTGTAGGTGTGCTTGAACAGCGGCAGGTACGTGAGCGCGATGCGCCCGGTGTGGCTGATGTTGCCGACGATGCCGCCATGGCCGCCGGCCGCCACATAGCCGCCGGGGCGAGCGTCGGCCTTGGTGACCTCGCGCGAGGCAAAAACCTGCTGCTCCTGGATGACCACGACGCCGCAGCGGTTCTTGCCGTTCTCGTCGGCCCAGACGCGCGAGCGGATATAGCGTGCCGAGTCCACGATGTTGGCTGGCCCGTCGGCGCTGATCTGGCCTTGCGGCCGCTGCGCGGCGTTGCAGCAGATCGGTTTGTCGGTGTCGATCAGGAGATTGAACCAGTAGGAGCTCTCCTCGACCTGCGGACTACCTTGGGTCCAGATCACGCCTTCGTAGTCGTTGCTTGCGGTCAGCGCCTGCATGTCGTTGGTGGCCTTCGCCAGCGACTGCCGGGGCGGGCCCACGCCAAGGTGATAGGGCTTGTAGCCGAAGTAGTGCGTGCCGCGGACCTCCGGCGGAATGTCGCCTTGGCCTTTGTCGGTGCGCCGCTGCGCCGGCAGGCCCTTGGTGTAGCCGCCCGGCGGCACACCCCGGTAGAAGTCGATGGTGGCGATCGACGACAGCAGGCTTGCGGCGCCCTCGGCACCGATCGCCATGCGGTCGATCTCCTCGAAGCTGCGCGAGCCGTCCGGGAAGAAGCCCTGGCGATGCTTCTGGCCGCCCGGAACGGTGCAGTCGTCGTCCCAGGCCGAGCCGTCGGCCTGCGTGGCCATGTAGGGCAGGGGATAGAGGCCGTCCTCGGGCTTCAGCTCGATCTCGTAAACCGCCTTGTCGCTCGGGCTCTGACGTTCTTTGCGAAACACACCATCCGCGCCCATGTAGCCATCCGGCGGGCCGTAAAGCTCGGCTGCATCAGACTCCAGCGGATGTGCGGAGAACTGCTCGACATAGACCTTGGCCGGCGCGGCAAGCCGCTGCGAGCGCAGCGCGTCGTGCTTGAGCGGCGCGCCGTCGACGTCCTTCAGCAACGGCAGGCCGTGCCTGGCGCGCGCCTTGTTGGAGGTAATCAGCGGCGGCGTGTTCTGGATGGTCGCCGTGGGTCCGGCGAGATGGGCAATGCGGGTCTTGTTGCTCTGGTTCATCGCGCGGCTTCGCTTCGTTGCGGGCGCGCGATGATAGCCCACAACCGGCGTCGTCCTTCAATCGCCGTGGCTGCGCGTTGCCCCGACGCGGATGCATGCCTCATCAGTGCTGCGCGAGCCCTCACGGCTCCGAAGCCCCTCCGCACCGATATTCGGAACCGCTACCATGCTCTGTGCTGGCTGAAGGTGCAGTCATGTCCCGGTCGATCCACTTTGGCGTCTTTCTGCTCGGAACCGGCAATCATACCGCAGGCTGGCGCTATCCCGGCGCGGATCAGACCTTTCTCGACATCAAGGTGCTCCGGCGTGTCGCGGCCATCGCCGAGCGGGGGCTGTTCGACTTCCTGTTCATGGGCGACGGTCTCGCCGCCAATCTGCGCAACCATCCGCCCTACACCTGCCGCCTGGAGCCGATGACCATGCTCTCGGCGCTGTCGATGACGACGACGCATGTTGGTCTCGCCGCGACGATGTCGACGACCTACAGCGACCCCTACACCGTGGCGCGTGTTTTCGCGTCGCTGGATCACATCAGCGGCGGCCGGGCGGCCTGGAACGCCGTCACCACCGCGGCGTCCGCTTCCGGCGGCAACTTCGGCCGCGTGCATCCGGATCATGAGCAGCGTTACGAGATCGCGGAAGAATTCATCAACGTGGTGCGCGGCCTGTGGGACTGCTGGAGCGATCAGGCCATCATTGCCGATCGTGCGACCGGCCGGTTCTTCGACGAGAGCGAGGTCAAGCCGCTCAACCATCAGGGTCCGCGCTTTTCCGTGAAGGGTCCGATCAACATGGGCCGCTGTCCGCAGGGCCAGCCTCTGGTGCTCCAGGCCGGCGGCTCCGAGCGAGGCTTGAATCTCGCGGCCCGCACCGCCGATGTGGTGTTCTCGGTGGTGCAGGATTTCGAGGAGGCACGCACCGCTTATGCGGGCCTCAAGGAGCGCGTTCGCCGCTTCGGCCGCGATCCGGACAGCGTGACGATCCTGCCGGGGGTCATGCCGATCATCGGCAAGACCGACTCCGCGGCGCGCGACGCGCTCAACACACTGCAAGGCTATGTCGACTCGAAAGAGGGATTGGCGATGCTGTCATCGCGGTTGGGCACGGACATCTCCAAATACCCTCTCGACGGGCCGATCCCGGATCTTCCGGCTCCGGACACATCACACGGGTTCGCCCGCGCGCTGCTCGCCAAGGGCAAGCGCGATAACCTGTCGCTCCGCGACCTCTACAACCTCACCGCCGCGGCGCGCGGACATTGGGTGCTTTGCGGCTCGGTCCAGACCATCGCGGACACGCTGGAGAAGTGGTTCCTGGAAGGCGCGGCGGACGGGTTCAATGTCATGCCGGCCTATTTCCCGGGTGCGTTCGACGACTTTGTCGATCTGGTCGTTCCGGAGCTGCAACGGCGGGGCCTGCACCGCAAAGCCTACACGGGCACGACGCTGCGCGATCACCTCGGGCTGTCGCGTCCCGCGATTGGCGAGTACTCGAGGCTGATGCAACAATCGAAAGCCGCCGCCTCATGACCGCGATGTCCAGCATTGTTCTGCGCCTCACCACCGCGGTGGTCTTGGCTTGCGCAATCGCGCAATCGTCCTTGGCGCTCGATTATCCGACAAAACCGGTTCGCCTGATCGTTGGCGTCGCGGCCGGAGGGGCCAACGACACCGTCGCCCGCATGGTGGCGCAGGCGCTGACCGATCGACTCGGCCAGCCCGTCGTTGTCGAGAATCGACCGGGAGCCGGCGGCAACATCGGCCTCGAGGCCGTCGCCAATGCGGTGCCGGATGGCCACACGCTGCTCTTTGTCACGTCGGCGAACGCGCTCAGTGCCGCGTTCTATAGTACGGCGAACGTCAATTTCGCCCGCGACATTGCGCCGGTGGCGAGCCTCGTTCGCGGTGCGCTCATCATGGAGGTCAACCCGTCGTTCCCGGCCAAGACTATCCCTGAATTCATTGCCTATGCCAAAGCCAATCCTGGCAAGATCAACATGGCGTCGGCGGGCATCGGCAATACGACCCATGTGTCCGGCGAACTTTTCATGATGTTGACCGGCACCAAGTTCACCCATGTGCCCTATCGCGGCGGAGCGCCTGCGGTGGCCGATCTGATCGGCGGACAGGTGCAGCTCTACTTCGACGGAATATCGGCTTCCCTCGAGCATGTCCGGTCGGGAAAACTGCACGCATTGGGCGTGACGACCGCGCAGCGTTCGGATGTGCTGCCGGACGTCCCGGCCATCGCCGAGTTCGTACCGGGCTACGAGGCGGCCGGCTGGTACGGGATTGGTGTCCCCAAAAATGTATCCGCCGAGATCGTCGACAAGCTCAACAAAGAAATCAACGCGAGCCTCGCCGATCCAAAATTGAAGACGCGATTGGCCGACCTCGGCTACGCGACGTCCGGTGGCTCACCTGCCGAGTTCCAAAACATGATCGCGCAGGAAATCGATAAATGGGCGAAGGTGATCAAGTTTGCCGGCATCAGACCTGATTGAGGCGGAGCCCTCCGTCTCGCTGTAGCTTTCAATTGTCGATCTTGATGGAGGCAGCCTTGGCCACGCTCCGCCACTGTTCGAGGTCTTTGACGACAAAATCCCGGTAGGCGTCGCCGATCAGCGGGTCGAGCTCGAAGCCGAGCTCCCTGAATCGGTCGGTGAAGGCTTTGTCCTTCATCACCTCGTCCAGCGCGTTGCGGAGCCGCGCGACGATGGCTGGCGGCGTGCGCGCTGGCGCCAACAACCCGTAGGCCACGATCGCCGAAACCTTCAGCCCGCTCTCCTCCAGCGTCGGCACGTCCGGCATCACACGCGAGCGCTGCTTGCTGGTGACGGCGAGCACCCGCAGCGCTTTGCTTTCGACAAGTGGCTTGACCTGCACCGGTGTGATCGGCCCGACATCGACGGTGCCGGCGATCAACGCGTTGGCCATAGGGCCGAGGCCCACATACGGCACGTGCTGCATCTTGATGCCGGCCGCTTTCTCGATCAGCGCCATGACGAGGTGAGGCAGGCTGCCGACGCCGGCGCTGCCGTAATTCAACTTGCCCGGATTGGCCTTGGCGTAGGCCACGAACTCGGCCATCGAGGCAAACGGCCCTTTGGGGTGGACAGCGACCGTATAGGGCTGATGCGCGATGCTGCCGATGAAGGCGAAGTCGTCGGGGATGGCGTAGGGAGCGGCTTTGACCGCAGGCAGCACCGAGAGACCGTCGGTGACACACCAGAGCAGCGTGTAGCCGTCGGGCTCAGCCTTCGCGACGAGGTCGGTGCCGAGCAGCGCCGCGGCCCCGGGCTTGTTTTCGATGTAGAGTTGCTGGCCGAGCCGTTTGTTCAATTCCTGCGCGACAAGGCGCCCGGTCAGATCAGTGCCGGCTCCGGCGGCAAAGGGAATGACCACCCGAACGGGTTTGGCCGGATAGTCCTGCGCCTCCACAGGTCCCGCACCGAGCAGCAATCCCGCCAGCGCCGCGGCCGCGATCTGCCTCCGCATCGAAGCCTCCCCGATTCAGCCCATTCAATGCCAGTGCGCAAAGCACAGCCCGACGCCGGTCAGCGCGCGCGAGCGATACCCGGGCACATACGAGATCCAATCGAGCTCGAGGTCCTGCACTGCAGCGGCAACCGCGATCCAGTTGCGGATTTCGGAGGAGCCGCTGAGCAGTTTCTTCGGTGGCAGTGCTTTCAAGGTGGCATGGTCCTTCCGCCGCAACGCTTCGATCACCTCGCGATCGAGCGCCTCGTTGACCAGGAAGTGGCTGAGCCCGCCGGACGCCATGATGCCGACCCGCAGATCATCCGGAAAACCGTCGATCAATTTGCGGATCGCGGTGCCGAGATCGAAGCAGCGCGTGGGACTCGGCTGATTGGGCGGATAATAGGTGTTGAGGATGATCGGCACGATCGGGATCGGCCCGTTCGGCATGAAACGCCGGTGGATGAACGAATAGGCGTGGCCTTCGAACTGCTCGCCTTTCAGCGATTTCATCGCCGTGATGTCGAAGCCCCGGTCGCTCAGCCCGGCGGCAATGTGGGTGCCGAGGCCGGCATGGCAGGGGTAGAAGCGCTCGTGCTTGTCCTCCATGCGCTTGCGCTGATCCTGGAGGTACCAGCTGTCGGTGGGCTCGGCGGGCGCCGGTGCATTGCGGATGCTGTCGCCGTAGTAAACCGCGATCGCAGGCCTGCACTCGTCGCCGAAAATCTCGCGCTGATCGTCGCCGACGATGACCAGCACATCGAGCTTCGCCGTTGCAATGGCGGTCTGCAGGCGGTCCATGGCGTCCATGGTCTGCCGATGGCGTTCCGCTTGCGCCGCGGCGCTGATCTTCTCCGCTGCACTGGCTGGCGTGGACTTCAGCAACTCTTCGAACGAGCGCGGCTTGCCTTCGAAGTCATAAATGGGCGCGCGGCAATCGACGTGATCGAACATGCCCTGCCAGTTCTCGCGTGAAGAGACCAGCATGGTGCTGTGCGATGTACCGAATGCGGCGACGACCCGAGCCATACGACCTCCCATAAGCCGCGCTGTTGGACCGCGCGTGCATGTCGGGATCGTAGGGGCCTGACCGAATCAGTCAATCCGCGGCGTCAGACTTCGCGCCAGCGGCGGTGCAGCCACAACCACTGCTCGGGGTGCTCGCGCACCCAGCCCTCGATCACGCTGGTGATGACCTGCATGGTGCCGTCGACATCGATCCGGCCTTCGGCATCGCGCTTGGGCTCGATCGCTTCGGTGACGAGCACTTGCAGTCGTCCGTCGGGGTGGCGCACCGAGCGGATGCCATGGATCGGGCATTCGAAGTGGCGGGCGAGCCGCGCGATGGTCTGGTTGGCGAGGGTCTTTCGGCCAAAGAACATCACCGGCACACCGGGCCCGTACCACTGGTCGACCAGCATCGCGACATGCGAGCCGCGCTTGAGCGCATCGGCAAGCTTCACCGGCGCGTCCATGGTGGTCGGCAGCAGCGTGCCCATGCAGCTCGCGCGCATTTCGACGACTTCGTCGGCAACGGCTTTCACATTGGGCCGGCGATAAAGCACCGTGGTGTCGAGGCCGTACATCCGCGCAGCGATCGCGGGCAGCTCCCAGTTGCCGACATGGGCGGCAAACACCAGCGCAGGCTTGCCGTCGTCGCGCAGCCGGATTGCGATTTTCTCGCTGTCGTCGGAGCGCATGATGCGGCCCGCGCCTTGCAGCCGGT
Source organism: Rhodoplanes sp. Z2-YC6860 (assembly GCF_001579845.1). Lineage (GTDB taxonomy): Bacteria > Pseudomonadota > Alphaproteobacteria > Rhizobiales > Xanthobacteraceae > Z2-YC6860. Next base: position 3,763,002 of record NZ_CP007440.1, read on the forward strand.
CGTAGTCCCAAAGCTGATCGATGTGGGCGAATTCGGCGACGACACGGCCGAGATTATCCCAGGCGCCGCGCAAGATGCGTTCGATTTCGTCGGACGACTTTTCCGGGAAGGCTGCGGTCAATTGGGCGCGGCCGATGCGGTGCTCGCGAAGGAGAGGGCCCAAGGTGCGCAACAGCGCGCCCGAGGCTCTCGACATCACACTGAGCGGAAGGAGGTGCGCCGCGCGCAGCACGTGCACACCGAGGAAGCCGATCAGCGCGTTGTTGAAACGCCGCCAGCGGATCGCAAGCTTGAGCTTGGTTGCGCGGAGATCCACGCCGATGCCTAGAAGGTCACGACGATCTTGCCGAACACCTGGCGGCTTTCCAGCCGTGCGATGCCGCGCTCCAGATCGGCGAGCCCGATTTCGGTGTCGATCACCGGCAGCATGCCGCCCGCCATCTTGTCGAGGCTCTCGCGGATGTTCTTCATCGAGGCGCCGAACGAACCGAAAATCTTGTACTGCTGCTGGAAGAGCTGCATCAGATTGAAGGTGATGCTCGGCCCCGCAGTCGAGCCGCAGGTGACGAGGCGGCCGCCGCGCTTGAGCACGAGCAGCGACTCGTTGAAGCCTTCGCCGCCGACATGCTCGAACACCACGTCGACGCCCTTTTTGTTGGTGAGCTTGCGCGTGATCGTTGCAAAGCGCTCGGTGCGATAGTTGATGACGTGATCGGCGCCCAGCGCCTTGGCCTTGGCGGCCTTCTCGTCGTCGCCCACAGTGGTGATCACGGTGCAGCCGATGGCCTTGGCCATCTTGATCGCGACAGTACCGATGCCCGAGCCGCCAGCCTGCACTAGAATGGTTTCGCCGGGCTCGAGCTTGGCGTTGTCGAACAGCATGTGCTGCACGGTCGAGAACGCGATCGGCGCGCAGGACGCGTCGCGGAGCGACACGCCCTTGGGCACCGGCATGACGAGGCGCGCCGGCATGTTCAGCCGGTCGCGCGCGAAGCCGTCGACATGGAAGCCCATGATGCCGCCGACGTTTTCGCAGAGGTTGTCGCGGCCCTCGCGGCAGGCCTTGCAGGTGCCGCAGGTGAGCGCGCCGTACATCACCACCGGATCGCCGGCCTTGAAGCCGCTGACGCCGGCACCCACGGCCGTGATCTCGCCCGACGCCTCGACACCCACGACCTGCGGCATCTTCCGCTTGGCGAAGGCCATGCCGCGGAAGCCCCAGAGATCGAGGTGATTGAGCGCGACCGCTTTGGTGGCGATCTGCACTTCGCCCGCGGCCGGCGGCGGCGGGGCAGGGATCGCGGTCAGTTCGAGCTTGCGGTCTCCAAGAAGCTGGAGCGCGCGGACGGTCTCGGTCACGCGGGCTCCAGTCCCATCACCAGCGAGACATTCTGCCCGCCGAAGCCGAACGAGCTCGAGATCACGTGCCGCACCTTGCCGGCGCGGGCCTGGTTCGGCACGACGTCGAGCGGGATGCTGGGATCGGGCACTTGATAGTTGATGGTCGGCGGCAACATCTGGTGCTGCAGGGTCAGCAGCGAGAACACCGCCTCGACCGCGCCCGCGGCCGACAGCGTGTGGCCGATCATCGATTTGTTGGACGACATCGGGATCGACTTGGCGCGTTCGCCAAACACGGCCATCACGCCGATCGCTTCCATCTTGTCGTTTTCGGGCGTGCCGGTGCCGTGCGGGTTGATGTAGTCGATGTCGTCAGGCGACAGTCCCGCGTCTGCGAGCGCGTTGCGGATGCAGCCGATGATCGGCTTGCCGTCCGGGCTCGAGCGGGTGCGGTGGAAGCTGTCGGCCATCTCGCCGCAGCCTTCCATCACGCCAAGGATCGTCGCGCCGCGGGCGCGCGCCGACTCGAGGCTCTCCAGCACCACCGCGCCGGCGCCTTCGGCCATCACGAAGCCGTCGCGATTCTTCGAGAAGGGTTTCGCTGCCTGCTCGGGCGGGTCCATCGAGGTGGACAGCGCTGAGAGCAGCGAGAAGCGGATGAGCGATTCCTGATTGATGGAGCCGTCGGAGCCGATGCAGAGCGCCGAGCTCGCTTCGCCGCGACGGATCGCCTCGACGCCAAGCTGGATCGCGGTCGCACCGGATGCGCAGGCGGTCGACAGCGAGATCGGCGAGCCCTTGGTGCCGTACTTGTCGGCCAGGTTGTTGGCGACCGAGCCGAACATGAAACGCTGGTGATGCGCCGGGAAGGCGCCGCTCGCCGCGGTGCGGATCAGGTCGCCATAGCTGACATTGGCGTTGGCGCCCGACTTGGCCGCGACCTCACGGCGCTGCGTCCATTCGATCTCGATCGGCGGCACCGCGATGAACAGCGGGCCGGGGAAATCGCCGAGCGTGCCCACGCCCGATTGCGCCACCGCTTCCTCGGCCGCCATGTCGGCCATCCGTTCGGACAGTTCGGGCGCCGATAGCGGATTGGCCGGCACGAAGTCGACGCAGCCTGCGAACTTGGTCTTCAAGCCGTCGGTGGCAAAGCGGCTGATGCTCTTGATGCCGGACCTGCCGGCGGTGAGGCTCTTCCAGTTGTCGACCAAGCCCGCGCCGAGCGAGGTCACGACGCCCATGCCCGTGACGACCACGATCGGACGGCCGGCGCTGTCATGGTTGGACGGCATACCCGTTCTCCCCTCAGGGCGCCTCGACTAGCGCCAGACCCTCACCACGCCAGTGACCGATGGATGTCACCACCGCCTGTGTCAGCGGCGCTTCCATCGCGCGTTCGACGCCTGAATCGTCGCCCGGCGGATAGAGGCTACCACGGCTGACCGCAATTGCGGCGAGCGCCACGTTCATCGGGAACTGCGGCTCGAAAGCATGTCCGAGATAGGTACCGGTGGCGCGGACGGCAATGTCCTTGTGCTCCGCGAGGAAAGCACGTTCCTCGGCTGTGGCGGCGGCGACACCGGATGCTCCCGAAATCACCGCAGCCTTGCCGGGCGTAAGCTTGCCGCTGATCTTGCCCCACAGCTTGCCAAGCGACGCGCCGATGTCGCCGGGCTGGCGGCGGGTCCGGTCGGACAGCACGGCGCTGAGCTTGGCGATGCGCCTGGCGCCGCGTGCATCGGCGTGGGCGCGGGATTCGATCACCAGGAACGCGCCGAGCGAAGCCAGCGCCAGACCCTTGTGGGCCTCGCGCTTCCAGACCGGCGCGAACTGATCTTTCAGGGCAAAGCCGCCGAACTCGTAGAGCATCAGCAGATCCGGGCGCTCGGCATTGTGGCTGCCGCCGACCAGCGCGATGTCGCTCTGGCCTGCGACAATGCGCGAATGCGCGATGCGCACCGCGTCGACGCCCGCCGACTCTTCGCCCATGAAGGTGCGCGACGAGCCGATCACGCCGTGCACGATCGAGATGTTGCCGGCGAGCAGGTTCGAGAGCTGCGCCAGGAACAGAGTGGGGCGCAGGTCGCTCATCAGCCGTTCGTTGAGGAAGGCCTCCGGCTTCTCGGCAGTCGGCAGGCCCGACAGGATCGCGGTGTCGGCGTTGATGTCGCGCTCGCCGCCGCCGGCGGCGACGATCATGTCGGTGCGCGAGAGAATCTCGGTGTTGCCCTTGATGCCGGCGGAGTCGAGCGCGAGGCCGGCCGCATAGGTGCCGATGCGCTGCCAGGGCTCCATCTGGCGTTGGTCGCCCTTCTTCGGGATCTGCTTGTCGAAGTCGAGCGCGCCGATCTTGTGAATAATGTAGGGTGGGTAGGTGGTGGAGTCTGCCGCGGGCTTGCCGGAGCTGAGCCCCTGCCAATGCGCATCCGGTCCCTCGCCGAGGCAAGAGACGATACCGATGCCGGTGATCCAGGCCTCGCGCGCCGTGCTGTTGTCAGCCATTCGCCGGAACCTCCAGTTGGAATCCGATGCGCTTGGCGACAGCGTGCATGTTCTCCAGGAATTCGCCCTTCGGGAAATCCACGATGCGGAAGGTGATGTCCGCGTTGCACACGGTCTTGCCGTCGACCGCGACCTCGGCTTCGGTCATCGCGAAGCCTGAGCCTTCATGCATGATCTTGGCCGACACCGTGAGCGCTTGGCCGGGCGTCACGAAGGTGCGAAGCTTGGCTTCCTTGACGGCGGCGAGGAACGGCATCTTGTCAAAGCGGTTGCGCGCGATCAGCAGCCAGCCCGATGCTTGCGCCATGGATTCGATCAGCAGTACGCCCGGCATCAGCGGCCGTCCCGGAAAATGACCTTCGAAGATCGTGCTCTCGGTCGGGACGTTGGCTTCGACGCGGATCGTCAGGTCGGTCAGATTGAGGTCGATGATCCGATCGATGAGCTGAAAATACTCGAGCCGCATTGGTCCAAAATCACCTGCAAGTCGCTTGAGTGCTTACTTGGCCTTGGCGGCGACCAACTCGTCGATGCGGGAGCAGAGGTTATTCAGCACGAAGTACTGCTCGGTGGAAGCCTTGCCCTCGTTGACCTCCTGCGTCCACTGCTCGAGCGGCAGCTTGATGCCGAAGGCCTTGTCGATGGCGAAGGCGATATCGAGAAAGTCCAAGCTGTCGATGCCGAGATCGTCGATGGCGTGGCTCTCCGGTTTGATGGTGTCCCGCGGGATATCGCACGTCTCGGCAATGATATTGGCCACGGTCTCGAACGTCGAAGGCATCGGTAAGTCCCTGAATGGTCACAAGTTATTATCGTCGCGTCGGATTTGACGCGGCGCCGGGACCAAAGGTCCTTCCGCCCCGGATTTCCCCACGGATGAGCCGAGTGCCCGTATAGCGAACGAAGCCTTTGAGTTCAATGGCGACGGCCCGTCCCGCGGATTGCGCACAGGCCTGTTTTTTCGGGTGATTTTTTCTCAGGCGCAGTGCGGAACCGGTTTCAGGGCCAGGACGTTGGGGACGCGGCGATCCGGATCGCCAGCCTTGTTGACTCCACCACCAATGGTTGCCGTCATTTTCTCGCCACACTATCCATGTGGAAGGCGCCATCCCCAACATCGCTGGAGTTGTTTTGAATGGTCGTAAGATCGTTGGTCGCCACTTGCTTTTTGTGCCTCACGCTTGCCGGACCCGCCGCGACGGATGCCTTCGCGGAAACCGGCATCGCTTCGATCTATGGCTATAACGGCGGCAAGACCGCGAGCGGTGAGCGGGCCAATCCCCGTCGATTGACGGCCGCCCACAAGAGCCTGCCCTTCGGCACGATGGTGAAGGTGACCAACAAGAAGAACGGCCGAACCGTCATGGTTCGGATCAACGACCGCGGGCCGTTTATCCGGGGACGTGTCATCGATCTGACGCCGGCGGCGGCAAGCCAGCTCGGCTTTTCGGGCCTCGCACCGGTGACGGTCAGCGCCCGGTGATGCAGGGAGGCGAGCGCGGTCAAAGCGCGCCGCGCCACCTCTGCTCAACGCTCGATCTGGATCGGAATCGGTGCGCAGTTCTTGCGCCCTGACAGGACGCAATCCTGGTCTCTCTGGATGTGCGCCATCACTTCGGCGATCCAGATGCCGCCGACAACCAACAAAACCGTCACGGCAAATCCGAGACCGTTCATCAGCATGCGATGCCGGAAGTCGTCTGCGTCGTCCCGTGGCTGCTCGAATTTGCTGAGGTCAGGCACCAATGGCGGCCGCGGCAGCTTGCGCGTAGATAACGCGCCGCGCGGGCGGAATTGCAGGATCTCTGCTTGGTGCTCGATGGGGTCGGTCCCGGCCACGGCATTGCCCTTCGCCTGACGTGGACATAATACCACAAGAGTCTCAAGGCAACTTGGCGGCAGCCGATCCGCTCGCATGGCGGGCTTTCCTGACAGAGCGTGCTGATAACTGCTGTCCAGCAGATTACAGCCACATTACGGATGCGCTTCTGGGTTGCGTCTGACGCGTTGTATGGACGGCGCCCGCAGCCGAGCCTATAGATTGCGCATGGAGTGGGGCCGGATTCTAAGAATCGCGATCGCGCTCTCGGCGGCCTACGCCGTGGCGCTGCAAGCGCTGTTTTTGTCCTTCATTCCGGTACCGGCCGCGGCGCTGACAGATTCGAGTCTGGTGCTATGCGCCTATCAAGACGCCGACGGCACCGGACATCCGGAGCAGCATCAGGTCCCTTGCGTCGCGATCTGTGCCGCTATGGGGCATGGGATCAGTGGCGCTGTCCCGCCGCTGGTGACCGAGTTTCTCGTCCCGAACCTGATTGCGACGGCCGTCGAACCGTTCGCGTATTGGGTGGTGCCGGTGCTTGTCGAAGGGCGCCCGCAGAACTCGCGCGGCCCTCCGCTCATCTGAATTTCAACCGCAATCGCTAGTCCGCGCGCACGGGCGCGCATCATCCTATTGGAGTAAAGCCTCATGAAATCCGCACTGTCGGCCGTCACGCTGGCCATCTCTCTGGCCCTCGCCGCATCGGCGGCCTCTGCCCACGAATACAAAGCCGGTTCGATCGAGATCAAACATCCCTGGTCGCGCGCCACGCCCAAGGGCGCGACGGTGGCCGGCGGCTACATGAAGCTCACCAACACCGGCGCGACACCGGACCGCCTGATCGGCGGTTCGACTGAGATTGCCGGCAAATTCGAAATCCACGAGATGTCGATGGACAATGGCGTGATGAAGATGCGGCCGCTGGTCGACGGCGTCGAGATCAAGCCGGGCGAAACCGTCGAGTTCAAGCCCGGCGGCTACCACCTGATGTTCGTCGGGATCACGCAGCCCGTCGCGCAGGGCAAGCGCGTCAAGGGCACGCTCGAATTCGAGAAGGCCGGCAAGGTCGATGTCGAATACGCGATCGAGCCGATCGGCGGCACACCCAAGGGCGAAGACGCCGGCCATGGCGGCATGCACATGAACCACTGACTACGACGACGAACCGCGGTAGCCCGGGATGAAGTCGGCCATGTTGATCGACTGATATCCGGGCACCGCGATCTCGTCCGGGTAGTTGGCCTTTCGGGTGGCATCGATCCCCATCTTGGTGACGAGGTTCGAGCCGCCGGCCGGATCGTACGAGGCCGGATCGAGCGGCGAGCCCTTGGCGTAGGGCACCATGAAGGTGTCGGTATCGGCGCGCACGCGCGTCGCGATCGCGTGCCACACATCTGTATCGCTGTTGATGTCGACGTCGTGGTCGACCACCACGACGAACTTCAGGAACGGATCGGCGACGAAGGCCGCCATGGCGGCGAGCTTGGCTTCGCCCTCCTGCATCTTCTCGAGAGCAATGTAGCAGATGAAGCGGAAGCGCCCGGAACGGGGCACGTTTACGCCGCGTACGGTGGGGCAGGCAATTTTCACCGTGTCCTCGATGAAGCTCGTGCGGATCAGGCCGGACAGCAGAAGATTGTCGGCGTGGCCGACGAAGGCGTTCTGATAGAGCGGGTTCTTGCGCCGCGTGATCGCCTTGATCTCCAGCACCGGATTCATGCGCTGCGGCCCGTAGGTGCCGGGATATTCGCCGAACGGCGCTTCCAGCCGGCGCTCGACGGGACGGATCTCGCATTCCAGCACCATTTCGGCATTGGCCGGCACGTCGAGCGGAATGGTCTTGCAGCGCACGAGCGGCACCGCCTGCTGCAACATGCCGCCCGCGATCTTGATCTCGTCGGAGTCGAGCGTCGAGAAGCAGAGACTGCCGATGAAGAACGCCGGATGGTGCCCGATCACGATCGCGACAGGACAAGGCAACCCGCGCTTCTCGTATTTCTTCCAGATGATGTTGCCGTCGGCGGTTTCGGAAAGCTGTACGCCGAGCAGGTTCTTGTCGTGCACCATATGGCGGTAGATGCCGACGTTGTTGATGCCGGTTTCCGGATCGCGCATCACCGCGAGTCCCGCGGTGATGTACTTGCCGGCATCCTTCTCGTGATAGGTGCAGATCGGCATGTCCTCGACGTTGACGTCCTTGCCGAGGAAGACCTCCTCATGCACCGGCGCTTCCGTGACCATCACGGGATCGACCGGATTGGCCTGGCGTGCCGCGCATTCCTTGACGAACGCCTTGACGTCGCCGCTCTCCATGCCGAGCGCCAGGCGCAGCCGCTCGAAGCTCGCATGCATGTTCGCGACGAGCGGCATGGTCGAGCCTTTGACGTTCTCGAAGATCACCAGCGGAAATTTGCCGTCACGCTCCAGCCGCTCGATGATGCCGGAGACGCCGAATTTCGGATCGACTTCCTTTGTGATCCGCACCACCTGCTCGGGATGCTCCTTTTCGAGAAACTCGATGAAGCCGCGCAGGTCGGGCGTGTAGGGGGAGTTCGACGGAAAGCTCATCAGTTGGTCTCGGTTTACGTTTCTTCGGTGCCGGGCAGGCGCGCAAACATAGCCTCCCGGGATGTGCTTGGCTGCATCCAAAGACGGGCAGGGCTGCGCACGGATTGCAGAGCGCTACGGCAGGCTCGTGAAGATCAGCCGGAAGACGCCCTGGCGCAGCGGCACAACGGTGTCGCGCGGGAGACCGAGGCATTCGTCGGCTTGCAGGCCTGCGACATTCTGCTCGGATGTGGCTTCGACCAGCAGCACGAAAGGCAGCGCCAGATCGTCCGGCCGGGTCGGCTTGGCGCTGGTCTTGGCCGCGGCATCGAGCCTCAGAAGGTGCGCGGCCACGATGCCGTCGCGCTGGACCAGCCGAGCGATGGCCTCTCCGCTCGTTGACATGTGCGGCGCGTCGAAACCGATCGCCGCGAGCACCGCGCCTTCGCCATAATCCGCGCGCGCGACGACCGACAGGATTGTCTTCGAGGCATTGCCGAACTGCGGCACGAAATGCCTGCTCTCGGAATCGAGATTGTCCAGCAGTGCGCGGTACGGCAGCGTCGTGAGCGCTGCCGCCGATGCGAGATCATACAGCGCGATGAACTTCGGTCCGCCGCTGAGCGCCGCAAACCGCCGCGCCCGGAGGAAGCCGGGCAGGCCCGGCACCCGCTCCGGGATGTGGCGGCGGTTGTACCATTCGTGAAAGGCAGCCTCGTCGCTGCCGCGATAGTCGTTCCAGAGCAGCAGCGCGCTTTCGCCGCGCATTCGCGCCTTACGGCTCCTTGAACGGCAGCGGCATCTCGGCCGGAATCTCGGCACGGAACACGTTGAGCGTCATCGAGATCAGCGCGTAGTAGCCGCAGATGCCGACGAGCTCGACCATGCCGGCGTCGCCGAACAGGCCGTGCAGCTTCTTGTAGGTTTTGTCGCTGACGCGGCGGGTCTTGTAGAGCTCTTTCACGAAATCGAGGATGGCGAGCTCATCCTTCTTCGCGGACTTCGGCGTGCGGCCGGCTTGGATCGCCTTGATGGTCTCGGGGCTGACGCCGGCCTTCTCGGCTTGCGGCGCATGCGCCACCCACTCGTAATGCGCCTTCCACAAGTGCGCGGTGGCAAGGATCGCGGTCTCCGATTGCCGCGGCGACAGCGAGGTCTTATAGCGCACGTGAGCGCCGACCGCTTGGGCGAGCATGCCGAGGTCGGGCGCATTCAGCCAAATCTGGAACGGACCGGTGAGCTTCTTGCGGATGCCGCGGGGGCCCGAATAGATCGCGTCGCGCAGCGATTTCTGCACGGCGCTCATCTGCTCGTCGCCGATTTCCGTGAGCCGGTAGCTCGGGCGCTTGGCAGCCTTGGTTGCCTTCTTGGCAGCACGCTTCTTGGCCATAGTTCGAGTCTCTTGGGGTTTCCAGAAATTGAATTCGTTGGCTGCCGGGGAGGGCAGCGGCAGGGAGCGGCCTTTGTAACACGACGGTGACGGCTTGCTCCAGGACCGTTCGCGTTGGACAGTGTCCAGATGACAAGCGGTGTTCTTATTCTCGGGGCGGGGCAGGCTGCGGCGCAGCTTGCCATCAGCCTGCGTCAGGACGGCTATGGCGCGCCGATCCGCATGGTCGGCGACGAGCCGTACGCGCCCTACCAGCGGCCGCCATTGTCCAAGGCCTATCTGAAGGAGAAAGCGTCGATCGAGACGCTGCACCTGCGGGCCGAGCATTATTGGGCCGACCATCAGGTGGCGCTGGAGCTTGGCGTGCCGGTCAAGGCGGTCGAACTCGCCGGCAAGCAGGCCACGCTCGGCGATGGTCGGAGCTTCTCCTACGACACGCTGGTGTTTGCGACCGGTACGCGGGCACGGGATCTGCCGCTGCCGGGCATCAAGCTCGATGGCGTGTTCTCGCTGCGCAAGATCGACGATGTGCGGCGGCTGCGCCCGGCGCTCGATAACGCGCGGCGCATCGTCATCATCGGGGCGGGCTATATCGGGCTCGAGGTTGCAGCCGTGCTGCGCCAGGAGGGGCGTGAGGCGACCGTGGTCGAGGCCGAGGCGCGGGTGATGAAGCGCGTCGCTGGCGAGGAGGTCTCGGCCTATTTCGACAAGCTGCACCGCTCGCGTGGCGTCGAGATCCGGCTGGGCGCAAGGCTTGCGGCGATCGAAGGCGAGGGCCGCGCCAGCGGCGTGGCGCTCACGTCGGGTGAGAAAATCCCCGCCGATCTGGTGCTGGTTGCGACCGGCGCGCGCGCCAATGACGATCTCGCCGTCGCTGCCGGACTTCCCTGCGAAGACGGTATTCTGGTCGATGACTTTGCCCGGGTGGCGCCCGACGTCTATGCGATCGGCGATTGCGCGCGTTTCGTCTCGCACCGCTATGGACGCAAGATCCGCCTGGAATGCGTACAGAACGCCGTCGACCAGGCCAAAGCAGCAGCGGCTTCGATCATCGGCAAGCCCGTGCCTTACGATCCGGTGCCGTGGTTCTGGTCGGATCAGTACGAAACCAAGCTCCAGATCACCGGCTTGCTCGATGGCTACGACGCGAGCGAGACGGTAGGCAATCCGACCGAGAACAAATTCTCGGTCGAGTACAAGAAGGCCGGCAAGCTGATCGCGGTCGACGCCATCAACGATGGCCGCGCCCACATGCTCGGCCGTCGTCGGATCGCGGCGGATCTGCCGGAACGAAGCGGCCTGCTTCAAAGCGGAAGCGCGCGGGAGTAGGGTTGTCGATCGATCAGGGAGTGGCACTCCGTGAAAGCGCAGTTTCTTAAAGCGCAGGTCTTTGCAATCATGATGTCACTCGACGTCAGCTCATCCGTCACCGCAGGCACGTTCGTCTACGTTTCCAATGCCGACGATGGCGACATCGGGATTTACGCGGCCCAGGCGGATGGATCATTGAAGCCGGGACAGCGTTTCAAGGCGGCGAAGCTGGTCATGCCGATGGCCGTCAGTCCGGACAAGCGTTTCCTGATCGCCGCGGCCCGCTCGAAGCCGTACCAGGCCCACAGCTTTAGCATCGACAAGGCCTCCGGGGCGCTCAACCCCGTCGGCGCTGGACCTTTGGCGGAAAGCTATCCGTACATCACGTTCGATCGAACCGGACGGTTTCTGCTTGGTGCGTCCTATGGCGCCCATCAGGTCGGTGTGAATCCGGTTGGCGCGGACGGCAAGGTCGGCGAGCCCATCCAGGTGATCCCGACGGCGCGAAATGCGCACTCGATCCGCATCGACAACACCAACCGCTTCGTGTTCGTGCCGCATCTTGGCACCGATCAGGTGTTCCAGTTCGTCTTCGACGAGACGACCGGACGGTTGACGGCCAACACCCCGCCGGTCCTTCAGCTCAAGCAGGGCACCGGGCCGCGCCACATCGTCGTTTCCGCGGATAACCGCTTCGCCTACCTGCTCAGCGAGATGGTCGGCACGGTGACGACGCTGGCGCTTGACGCCAGCACCGGCGCGCTCAAGGAGATCGATTCCGTGTCGGTCTTGCCGGCGGACACCAAGCTTGGCCCCGGCTTGCCGCGCGGCGCCGTCGGTGCGCCCGGCGCGCCGCAACGGAACACCGACAACGACATCTGGGCGTCCGATCTGCATCTGACGCCGAACGGCCGCTTTCTCTACGCCGCGGAGCGTACGTCGAGCACGATTGCGGCCTTCCGCGTCGATCAAGCGAGCGGCAAGCTCACCTATCTGGGCAGCACGCCGACCGAGAAGCAGCCCCGCGGATTCAACATCGATCCCGCCGGCCGCTTTGTCGTCGTGTCCGGTGAACTGTCGGACATGATCGCATCCTACGCGATCGACGCCGACACGGGTGTGCTGAAGCCTGTTGGACGCTATCCGACGGGCAAGGGCTCGAACTGGGTCGAAATCGTCGCGTTCGAATGAGTTTCCTTCGACGTCGGATCAGGTCCCGACCGCCAGCGGCGCGTGCATCTTGCGCAGCATCGCGAGCACCGACAGCGCGACATTCTTGCCGGTCTTGGGATTTTCCGACGGGATGTTCTCGATCGACAGCGTGAAGCGCGCGCTGTCGGAGTCGACCTCGATGGTATGGCAGTTCCGCGTCATCGCCGGATCGGCATAGATGTCGATCATGGTGCGGTCCGGGCCGATGCCGGCCAGCGACAGCGCCGCCGCAACGTTTACGTTGGCCGGGAAGCCCGCCGCGGCCTCGCGCGCGGTGCCACTGAACACCAGCTTCGCGGTGTTCAGCCCCTCGACCGAGATGTTGTTCTTGACGAGATGGGGCGCACCGACGAGCCCGATCGGCGGCTTGCGGGTCGTCATCTTCACCGAGTGGATGGTGCCCTCAGCCGCGGCCGCGACCGCATCGAGCCCGAGCAATGCGCCGGTCGGCACGATGATGCGGCCGCCCTTGGCCTTGGCCAGATCGATCAGGTCCTGCCGTGGCAAAAGCGCGCCGCAGGACAGCACCATGACCTGCTTGCCGACTTCGAGCATGGGCCGGCAGATGCGCTCGATCAGCGCGGCTGGCGCACATTCGACCGCGAGGTCAGCATGCTTGGGGAACTCTTCGAGCTCGACCACGGGGCAGTCGATCTTCTGTTCGTTGAGCCAGGTTCTCGCCTTGTCGGCGTTTCCGGTGGCGATGCAGGCGAGTGACAGGCCGGGGAGGCCGTCGGTGAGGCGACGCGCCACAGCGCGTCCGATGGCGCCAAGGCCGGCGATGGCGATACGGGTCTGATTCATGGGGGTACTTATGCCGAAGGCCGCGCCGTGCGGCAACGTTAGCCATTCCGCCAGCTTGACCGAGAGTTGCATCTAGACCATGTCTCGGCCAGGACCCTCTACCAAAAACGTCAGATGGGAGACGCTCATGGCACTGAAACTGATGGGCTTGGCTGTGGCCGGCCTAGTCGCGCTGACCGGCAGCGCATCCGCACAAAACTATCCGACCCGCCCGGTCACCATGGTTATCCCGTTCGCGGCCGGCGGCCCGACCGACGTGCTCGGCCGGGTGATGGCGGCGAAAATGAGCGATCCGCTGGGCCAGCAGGTGGTCGTTGAGAACGTCACCGGCGCGGGCGGTCAGACCGGCTCCAAGCGCGTCACCGATGCGCAGCCCGACGGCTACAACATCCTGATCGGTACGGTCGGCACCCACGCCCAATCGCAGACGCTCTACAAGAAGCCGCTGTACAACGCGTCGACCGATTTCGCGCCGGTCGGCCTGATCGCGCAGGTGCCGATCATGCTGGTCGCGCGCAAGGATCTGCCGGTCAAGGACTTCAAGGAGTTCGTCGCCTACGCCAAGGCGAACCAGTCGAAGATGCAGTTCGGCTCCGCCGGCGCAGGCTCGGCGACGCATCTCGGTTGCGTGCTGCTCAACTACATCATCGGCGTCGACATCACCCACGTGCCGTATCGGGGCACCGGACCGGCGCTGCAGGATCTCGCCGGCGGACGTATCGACTATGTCTGCGAGATCGTCACCACGGCCAAACCGCAGGTCGACGGCGGCACGATCAAGGGGCTGGCGATGTTGGACACCAAACGCTCCAAGGCGCTGCCGGACATCCCGACCGCGGCAGAGCAAGGCACCAAGGATCTTGTCGCCTACACCTGGAACGCGATCTTCATGCCGAAGAACACGCCGGACGCCATCGTGAAGAAGGTCAACAGCGCGATGGTCGAGGCGATGCATTCCGAGGTCGTGAAGGACAAGCTCGGCGCCCTCGGGGCAGAGATCGTGCCGGACAATCAGACCTCGCCGGAGTATCTGGCCAAGCTCGTCAAGGACGAGACCGAGAAGTGGGCGAAGCCGATCAAGGCCAGCGGCGTTTCGGTCGATTGAGGCCGGCAAAATTGTTGGGTTGCACGGGCGGGCGCTGCGGCGCCCGCCCAAATTTTTTGTAAGATGGTCCGATGTCAGCACCCGCAGCGAAGCGCGCCACAATCGATGCCGGCAAGGCCGGCAAGGTCAGCGCGTTGTTGAACGCGCCAGGTAACGCCAGCGCCTGCTATGTTTTCGCCCACGGCGCAGGCGCCGGCATGTCGCACAAGTTCATGGAGGCCGCAGCCGCGGGTCTCGCCGAGCGCGGCATCGCGACGCTTCGCTACCAGTTCGCCTACATGGAGAAGGGCGGAAAGCGCCCCGATCCGCCGGCGCTCGCTCATGCGGTGGTCCGCGCCGCGGTCGCTTACGCAGCGGAACGCCTGCCTGGCCTTCCGCTGATTGCGGGTGGCAAGTCCTTCGGTGGCCGGATGACGTCGCAGGCCCAGGCGGCGGAGCCGCTGCCCGGTGTCCGCGGCTTGGCGTTTTCGGCTTTCCGCTGCACGCCGCAGGCAAACCCTCGGCAGACCGGGGCGAGCATCTAAAGCAGATCGATATCCCGATGCTGTTCCTGCAAGGCGACAAGGACAAACTCGCCGAGCTTTCGCTGCTGAAGCCTGTGGTGAAAAGCCTCGGCAAGCGCGCCACGCTGTGCCTCTTGCCGGACGCTGACCACTCGTTTCATGTCCCGGCGCGTTCGGGCCGCAACGATGCCGATACCTTGGCAACGGCGCTCGACGCGTTCGCGGCGTGGTGCAAGCCGATCAGTTCTTCCCGAACACGCGCTTGAAGATCGTATCGACGTGCTTGAGGTGATAGCCGAGGTCGAAGCTGGCCTCGAGCTCTTTGGCGCTCAGCGCCTTGCGCACCGCGGGATCGCTCTTGAGCAGCGTCAGGAAATCGCCTTTGCCCTGCCAGACCTGCATCGCGTGCGTCTGCACGGTCTTGTAGGCGTCCTCGCGCGACATGCCGGCCTTGGTCAGCGCGATAAGTACGCGCTGTGAGTGAACGAGACCACCGAGCCGGTCGAGGTTCTTCTGCATGTTGGCGGGATAGACCATGAGCTTGTCGATCAGGCCGGTGAGGCGCCCCAGCGCGAAGTCGAGCGTCACCGTCGCGTCGGGTCCGATCATCCGTTCGACCGAGGAGTGCGAGATGTCGCGTTCGTGCCAGAGCGCGACATTCTCCATCGCCGGGTTGACGTAAGCGCGCACCATGCGGGCGAGACCGGTGAGGTTCTCCGACAGCACCGGATTGCGCTTGTGCGGCATCGCCGAAGAGCCCTTCTGGCCTTCGGAGAAGAACTCCTCGGCTTCGAGTACTTCGGTGCGCTGCAGATGGCGGACCTCTATGGCGAGACGTTCGATGGATGAGGCGACGACGCCGAGCGTGGCAAAGAACATCGCGTGACGGTCGCGCGGGATCACCTGGGTCGAGATCGGCTCGACTTTGAGGCCCATCGCCTTGGCGACATGAGCTTCGACCCGCGGGTCGACCTGGGCGAAGGTGCCAACCGCGCCCGAGATGGCGCAGGTCGCGACCTCCTTGCGGGCCGCGACCAGGCGTTCGCGGGCGCGCGTGAACTCCGCGTAAGCGACCGCGAGCTTGACGCCGAAGGTGGTCGGCTCGGCATGGATGCCGTGCGAGCGGCCGACGGTCGGCGTCTTCTTGTGCTCGAAGGCGCGGCGCTTTAGCGCCGCCAGAAGCTTGTCGACGTCGTCGATCAGGATGTCGGCGGCGCGCGTGAGTTGCACGTTGAGGCAGGTGTCGAGCACGTCCGACGACGTCATCCCGGAGTGCACGAAGCGCGCCTCGGGGCCGACGATCTCGGCCAGGTGTGTCAGGAAGGCGATGACGTCGTGCTTGGTGACGCGCTCGATCTCATCAATGCGCTCGACGTTGAACTTGGCATTCTTGCCCTTGGCCCAGATCTTCTTGGCCGCAGCCTTTGGCACCATGCCGAGCTTGGCCATGGCGTCGGCCGCATGCGCTTCGATCTCGAACCAGATGCGAAACCGCGTCTCCGGCGACCAGATCGCAACCATGTCGGGACGGGAATAGCGCGGGATCATCGAGGCCTCAGGGCGGTGGGGATACGTGTCTGTATCAGACCCTGAGACCGCAATTGCAAGCCGGAATGGTGGAAAACTAGTGCTGCCGAGCGAGCGGCAATCACCCTCTCCCCCCTCGCATTCGCTCGGGACCCTCTCCCGCTTCGCGGGCGAGGGGACCTGTCCGCCAAGCCGGCTCGTGCGGCTCTTGTCCCCTCTCCCGCTTGCGGGAGAGGATGGCGAGCGAATGCGAGCCGGGAGAGGGCGTGCTTTGCGTTACGCCGCCAACCTTGCCCGATCATGCGGCTGGCCGAGATCGACCGGTGTGCCCTTCGGGATGATCAGCGTCGGGTTCACCTTGGGGATCGAGTAGTAGTTGATCACGTAGTAGCGCGGCGTCACGGTCCCGGCCACGCCCGGCACCTGATAGAGCTCGCGCATGTAGTTCGACAGGTTCGGATAGTCGGCGATGCGCTGGCGGTTGCACTTAAAGATCGAGAAATAGGCGACGTCGAAGCGCACCAGCGTGGGGAACAGCCGCCAGTCGGCCTCAGTGATCTGCGAGCCGACGAGATAGCGGTGTTTCGACAGCCGCTCTTCGAGCCAATCGAGCGTCGAGAACAGCCCGTCATAGGCCTCCTCGTAAGCCGCCTGAGACTTGGCGAAGCCTGCGCGGTACACGCCGTTGTTGACGTTGTGATAGACGCGTTCGTTCACTGCATCGATCTCGGCGCGGAGCTTCTCCGGGTAGTAGTCCGCGCGGTCGCCAGTGATGGCGTTGAACTCGGTGTTGAGCATCCGGATGATCTCGGACGACTCGTTGTTGACGATAGTCTTGGTCTTCTTGTCCCACAGCGTCGGCACCGTGACCTTGCCGGTGTAGTCCGGCTTCGCGGCCGTATAGGCCTGGTGCAGATATTCGAAGCCGTTGACCTTGTCGGGGATACAGTCGGGATAGCGCGGGTCGTCGCCGAATTGCCAGCCCTGCTGCTTGAGGCCCGGGATCGAGTAGGCGACCGAGATCAGGCCGTCGAGCTTCTTCAGCGCCCGGTAGATCAGCGTGCGGTGTGCCCAGGGGCAGCCGTGCGCCACGTAAAGATGATAGCGACCGGGCTCGGCCTTGAAGCCCGACGAGCCGTCAGCCGTGATGCGGTCGCGGAAGGAGCTGTCGGCGCGCTTGAACTGTCCTGTGGCGCTGGTCTCCTGCGGCAGTTCGCCGTCGGACCATTTGCCGTCGATCAACACGCCCATGACCTATCCCTCACATTCCTGCGGAAGTGGGGGATAATATGCGCGATCAGGCGGCCTCGCCACGGGCCAAGGCGGCAGCATGGCGAATGGCATCGATGTTGGCGCGGTAGGACTGCGGCCCGCCTTTGAACACCGCGGAACCCGCAACCAGCGCATTGGCGCCGGCCCGCGTCACCAGCGCGGCGTTCTCCGGCGTCACACCGCCGTCGACCTCGATGTCGATCGGGCGGCCGGCCACGAGTGCCTTGACCCGGCGGATTTTCTCTTCCGCCACCGGAATGAACTTCTGACCGCCCCAGCCGGGATTGACCGACATCACCAGCACCAGATCGACCAGGTCGATGACGTGCTCGATCGACTCCACCGGCGTGCCGGGGTTCATCGTGACACCGGCCTTCTTGCCGAGCGCCTTGATGGCCTGCAGCGAGCGGTGCAGGTGCGGGCCCGCCTCGACATGGATGGTGATGATGTCGGCGCCCGCCTTGGCAAAGGCCTCGAGATGCGGATCGACCGGTGCGATCATCAGATGCACGTCGAAAACCTTCTGGGTGACCGGCCGGATCGCCTTCACCACCTCGGGCCCAAACGTGATCACCGGGACGAAGTGCCCGTCCATCACGTCGAGGTGGATCCAGTCGGCGCCCGCGGCTTCCACGGCGCGGACCTCCTCGGCGAGCTTGGAGAAGTCGGACGAAAGGATCGACGGGGCGATGCGAAGGGGACGCGTCATTTCGGTTTGCCTTGGGGTTTCCTTGGGGCTTCCCGGTTGCTTGTCGGGTAACACGCGCGGGGCAGGCGGGCAACGCGACCGGTGGATGGTTTGAGCCCGGTCAAATTTGCCGGGTTAGGCGCGCAGGCGGAAGTTTTTGCGCGGTGAACCCGAGCCGCCTTTCAGGTTTTTTGCGGGTTTTGCGTTGGCGCGCCGTTTGCTCGTGCCTGGCGGGGTGACTGCGTTTCTCAGTCGAGGATATCCATGTCGGTTTCATCCGTTGGTTCATCCAACGCATATGTGCAGTGGCCGTTCCAGACAGGCAGCGCCGGCGGCAGCAGCGACACAAGTCCGACGGACGCACTCCAGTCGCTGTATCAGGCCCTCACCGGGGGCAATTCCAGCGATCCGCTGATTGCGGCGCTCGGCCAGGACGGTGGTTCCGGCGATTCCGGGAGCTCCAGCAACTCCGCGGGCATGCCGCAGTTCAGCGCCGACACGATGTCTGCGCTGCTGTCGATGCAGAGCGGGCAGGGCGGTCCGGCCGGAGATATCGCCAAGGATGTGATCGCGAAGTTCGATACCAATGGCGACGGCCAGATCTCGCAATCGGAGTTCGAGCAGGCGATCGGCTCCGGTGCCGACCAGTCCGGCGTCGATGCGCTGTTCAACAAGCTCGACAGCAATGGCGACGGCTCGGTCAGCCAGGACGAGTTGCAGACCGCGATGCAAAAGGCCCACGGCGGCGGTCACGGCCACCACCATCATCATGCCGAGGCTTCGGGCGATAGCAGCCAGCAGCAGGGCGGCGGCGATCCGCTGCAGGCGCTGCTCTCCGGTGCGACGGCCGACGGCACCACCAGCCAGACCAGTTCGAACCCGGACGGCTCGTCGACCACCACCATCACCTATGCCGACGGCACCAAGCTCGAAATGACGACGCCAGCCGCGTCGAGCGACAGCGGCAACAGCAGCGGCTCGGGTTCCGGCAATCCGAACTCGTTCAATCTCGGTAGTCTGTTGAAGATGATGGTCAACCTGCAGGCCCAGCTTGCACCGTCGACCACGAACATGAGCGTGTGACGCGAATGGGTCACGCAGCCGGCTGCTGCGTAAAGCGGCGCAGCAGCGGCTTGATGACCAGCGGCAGCGCGTAGATCGGAATTTGCAGCAGCGCCATATAGAGCCAGACCAGTTCGGGCACGGCGCCGGCCGCGGCTGCGAGCATCAGGCCGGTGTTGCGCGACGCCGCCGCATGCGCGAGCGGCACCGCGGTGTGGAAGTCGACGCGAATGAGCAGCAGCGCGGTCAGCACGTAGAGGCCGAAGGTCACGAGGCAGCCCAGGGCCAGCAGGCCCAGCACGTATAAGGGCTGCGATATGGTGTTGCTCAGCACGTCGCCCATCAGCGCGACCGCGAAAAGAAACAGCACGATCACGTTGAGGCCGTCGATGCGCTCGGCCTGACGCTCGACCCACGGCTTGCCGGCAACGGCGCGAACGGCCACGCCGGTGAGTGCCGCGCCAGCCAGCATCAGCACGAGCCGCAGCCCAAGCGACAGCGGCGAGAAGGTCACCGCCGAGCCCGCGAACATCGCGACGAGCGCAGGTGCGAGAAACGGCGTGACCGCGATGCAGACGAGCAGCAACGCGAGCGTGATCGCGGCATTGAGGCCCATCAGCGCCGCAAGCGCCGGCGAAGCGAAAATCGGCGGCGCGACGAAATTGATCACCAGCGCCAGCAGGAGCGCTGGCGAAGTGGCCTTCAGATCGATGGCGCTCAATGCCAAGCCCGCCACGAGGGGCACAATCAGCATGGTCCAGATCGCGGCGGCGACGAGCAGCCTGGGTTTTGCGAGTTGTTCGCGCAACGCGCCGGGGTCCACGCGCAGGAAGGCGAGCACGAGCAGCGCGAACACGGTTTCAGGAAAATACGGGCGAATGATCGCGCCGAGCGGCGGCAGGAAAATGCCGAGCACGATCGAGATGGCAACCGCCCGGGTGCCTTGGCGGCCGAGCCAAGCCAGGATCGACGTCAGGGCCGCGACGGCGCGTTCGAGCAATCCCGAGCCTTCAGAGTGCATGGCTGCGGCATAACAGCCGCGCTGGCGGGCGTCGATAGTGCGGCTTAGATATTGCAGCTTATCCCGCTGCGCTGCCCCAGCTGACAGGAGAACCACCATGGCCCGGACCGATGCGATCGTGTTGGGGGCTGGCATCGTGGGAATTTCTGCGGCGCTGCATCTCGTCAAGCGCGGGCTTGCGGTGGCGCTGGTCGACCGGCGTGGCCCCGCCGAGGAGACGTCCTACGGCAACACCGGCATCATCGAGGGCAATACGCTGTTCGCCCACGCCTTTCCAAAGGGCTTCGGTGCGCTGCTTCGCATCGCGCTGAAGCAGGCGCCGGAGGCGAACTATCATCTGGCCGCGTTGCCGGGGCTTGTGCCGTGGCTGCTCGCCTATCGCTCCAACACCCGCGGCGCGCGCGCGCTGGAGTTCGCCAAAGCGATGCGGCCGCTCTATGCCCGCGCGGTGGCCGAGCACGAGACGCTGATGAGCGAGGCCAATGCGACGCGTTATCTGCGCAAGAATGGCTGGCTGAAGCTTTATCGCCGCGATGAATCCTTCCGGGGAACTGCGCGCGAACGCGCCTATGCGACGGAGCTTGGCCTGACTCAGCGCGTCATGGCGCCGGAGGAGGCGCGCGTGTTGGAGCCGTCGCTGGCGCCGGTGTTCAGCCATGCAGTGCACTGGCCGGAGGCTGCGAGCGTCTCCAACCCGGGCGCGGTGGGGCGGGCTTACGCGGAGCGCTTCACCAAGCTCGGCGGCGTTATCCTCAAGGGTGACGCGACGACGCTGCACCGCTCCGGCCAGAACTGGCGCGTCGACACCGAGGAGGGGCCGGTCGACGCCAAGGAGGCGGTGGTGGCGCTCGGGCCGTGGGCGCCCGATTTGCTGGGTCCGCTCGGCATCAAGCTGCCGCTCGCCTTCAAGCGTGGCTATCACCGGCACTATCGCTCGCAGGGCAATGCCGGGCTGACGCGGCCGATTGTCGACGCGGACTATGGCTACTGCCTCGCGCCGATGGAGCAGGGCATCCGCCTGACAACCGGCGCCGAATTCGCCGACTGTGCCGCGCCGCCGACACCGGTGCAGATCGACCGGGTGCTGCCGGCGGCCAAGGCGCTTTTTCCGCTCGGCGACGGCATCGAAGCGGAGCCCTGGATGGGTTCGCGGCCGTGCTTCGCCGATTCAAGGCCTGTGATCGGGCGCGCGCCAGGCCAGCCGGGGCTGTGGCTCGATTATGGTCACGCTCATTGGGGGCTGACGCTTGGGCCGGTGTCGGGTCGCTTGCTCGCCGAGATGATGACCGGTGCCACGCCGTTCTGCGATCCGGCGCCATATGCGGCAGAGCGGTTCGCCAACTAAGCACCCGGGTCCGTTAGCCGAACCGGTCGCGCCAACTCGGCTGGGCGCCGGCAAAGGATAGCGCTTTCGCCTCGTAAACGCCGCGCGCAATGGCGCGCGCCACGGTGTCGGCTGCGAGCGATCCAAGCTCGGCCAGCGCGTGCACCGGATCGCGCAACGGCCGCTCGCAGGTCGCCGCGGCGAACACGATGTCGCCATCGAGCGGTGTGTGGATCGGCCGCAGTGCGCGGGCCATGCCGTCCTGCGCCATGATGGCGAGCCGCCGGGTCTGCGCCTTGGTGAGCGTCGCGTCGGTCGCAACCACCACCAGCGTGGTGTTCTCGCCGGGCTGACCCTTGGTGCGGAAGTTGAGCGCTTGCAGCGGCACGTGCTCAGGCTGGCCGCGCCCGCCGAACTCCTTGTCGCGCTCGAACGGCGCGGCCCAGAAATGCGGCCCGCCGCCGATTACCGCCGAGCCCGCCGCATTGGCCAAGGCGATCGCGCCGACCGTAATGCCGTCCGGCGTGGTGGCGGACGCCGAGCCGGTGCCGCCCTTGAGGTCGACCGTGCTGGCGCCATGCCCGCCGCCGACGCTGCCGAGCGCGAAGTCGGGCGCGGCTTTTGCCGCCGCCTGATAGCCGAGCTCGCGATAGGGCGGATAACGGCCCCAGTCCTTGTCGCCGCCGTTGAGCAGATCGAACAGAATCGCACCGGGCACGATCGGCACCTTCATGCCGCGCACGTCGAAGCCGCGGCCCTGCTCGCGCAGCCAGGCCTGCAGTCCAGAAGCGGCGTCGAGCCCGAAGGCCGAGCCGCCGGAGAGCGCGATCGCATCGATCCGCTCAACCGTCATGGCGGGATCGAGCAGCGCACTTTCGCGTGTGCCGGGCCCGCCGCCGCGAAGGTCGGCGGCCGCGACCGCGGGGTTGTCGAACAACACCACGGTGGCGCCCGAGCCGAGCTTGGCGTCGTCGGCGTGGCCTATTCGAATGCCTGCGACGTCGGTGATCAGATTGCGCGGCACGATGGACTCCGGACGTATCGGGATAGGACCATAGCAAGATCAACTGGCGATCACATCAGCGCCAGCTGCCGCCGTTAAGCTTGCGTGCGGCGGCGGCCCCATGCATCTAGGCGAACATGACCCCGAACGTCACCCTGCTTGCGGCCCTGATCGCGGGTATCGTCAGTTTCCTGTCGCCCTGCGTGCTGCCGCTGGTGCCGCCGTATCTCGTCTATCTCGCCGGCAGTTCCCTGGAGCGGCTGAGCGACGGCAATCCCGCGACCGGCAAGATGCGCGATACGCTGCTGGCCGCGGTGCTGTTCGTTCTGGGCTTCTCGACTGTTTTCGTGGCGCTCGGCGCCAGCGCCAGCGTCGTTGGCGGGCTCATTCGGCTCTACTCGGCGGAGCTGTCGATCGCAGCCGGCATCGCCATCATCATCATGGGGCTGCATTTCCTCGGCGTGTTTCGCATCGGCTGGCTTCTTCAGGAAAAGCGCATGGAGATGGCGAAGCCGGTCGGCCTCTGGGGCGCGTACGTGATGGGGCTCGCCTTCGCGTTCGGCTGGACGCCCTGCATCGGCCCGATCCTGGCGGCGATCCTTGCGGTCGCGGCCTCCGAGCAGACCGTGGCCAAGGGCGCGCTTCTGCTTGCGGTCTATTCGCTCGGGCTGGGCATTCCGTTCCTGATTGCCGCCGCGGCGGTGAAACCGTTCGCGGCGTTTCTCACACGCTTTCGCAAGCATCTCGGACAGATGGAGCGGGTGATGGGCGGGCTGCTGGTGCTGACCGGCGTGGCCTTCCTCACCGGTTCGGTGTCGCGGGTGAGCTTCTGGCTCTTGGAGGCGTTTCCGGTGCTGGGCCAGATCGGCTGACAGCGGCTGCCGTCATTCCAGCTCGGTGTAAGTGATCTTGCCATCCGCATTCTTCTTCCAGACATACACCACATAGTCCGGACGGGTGACGTCGCCTTTCAGGTCGAACGTGATGTCGCCGATCACCGTGCTGAAGGTTTTGCCTGAACGCATCAGCATCGCGATCTTGCGCGGATCGAGTGTCTTCGCCTCTTCGGCGGCCTGCCGGATGATCTCGACCGCCGCATAAGCGTAAAGCGTGTAGGCGTGGGGCTCGAAATTCCTCTCGCGGAATTTTGCGACCACCATCGCGGCCCGCGGCCGCTTTCGCGGATCGGGCGCGTAGGTCATCAGCGTGCCTTCGGCGGCGGGCCCCGCGACGGCTGCGAAGTCGTCGTCGGTGATCCCGTCCGCGGCCATCAGCGTTGCGTTGACGCCCTGGTCGCGCATCTGGCGAAGCAGCAGCGCCGCCTCCACGTGGGTGCCGCCGTAGTAGACGAGCTCGGCGCCCGACGCCTTGATCTTGGTGACCAGCGCGCCGAAGTCCTTGGTGCCGACATTGATGCCCTCGTAGAGCACGTCGAGCAGGCCGCCGGCCTGCATCGCGTTGCGGGTTTCTTCGGCGAGACCCTGGCCGTAGGTGGTCTTGTCGTGGACGATCGCGACCTTGCGGCCCTTGAAGTTCTTGCTGATGTAGTCGCCCGCGACGATGCCCTGCTGGTCGTCGCGGCCGCAAGTGCGGAACACGTTCCACAGACCGCGGTCGGTGAGCTTGGGACTGGTCGAGGCCGGCGACACCATCAGCATCGCATTCTCGGCATAGACGGCGGAGGCCGGGATCGTCACGCCCGAGTTGAAATGGCCGATGACGAACTTCACCCCGGTGCTGGCGAACTTGTTGGCGACCGAGACGCCCTGGCGCGCGTCGGAGGCGTCGTCGCCGAGCGACACTCCGATCTTCTGCTTGAGGATGCCGCCCGCCGCATTGACGTCGGCGATCGCAAGCTCGGCGCCGTTTTTGAGTTGCGCCCCGAACGAGGCGTTCTGGCCGGTGAAGGGACCGGCGAGGCCGAATTTGATTGGCGCCTGAGTGGAAGCGGGCCGTGGCGGCGGGTTCTGCGGCTGGGCCTGAGCGGCGGCGCCAAGCGCGAGCGCCAGGGCGAAACTCAATCCGACCTGTCGTGTCATCGCTATCGCCATGCGCCACCTTCCGCAGAATGGATCATGTTGGGTTCGAGTATACCGCCAAAACAATCAGCCCGCCCCGGAGGCCGGGGCGGGCTTTGTCACGCGAACGATGTGGCTCGGCTTATGAGCCTTTGCCCATCGGGATCTCGTCGTACTTGCCGTCCTTGTTCCACTTGTAGAACACGTAGTCGAGCGTGGTGATGTCGCCTTTCTTGTCGTAGCTGATTGGGCCGAGCACGGTGTCCCATTTGCCGGCGCGAATGACCTCGGCGACCTTCTTGGCGTCGGTGGTGTTGGCCTTCTTCACCGCCTGCACCCAGATCTGCATCGCCGCGTAGGTGTAGAGCGTGTAGCCCTCCGGATCGACACCCTTGGCCTTGAACTTCTTCACCACCTCGGCCGCGGCCGGGCGTTTGCGCGGATCGGCGCCGAACGTGAACATCATGCCGTCGCCGGCGTCGCCGGTGATCGACCAGAACTCGTTGGTGGCAATGGCATCGCCTGCGACCATCGCCTGGGTCTTCATGCCCTGGTTGCGCATTTGACGCAGGATCAGGCCGGCTTCGGTGTGATAGCCGCCGACATAGACCAGGTCGATGTTGTTGGCCTTCATCTTGGAGACCAGCGCGTTGAAGTCCTTGTCGCCCTGCGTATAGGCCTCGTACATCTTCTCCTTCGTGCCGGCCTTGTTCAGCGCCTTCTTCATTTCGTCGGCCAGGCCTTTGCCGTAGGTCGACTTGTCTTGAAGGATGGCGATGTTCTTGCCCTTGTAATTCTTGGCAATGTATTCGCCCGCGACCGTGCCCTGCTGATCGTCACGGCCGCAGACGCGGAACGTGTTCCAGAGCTTGCGCTCGGTGAACGTCGGATTGGTCGAG
Source organism: Rhodoplanes sp. Z2-YC6860 (assembly GCF_001579845.1). GTDB lineage: Bacteria > Pseudomonadota > Alphaproteobacteria > Rhizobiales > Xanthobacteraceae > Z2-YC6860. The sequence continues at coordinate 3,788,356 of NZ_CP007440.1, forward strand.
GCCGGCGTGATCTGCAGCACGCCGCCTTCGGCATAGGCTTCCGAAGCCGGGATCGAAGACGACGAGCAGTAGTGCCCGGCGACGAATGGAATCTTCGCGTTGGCGATTTTCTCCGCAATGGCGCGGGCCTGCTTCGGATCGCAGGCATCGTCGTTGACGGTAAGCTTGAGTTGCTTGCCGAGCACGCCGCCCGCGGCGTTGATGTCGGCGACCGCTGCTTCGGCACCGTTCCTGAGCTGGGTGCCAAACGAGGCGTACTGGCCGGTCATGGGACCGGCGACGGCGACGGTGATGCCCTGGGCGGCCGCGGTGCCGGAAAGCGCCAGTCCCACGCCGAGTGCTACGCCTGCAAGCCACATCCTGTTCATTGAAGTCTCCTCAATTGGCGGACTCTGAATTCATCGTCGCCCCGTCCGCACGATCCGGATAGACGACATCTTGTCCGGTTTTTGCCTGCCGGTCACCCCTGCAGGTCATCTGGTCGCGGGTTGGTTCCTGACCGGAATTTGTTCGCCCGGCGCGCGTTCCCGCCACGTCAGAGGGCCGGTTCGCTCGTAGAGCCAGTAATATTGCGCCGCCATCTGGCCGGCGCGCGTCAGGCGCCAGGCCAGCGCGCCGACTACGATCAGATAAGCGGTGTCGGCCACGTAGGATGGCGGCGACAACAGCGTTGCTTCGAACAGCGCGAAATGTACAAAGCGCACGGCGGCGCCCAGCATCGCCATATAGACCAGAACGCTCCAGAATGGCCGCCATGTCTGGGCAATGGCTCTCCCGGCGAGGAAGGCTGCACCGCCGCCAATGACGCCGGTCACCAGGATGATTTGCAGAAGCGTCTCGGAGCCGTACAGTTCATCCATAAAGCGTGTGGCCTTCGGGGCGCGAATGATTCCGCTTCGATAGTACCACAGCGCTTTGGAGGCTGGGGTCACATATGCCGAAATCGTCGCGTCCAAATTTTCTCCTGTTCATTACCGATCAGCACCGGGCCGATTTCCTGGGTTGCTACGGCCATCCGGTGCTGCGGACCCCGCATATCGATTCCATTGCGGCGCGCGGAACCGCGTTCGATCGCTTCTATGTTGCGAGTCCGGTCTGCATGCCGAACCGCTCCAGCCTGATGACCGGGCGGATGCCGTCGGTCCATGGCGTACGCTCGAACGGCATTCCGCTCTCGATGAACGCTGTGACCTTCGTCGATCTGTTGCGCGACGCGGGCTACGACACGGCGCTGATCGGGAAAAGCCATCTGCAGAACTTCACGTCCTGGGCACCGATCATCAAACGGCCGCCGCCGCGCGAGGGCTTCCACGAGCCGTCGCGAGGGCTGACGCAGGCGCTGCGTCACGATCTCGCCGATGCCAAATACGAGCAGGAGACGCCGGAATACTGGAACGCCAAGGATGCGCGCGTGCGCACGCCGTTCTATGGCTTTGACCATGTCACCTTGGTGCGCGCCCATGGCGACGAGCCGGGCGGCGATTACGACCGCTGGCTGGAAGAGCGCGATCCCAAGGCCAAGAACCTGCTCGGGCCGAACAACAGTCTGCCGCACAGCTATACGGTGCCGCAGGCCTATCGCACCGCCATCCCTGAAGAACTGTACGCCACGGCGTTTCTCGGCGACCGCGCCAGCCATTGGCTCGACGAGGAGGCCGGCGACGAGCCGTTCTTCCTGATGGTGTCGTTTCCCGATCCGCACCATCCGTTCAACCCGCCGGGCAAATACTGGGATATGTACAAGCCCGAGCAGTTCCCGGCGCCCGAGGCGTTTTCGCGCAACGACTGGACGCCGCCCGCGCTGGTCGCGAACATCATCAAGGAGCGCGAGACCGGCAAGGCCAATCTCACCGGCATGAACACCATCGGCGTCTCGGCACGTGAGTCGCAGGAGGCGAGGGCGCTCACCTGCGGCATGATCGCCTGTGTCGACGACGCGATCGGCAGGGTGCTGGCGGCCCTCGATCGAAGCGGCAAGCGCGGCGACACCGTGGTGATCTTCACCAGCGATCACGGCGATCATCTTGGCGACCACCGCCTGATGCTGAAGGGCGCAGAGCAATATCAGAGCATCGTGCGGGTGCCGTTCATCTGGGCCGATCCGCAGGCCGGCCAGAAGCCCAAGCGCACCGAGGCGCTCGCTTCGACTATGGATATCGGCGCGACCGTGCTGGAGCGGGCGAAGATCGAGCCTTCAAGCGGCATGCAGGCCAAGAGCTTCATGTCTGCGCTCGACGGCAAGGCTGCGCGCGACAGTGTGTTCATCCAGTACGACCACCAGCATGCGAGCCCGGGCACCGATGTGCCGCCGCGCGTGCACTCGCTGATCGACGAGCGATACCGGCTGAGCGTGTTTCAGGGCACCGGCTGGGGTGAGCTCTACGATCTGAAAAACGATCCTGGCGAGTTCGATAACCTCTGGAACGATTCGGCGCACGCTGCGGCGCGCGCGCGGATGACCGAGAAGCTGCTACTCACCGAGTTGGAGCACATCGACCGCGTGCCGCTGCCGACGCGGCGGGCTTGAGGCATATCCCCAGGCGAAACGGGTTTTTTTGAAGTGTGACCTAGCGCACTTTAGTTTTGCGCAGATCGGCGGAATATCCCCACCAGCCAAAGGGGAATTGCCTATGTCTGCCCATTTCAATTTAGGTGGTTCGTTTCTCCGCGAGGCCCCTGCTTTTAACTCGGCCACTGCAGGCCGGGGGACTTTGGTCGCATGGGGTCTCGCTCTTGCCTGTCTGTGCTTCGCGGCCATGACGGCGGCGGCCGTCGCCGCTACGAGCTGGGACGGCGTCGCCGGGCTTTACTGATGCCCGCTACCGCGTGCTGCCGCGGTCCTCGGCGCTGAAGCCCGACGCTTTGACGAGCTTCCCCCAGCGCACGATCTGCTCCTTGATATTCGGAAGAAGCTGCGGGCCGGTTTCGGCGACGACGTCGAAGCCCTGGGCCTGCAGTTTTTCGCGCACGCCCGGATCGGCATGCGCGACCTTGGCGGCTTCGGTGTAGCGGCTGATGATGTCGGCCGGCGTGCCTTTCTTGACCAGGAGCCCGAACCACACTTTGGCGGTGAACTCGGGATAGCCGAGTTCTTCGAAGGTCGGCACATCCGGAATGAGCTTGTCGCGGGTCCTCCCCGTCACGGCAAGAATCCGGAGCTTGCCGGTTGCCTGGTGCGGCGCCGTCGAGTTGAGCTGGGCGAAGCCAAACTGCGAATGGCCGGCGAGCAGTGCGGTGGCTTGCAGGCCCGAGCCGCGATACGGCACGTGGGTCAGGTCGAGGTCGAATTTCTCATTGAGTTGATAGCCGAGGAAGTGCGATGGCGTGCCCGGCTGGTAGGACGAATAGCTGAGCTTGCCCTTGTTCTGTTTTGCCCAGGTCAGAAACTCGGCAAAGGTCTTGGCCGGCACGTCCGGATGCACCGCGAACACCAGCGGCGCCTCCACGCCACGGATGAAGGGAACGAAGTCGTCGATCGACCAGCGCTGGTTGGTGAAGGCGCTGGGGTTGATCTCGGTAAAGGCCTGGGTGCCGACCCAGACATGCTGTCCGTCGGCCGGCTGATCGACGATGAACTGCGCCGAGCTGTTGCCGTTGGCGCCAGGCTTGTACTCGACAATGATCGATTGGTTGAGCGCCTTGGCCATCGGATCGGCGACGATACGGGCATAGGGATCGATCGCGCCGCCCGGCGCCGTGCCGATGATGAAGCGGATGGTGTTTTGCTGGGCCAGCGCCATGTCCGACGCCGTGACCAGAATCGAACCAAGCAAAGCGAGCCGCGTCAGCCACCCCAGTTTCATGGACCCCTCCCGGTGATTGGGAGGAGCGTAGCGGCGGCTGTCCGGAATGTCTAAGCGACCAGGTTGCGCGGCTTGTTAAGCCCCTTGCGCCTCACCCCGGCCACCCTCGAGATAGGCGGCGCGCACTTCGGGCCGCTCCAGGAGTTCGCGTCCCGTGCCAGCCAACGTGATTTCACCGTTGACCAGCACGTAGCCGCGATGGGCGAGTTTCAGCGCGTGGAACGCATTCTGCTCGACCAGCAGCACGGTGAGCTTGTCGCGTTCGTTCAACTCGCGGATGGCGCGGAAGATCTGCTTGGCCAGGATCGGGGCAATGCCCAACGACGGCTCGTCAAGGAGCAACAGCCGAGGGCGGCTCATCAGGGCGCGTGCGATCGCCAGCATCTGCTGCTCGCCGCCCGACAAAGTGCCGCCGCGCTGGGTCATGCGTTTTTGCAAAAGCGGAAACAGCGCGCAGACGCGCTTGATGTCGGCCTCGAAATGAGCGGGGTCGGCGACGGTTGCGCCCATCTGGAGGTTTTCCAGGACGCTCATGCGAGGAAAAATACGGCGTCCCTCCGGCGACTGCGCGATCCGCAGCTCCGCGATCTCGTGCGACGACAGCTGCGAGATGTCGCGGCCGTCGAACACGATGCTGCCCTCACTGAGACGGGGCTGGCCGAAGATCGTCATCATCAGCGTCGATTTACCGGCGCCATTTGCGCCGATCAGCGCGACGATCTCGCCCTCGTTGACCTCGATGTCGATGCCCTTCAGCGCCATGATGTTGCCGTAGAAGGTCTTGACGCCGTTCACGGTGAGCAGCGGAGTGGTCATAGCCCGACCTCCACGCCGACCTTGTCGACCTCTTCATCCTCGACGCCGAGATAGGCGGCGATCACCTTGGGGTCGTTGCGGATCTCCTCCGGCGTGCCGTCGGCGATCTTCACGCCATAGTCCAGCACGACGATGTGGTCAGAGATCTGCATCACCACCGACATGTCGTGCTCGATCAGCAGGATCGAGGTCGCGTGCTCGCCACGGATGAAGGTCAGGAGTTCATTCAGCTCATGGCTCTCGCGCGCGTTCAGTCCGGCGGCCGGCTCATCGAGGCAGAGCAGCACCGGATCGGTGCACATGGCGCGGGCGATCTCGAGCCGCCGCTGCTCGCCATAGGCCAGCGAGCCCGCGGCATCATCGGCGCGAGCCAGAAGTTTGGTGCGGTCGAGCCAGTAGCGCGCCTTGTCGAGCGCGGCGCGCTCGGCATCGCGATAGGATTTCAGCCCGATCAATCCCGCGAAGGTGAAGCCTGACGCCTTCATCAGCGGGTTGTGCTGCGCCACCACCAGGTTCTCCAGCACAGTCATGCCGGAGAACAGCCGGATGTTCTGGAAGGTGCGGGCGACGCGCGCGACCTTGGAGATGCGGAAGTTGAGCAGCCGTTCGAGATAGAAGACGCCGCCGCCGGGGTGGGCCAAGCGCAGAAGCCCCGTGGTCGGCTTGTAGAAGCCGGTGATGCAGTTGAACACGGTGGTCTTGCCGGCGCCGTTCGGTCCGATCAGCGCCGTGATGTGGCCGCGGTTCGCGACAAAGGACAGGTCGTCGACGGCGACGAGGCCACCGAAGCGCATGCTCAGATGGTCGACGATCAGGATCGGCGCGTCGTCGCTCATCCGCCGTCTATCCTTGCCCCTGTTTGACCATCGTCGCTGCGATCGATTTCTTCTCGGAGCCGAGATGCAGCGATGGCTCGCGTGTCGAGACGAGCCCGCGCGGCCGCCAGATCATGATCAGCACCATGGCGAAGCCGAACACCAGCATGCGATACAACTGGAATTCGCGGAACAACTCGAAACCGCCGATCATGATGAGGGCCGCGACGGCGACGCCGACCTGCGAGCCCATGCCGCCCAGCACCACGATGGCAAGCACCAGGGCCGACTCGCTGAAGGAAAACGACTCCGGACTGATGAAACCCTGCCGCGTCGCAAAGAACGAACCGGCGAAGCCGCCGAACATCGCGCCGATGGCAAAGGCGGTCAGCTTGGTCGTGGTGGTGTTGATGCCGAGCGAGCGGCAGGCAATCTCGTCTTCGCGCAACGCCTCCCAAGCGCGGCCGATCGGCAGCCGCCGCAGGCGCATGGTCACCCAGTTGGTGATCAACGCGAGCACGAGGATCAGATAGAACAGGAACACCACGCGATGGGTCGGCGAGAATTCGAGGCCAAAAAAATGGGCGAAGCCGGTCTCGTCGTCGACAAACGGCAGTCCGAAGAAACTTGGCCGCGGAATGCTGGCAATGCCGTTCGGCCCGCCGGTGACGTTCGACCAGTTGAGCAACACCAGCCGGATGATCTCGCCGAACGCGAGCGTGACGATGGCGAGATAGTCGCCACGCAGCCGCAGCACTGGGAAGCCGAGCAGCACGCCCCAGAAGGCCGCGAGGATGCCGGCGAGCGGCAGGCAAATCCAGAACGACAACTCGAATTGCGTCGATAGCAGCGCGTAGGAATAAGCGCCGACCGCGTAGAAAGCGACATAGCCGAGGTCGAGCAGCCCCGCGAGGCCGACCACGATGTTCAGTCCCCAGCCGAGCATCACATAGGTCAGCACCAGGATGCCAAGATCGAGGATGTAGCGGTTGTGATAGAACAGCACCGGCACGAGCAGCGCGAAGATCAAGAGCGCTGGTCCGCCGTAGCGGGCGGCCGCCGCGAAGGCGCGCGTCACGCCTTGCGGGATTGCGCGATCAATTCCGATCGGGCCGCGGCCAAAGATCAGCGCGCGCAGGAATGCGCCAACGAACACCGCGCCGACGATCATCGCGAGGTCGGCAAAGCGAGTGGTGATCTGCAGCGCGCCGCTGGAGCTCTGGTCGGAGCGCAGCCCGATCAGGAAAAAGAACAACCCAAGCGCCACCAGCGCGGCCAGCACCGCGTCCTTCAGCGCATCGGCGATGGGGGGCGATCGGGTGTTCGAAGCTTTCTCTGGCACCGTCGCGTCCCGTCTCACACCTTTTCAACCTCGGGACGGCCGAGGATGCCGGTCGGCAGGAAGATCAGCACCACGATCAGGATCGAGAAGGCCGCAACGTCCTTGTATTCGATCGAGAAGTAGGCCGACCAGAACGTCTCGATCAGGCCAATCAGAAGGCCGCCGAGCATGGCGCCGGGGAGCGAGCCGATGCCGCCGAGCACGGCGGCCGTGAAGGCTTTCACGCCGGCAACGAAGCCGATGTAGAAGTCGATCACCCCATAATAGAGCAGGTACATGATGCCGGCGACAGCGGCCAGCGCCGCGCCGATGACGAAGGTCAGCGAAATGGTGCGGTCGATGTTGACGCCGAGCAGCGAGGCCATCTTCAGATCCTGCTCGCAGGCGCGCATGTCGCGGCCGAGCCGCGTGCGCGAAATCAGCCAGTGGAAGGCCGCCATGAGCACGAAGGTGGTGACCACCACGATGATCTGGACGTTGGAGAGCTGCACGTTGAATTCGCCGTTCGACATCAGCGTGTGGCCGCCGGTGATCAGCGGCGGCAGCGGCTTGACGCGAGCGCCCTGGGCGATCTGCACATAGTTCTGCAGGATGATCGACATGCCGATCGCAGAAATGAGCGGCGCGAGGCGGAAGCTGTGGCGCAGCGGCCGGTAGGCAATGCGCTCGACGGTCCAGCCGTAGAGCGCGGTCAGCGCCATCGCGATCAAGAGCACCAGGAACAGGGCGATCGGAACCGCGGTGACGCCGATGGCGATCAGCGCCAGGAACGAGATCAATGCGATGAAGCCGCCGACCATGAACACGTCGCCGTGGGCGAAGTTGATCATGCCGATGATGCCGTAGACCATCGTGTAGCCCAGCGCGATCAGGCCGTAGATCGAGCCGAGCGTGAGGCCGATGATGAGCTGCTGGACGAAATATTCCATGCGTCCGCCCTGCTGCCGCCGCGCGCGAGAGCCCAGCGAGTCCCAATTTCCCCTGCCGCCGAATCCCCTGCGGCAGCCGCAGTTGGCGTGCTTAGCAGGGGGCCGGGCAGGGGGCAACGAGATCGCATGCCGCAATTGGCGGCTGTGAGTTCAGCGGGCGGATGAAGTCTGCGCCGCTTAGGCGACGCATTTGGCGGCGAGTGGAACCGGACCGGTCAGCGCTTGGTGTTGCTGGTCTCGTTGGAGGAGCGCACGCCGGCCCACGGGTCGCTTTTCGCTGTGGGTTTTTCCGCTTTCATGCGTCTCATCTGGTCGTTGTAGGCCTTCTCGTTTTCCTTTTGATCACGTTCCTGCCGCTCGTATTGCTGTTGGAGCGGAGTCTTCTGGCCCTCCTGGGCGCCGCTGAACTGTGCGAAGGCCGGCGCTGCAAGCGCTGCCATCCACGCCGCCGCTGCGATAATTCGTTTCATGATCGATACCCGGTCACGCTGAAAGCCGTTGATGCGACTTGAAACACTCTACCATGGCGGCTTATTGGCGCGGAAGGGTCGGCAGGAGCAACAATGGAACGGCAGAAGCCCGAAGACGTGATCGGCGCAGCGCGGCCCTTTACCGGCCGCGAGTATCTCGAAAGCCTGAGAGACGGCCGCGAGGTCTACATCTACGGCGAACGGGTGAAGGACGTCACCGCCCACCCGGCGTTCCGCAATGCGGCGCGCAGCATCGCACGGCTCTACGACGCCCTGCACGACGAAAAGCAGAAAGCGGTGCTCACGTGTCCGACCGACACCGGCTCGGGCTCGTTTACCCACAAGTTCTTTCGCGTCGCGCGCTCGCGCGAGGAACTGGTCGGTCAGCGTGACGCCATCGCGCATTGGGCGCGGCTGTCCTACGGCTGGATGGGTCGTTCGCCGGACTACAAGGCGTCGCTCATGAACGCGCTCGGCGCCAATGCGGTGTTCTACGACCGTTTCGCGGACAATGCCCGGAACTGGTACGCGCGCTGCCAGAACCATGTGCTGTTCATGAACCACGCCATCGTCAACCCGCCGATCGACCGCATGAAGGCGGCTGACGAGGTCAAGGACGTGTTCATCACCATCCAGAAGGAGACCGACGCCGGCATCGTCGTCTCGGGTGCCAAGGTGGTGGCGACGTCGGCCGCCATCACGCACTACAATTTCATGGGCCAGAACGCCGCGATGCCGATCGCCGACACCGACCTTGCCGTGATGTTCATTGCGCCGCTCAATCTGCCGGGCATCAAGATCATCTGCCGCAACTCGTATGAGATGACCGCGAGCGTGATGGGGACGCCGTTCGACTATCCGCTGTCGTCGCGCTTCGACGAGAACGACGCGATCTTCCTGTTCGACAACGTGCTGATCCCCTGGGAGAACGTGCTGGTTCACCGCGATATCGAGAAGATCAAGGTGTTCTATCCGCGCTCCGGGTTTCTCGCAGGCTATCAGTTCCAGGGCTGCACCAGGCTTGCCGTGAAGTTTGATTTTCTCGTCGGCATGATCGCCAAGGCGTTGCGCGCCGCGGGCTCCGATGAATTCCGCGGCAATCAGGCGCTGCTCGGCGAGGTGATCGCCTGGCGCAATCTGTTCTGGGGCCTGTCCGACGCCATGGCGCTCAATCCTCAACCCTGGGTCGGCGACGCGGTGCTGCCGAATGTGCAATCGGGCACAGCCTACCGGGTGTTCGCGGGCGATGCCTTCGCTCGCGTGAAGGAGATCGTCGAGAAGATCGTGGCCTCTTCGCTGATCTATCTGCCGTCTTCGGTGAAGGACATGCAGAACCCGGCGACCGAGGATTATCTGAAGCGCTTCGTGCGCGGCTCCCACGGCATCGACTTCAGGGAGCGCATCAAGATCATGAAGCTCCTGTGGGATGCGATCGGCACCGAGTTCGGCGGTCGGCACGAGCTCTACGAATACAACTATGCCGGCAACCACGAAGACATACGTCTCCACGCGATGTTGAACGCGAAAGGCTCGGGCGCCTACGACCGCATGATCGCGCTCGCCGAGCGCTGCATGGCCGACTACGACGAGAACGGCTGGACGAGCGACACCTGGGTGAGTGAGCCTGCAGGTAAATCCTGACAGCGGAACACCCGGATCATCGGCGAGCTCTGCGCAGCGCGCGGAGCGCTGCGAAAGCCGTGGGATGGCTCCCAACGGTGGAATCCACTACATTGAAGGCATGAGCTGGACTGACCAACATCCTGACATGGCGGGCGCTTTCGCCGCCGTTGCCGAAGCCAAGTTCGTCGAACAGAAGGCGTTCCGCGACGCCATGAGCCGCCTCGGCGCGGCCGTCCACGTGATCACGACCGATGGTCCCAGCGGCAAGACCGGCTTCACGGCGACTGCGGTCTGCTCCGTGTCGGATTCGCCGCCAACGCTGCTGATTTGTCTCAATCGCGGCGCCACCAGCATGCCGATCCTGCGTGGCAATGGCGTGTTCTGCGTCAATACGCTGCGCGCCGGGGATGAGGTCGTGGCCGACACCTTCGCGGGGCGCACCAAGGTCGCACGCGAAGCGCGTTTCGACACCGGGCATCAGTGGGTGACGTTGGCAACCGGTTCGCCGGTCTTGGACAGCGCGGTGGTGGCCTGCGATTGCCGCGTGATCGAGACCAAGACGGTCGCCTCCCATGACATTTACTTTGGCATGGTCGAGGCCATCCATCAGGGTGGGCCAGGGCCGGCGCTGGTGTATCACGACCGGCTGTACAAGCAGGTCTGAGCGAAGACCGTTTGCTGCCTGAAAATTCGGTTATTTTAACGCGATTTCGCTGCGGTTCCGTCGCCGCGATTTGGCGTCAATTCGGCCTGCAAACGACCCTGCGCGGTCCAGAGCCCGGACGCAATCGCGACCTTACATGTCGGGTAAGGGGAGGTCATCCAAGGAGCATGACGATGAGTCAGCAGAACCCCAATCAGAACCAGAATCCGACCCGCGACCAGCAGCAGCAGAGCAATCCGAAGCCCGGTCAGCAGCAGGGCGGCGGACAGCAGAAGCCGGGCCAGCAAGGTCAGCAGGGCGGCCAGCAGGGCCAACAGGGCGGTCAGCGCCAAGACGAGCATAACCGCTAAGCGCCCGGTCACGGTGAATTCGAAGCCCCGCCTCACGGCGGGGCTTTCCGTTTTTCCACATTGCCGCGCCGGCAGACCGGACAGCGTTCCCCTTGGCGGACCGAGCGCGTATGCTCCAGCCATGGCCACGGTGACGGCTCTTCCGCTGTTTCATCTTTACGGCGACCCGCCGGATGATCAGGCGTTCGATTTCATTCACGTCGAGACGATCGCATCTCGTTCGTCGGCGAACGACTGGCTGATCCGTGCGCATCGCCATCGCAACCTGTTCCAGGTGCTCCTGATCGAGCGTGGCGGCGGTGACATGACCTTCGAGGCAAGCTCGCTGCCGTTTGCGGCACCGGCCGCGATCCTGGTGCCGCCGACCACGGCGCATGGCTTTCGCTTTCATCCCGACGTGACCGACGGCTGGGTGGTGAGCTTCACCGAGGATGTGGCGTCTGCGCTCGGCGAACGCTCGGGCGAGTCGCTGAAGCGGCTGAAAGCGCTGGCTGCCGATCCGGTGATCCCCCTCGGCGATGCCGTCGAGATTACGCGGCTTGCGGCGCTGTGCCGCGATCTGCACGAGGAAAGCTTCCTCGCGCGGGAGGGCTTTCGGCTGGCGATGCGCGGGCTGCTCGCGCTGATCGCAATCGAGGTGGCGCGGCTTGCGGCGAGCCGCGCCCGCACCGGAGCCGTGACGCTCGCACCTGCGGATTCAACAGTCGAGGCGCTGCGTCATCTCGTCGAAGAACATTTTCGCAAGGAGCGACTGATCAGCTTCTACGCCGAGAAGCTCGCGATCACGCCGGACCGGCTCAACGATCACGTCAAGCGCGCGAGCGGAGTCACGGCTGGCCACCTCATTCGCCAGCGCGTGCTGACCGAGGCCAAGCGCGCGCTCGTTTTCACCGGCCAGCCGATTCACGAAATCTCGTACGATCTCGGCTTCGCCGATCCGTCCCACTTCGCGCGGTTTTTCAGAAAGCAGACCGGCACCACGCCGCAGGCGTTCCGCGAGGGGCGGGGCGGCTAACGAACCGGATTTCCGGACAAGATCATGCGCCGACGAGCTAAGGCATTTTGCCCGTGTCGCGCAGCACGGCTTCTGCTTCGCGGAACGCGTGGTTGCCGGCCGGCACGCCGCAGTAGTTCGCCTGCTGCAGGATGATCTCCTTGATGTCGTCGGCTGAAAATCCGCCGACCGTCACGGCGGAGCGCACATGCATGCGGAATTCTTCCCAGCGGCCAAGGCTGAGCATGGTGCCGATCACGAGAATGCGCCGGGTGCGGTCATCGAAATGCGGTCGCGTCCAGACGTCGTTCCAGGCGCTGCGCGTGATGTGGTCGACCCATTCGCCATTGAAGGCGTTGCGGCTCTTCATCGAGCGGTCGACCCACTCGTCGCCGAGCACGCGGCGGCGCGCGGCCTCGCCGCGCTTGAAGCGTTCGGCGTCGTCCATGAGGGCCTCCCTGGCTGGTCGCATTTGTCCGGCGAAGCGCTTCACACTTCGCCGGACATGCTCTTTCGTTAGCCTTTCAAGAAGTTCAGCACCGTTTCGGTGTAGGCCTTGGGCTGCTCGATGTTTGAAAGGTGCGCCGCATCCAGCGAGGTGACCTTCGCGCCCTTGATCATCTTGGCGATTTCCTGGCCGTACTCCGGCAGCGTCGCCGGATCCTTGCTGCCGACGATGACCATCGTGGGTGCCGTGATCGTCGGCGTCGACTTGCTGAAGTCCATGTCGCGCACCGCCTCGCTGCAGCCAACAAAGCCTTCGAGCTTTGTGCCGTTGAACATCTTCACCACCTTGGCGACCGCGTCCTTCGAGCGCTCGCGGAATTCCTTGGTGAACCAGCGCTCCATCATCGGACCCGACATCTTTTCGAGACCGTTGTCGCGGGCGAATTTGACGCGGTCGTTCCACGGCTGCTTGTCGGCGTAGTGGTAGTGCGTGTTCGACAGAACGAGCTTGCCGACGCGGTCGCGGGCGTTCGCGCCCATCCACTGGCCGACCATGCCGCCCATCGACAGGCCGCACCAGTTGAAGGTCTTGGCGCCGGCAGCGTCCGCCACTGCGAGCGCATCGGTGCCCAGCATATCCATGGTGTACGGGCCCTTCGGCCCGCCGGACTGGCCGTGGCCGCGGCGGTCATAGCGCACCAGGCGGAAATGCTTCGCCCATTCGGCAGCCTGGTCGTCCCACATGTGCAGATCGGTGCCGAGCGAATTGCAGAGCATCAGCACCGGCGCGCCGGCCGGGCCCTCCACCTGGTAGTTGATCGGGCAACCGTCCTTGGCATTCACGGTAGGCATAACGTGTCCTCTTTTCAGTTCTCGTTGCAGTCAGTGGGAATGGCGAGCGGCGTTGAGATTAGCATCATTCCTTTTTGGTCTTCGATTGCCGGTTGGCGTTTCTGGAAATTTCTTTCTTCGCCGCAGGTTTCAGGGGCACTCCGCGTGGTTTGGTCATGACTCCCAACATCAGACCCAAACTCTCGAAATGCTCCTGCACTGCGGAGCGAGCCGCTTCCGCGTCACGGTCATGCAGGGCGCGGAGCAGGGCCCGGTGGTGCTCGAGATGGACCGTGTCAGCGTAGCTTTGCTGGGCGGCCGACGACACGTTTGCCAGTCTTGCGAGTTGCGCCTGATTGAACATGGCAACCAGGAGCGGATTGCGCCCGCCTGCAAGCAGCAGTCCGTGAAAAGAATCGTGGGCGCTTTGTGCGGCAGCTGCATCATGTTTGAGGATGGCGCGCTCAAGCGTCTGAAAGGCGTCGTCCAGTTGCCGCAACTCTTCATTCGTCAATCGCTCTGCGGCGAGTTCGGCGCACTTTTGTGCGATCTGTGAGCGCACCATGTTTGCAAGCGGCGCGGCTTCGACGATGACGCTTTCGTCGAAAATACCTCTGCCCCCCTTTGTCGCGGCCGTGACCACAACTCTCCTGCCGGCAGGTTTGTCGATCATGCCGAGGCCGTGGACCACCCGAAGCGCCTCGCGGATCGAGTTCCGGCTTACCCCGAACAGCCGGGAAAAATGTGTCTCCGTGGGCAAAGTCTCGCCCGGCTTGAGCTTTTCATCGGCGATGTAGCGGCAGATTTCCTGGGCCGCCCGGGTGATGACGCTCTCGCGCTTGATGGGTGCAGGGCGGTAGCTCATTTGTAGGACAATCCTACAATTTCGTTTGACCCGGAGGGGACCCGCAAATAACAATCATGAAAAGGTGCATCGTGGTGCATCGGCAGGCTCGGTTAGAGGAGCAGACAACGATGTTTTCACACCAAACGTCTGATGTTGCAAAGCTAATTGAGCCCGGGCGGGTCCATCGCCGGGTCTACACCGATCCCGAGATATTCGAACTCGAAATGGAGCGGCTGTTCGGCCGGGCCTGGCTGTTTGTGGGCCACACCAGCCAGGTCCCTAATCCTGGCGACTACTTCACGACCGAACTCGGACGCGAGCCGGTCGTCATGACGCGGCACCGCGATGGCACGGTGCGTGTCCTCTACAACCGCTGTACGCATCGGGGTCCGAAGGTCGTCAACGAGCGATGCGGGCACGCGGCGCGCCTGACGTGCCTCTATCACGGCTGGACCTTCGACACCGACGGCACTCTGATCGGCGTGCCGATGGCCGAAGGCTGCGCCGAAGGCTTCCGCAAGAGCGATTTCAATCTGCCGAGCCTGCCGCGCGTGCAGGAGTATCGCGGTTTCGTGTTTGCGAGCTTGTCGCCGACAGGGCTGAGCTTCGAAGACCAACTCGGTCCGATCAAGGACAACATCGACGATCTGGTGGATCGGGCCCCCGACGGCGCGCTCGCATGCGACCTTGGAATGCACCGTTACGCCTATAACGGAAACTGGAAGCTTCAAGTCGAGAACGTGCTCGACAGCTACCATGTGCCGTTCGGGCATGCTTCGACGGTCAACAAGAAGGGTGTGCAGTTTGCCCGTCGCGAGGGCGACAAGGCCGGCGCGGAGGTGGTCGAAGCGAAAGACGAAAGCAAGACGGCGACGTCGTGGCGCGATCGCAAAGGTTATGTCAGCGGCAACGGGCACGGCTGGACGAGCAATACAATTCTCGACGAGGGCAAGCGATCAAGTCCGGTCTTCGACGAATACAAGCGCGTGCTGATCGAAAAGGTCGGCCAGGAGCGGGCCGACTACATCCTCACTCCGAGGCTGCACAACACGCTGATCTATCCCAACGTTTCCATCATGGGTTTGAACATCCACATTCGGGTCATCAAGCCTATTTCCGTCGATCGCACGGAAGTGAACGTCTATCCGGTGCGCCTCCTGGGCGCCCCGGATGCGATGAACTTCGCCAACATGCGTCTGTTGAACGTGACGCATTCGGCGGCGTCCTTCGTGCAGACGGACGACGTGGAATCGTTCGTTCGGGCGCAGAAGGGGCTGCAAAGCCGGGCGACCGAATGGGTCGACATTTCGCGAGGGCTTGGAACCGAAGAGCAGGATCGCGAGCGCAACGCCTTGCGCGGCGCGGCGGTACAAGAACTGGCGGTGCGGGCGCAGTACAAGGCCTGGCTCGGCTACATGGCGGAGGCCGCCTGATGGAATCCGCTCTTCGTGAAGTGAAGCCCGCGGTTGCCGCCAGGCGGGAAGAGTTCGAGCTTTTTCTGTTTCATGAAGCAAAGCTGCTCGATGAACGCCGCTTTCGCGATTGGATGGGTTTGTTTTCTGAAGACGGCACCTATTGGGTGCCGTCGGTTCCGGACCAGGAAAGTCCGTTCAATCAAGCGTCATTGTTCTATGACGACAGCACGCTCATGAAAACGCGGATCGACCGATTGGAGCATCCGCGCATTCACGTTCAAACGCCGCCGTCGCGAACGGCACACATCGTCGGCAACACTGCGATCGAGGAAGCGGACGAAACCAAAGGTGAATATCTCATCAGCTCCACGGTCATCATGGTGGAGTCCAGGGAAGATCACCAAAGGCTGTTCGCCGGTCGGCAATACCATCGATTGAGACAGAACGGTGGGAGTTTCTTGATCGTTCAGAAGCGGGTGAATCTGGTCAACTGCGACTCTGCTTTTGACGCTATTGCGGTGCCGATCTGACAGGCATATCCGAGCACCTGCCGTTGGCATCGCGAATGCCAGCTCGGAGGGGATCGGGAGTCTGATGGCTTAGGATTTGCTTGCATCGGTGTCGGCCCGGGATAAGCCGCAACCAAGCGAGTGAAAAATGCGCAACTGTCTACTCAAGCTAAGTCTCGTGCTGGCTGTCCTGACAGCAGCTCCGTCCCTGCATGCGCAAGAGTGGCCAACCCAGCCGGTCAAGATCATCACGCCTTTTTCGGCAGGGGGCACGGCCGACATTCTCTGCAGGACGATTGCTGATCATTTTTCTGCGGTGTTCGGCAAGCCGTTTTACGTGGAGGCTCATCCCGGCGCAGGCGGCATGATCGGCTCGCGAATGGCGGCCGTTGCGCCGCCGGATGGCTATACGCTGGTGATGTCCGGCAACGCCTCGCACATCATTGCTCCGGCATTCAGCCGCGCGCCGCAATATGACGGGGTCAACGACTTCACCCACATCGCGTATCTGGGCGGCTCGCCGGTCGGACTCGTCATCAACCCCGGCTTGCCGGTCAATAGCCTGCCGGAGTTTCTGGCCTATCTGAAAGGACGCGACGAGACGACGGACTACACGTCCTCTGGTGTCGGGACCAACGGCTTTTTGTTTGGCGAAGAGTTCGCGGCAAAACAAGGGCTGCGGCTCAATCATATTCCGTACAAAGGCGGCGGTCCGGCGATGATTGATCTGCTGGCGGGCCACGTGAAAATTGCAACCGTGACGTTCTCATCGGCGGCCAGTCAGGTTCGGGCAGACAAGCTGAAGGCGCTTGCGCTGTCCTCCGATCGAAGACTGCCTGGATTCCCGGAGATTCCCACCTTCAAGGAACTCGGATATCCGGACATGGTGTCTTGGTCGTGGTTCGGACTATCCGGTCCAAAAAATCTGCCGCGCAGCATCGTCGACGCGCTCAATCGTGAGGTCGACGTCGCCTTGAAGCAGCCTGACATCCAACAGCGAATGCAGAAAGATGGAATCGATCTGCGAAGAATGTCGCCCGAAGAGATCACCAAATACTTCGAAGATGAAACGGCGCGTTGGGCGCCTGTTGCGAAAACCTTTCGGAAAGACGAATAGGGAATTCGGGCACGTGTAGACTGGATGACGCTTGGATCGTGTGGGACTTGGACCGTGCGGAACTTGGACTGTGTGACAGGAGAAGATCGATGATGACGTCAACCGTCGTTGGCGGGGCCATGTTGCCCCACGCACCCCAGTTCTTCACGCAGCCGGATACCGAAGACAAGTCGGTTATTGCCGAGGTTCAGAAGGTCGCGAAAGATATTGGCGACAGGCTGAAGGCTCTCAAGCCGGACCTTTGGATCATCTTCTCCAACGATCACGCCGAGCAATTTTTCCACAACGCCGCTCCGCCTTTCACCATCCATGTCGGCGGCGAGGCCAGCGGTGAATTCGCCGGACGGAAGTTTCACTGGAACATTCCAAGTGAGATCGGCTTTGCTCTGGTCCGCGAACTTTACCGGCAGAACTTCGACCCGGCGTTCTCGTCCACCGCCAAGATCGACTACGCGATCGGTATCCCGCTCACGCACATCGGGCTGACCGATCCCGTGCTGCCGATCTACGTCAACGCCTATCTGCCGCCACAGCCGACGATGGAGCGATGCTACTCGTTCGGTCAGGCTGTCGCGCGCGGCGTTACCGCGATGGGGCTCAAGACCGTCATCCTGTCCAGCGGCGGCATGTCGCACTTTCCCGGCACCGATCGGTATTCAAACCCCGAGCTTGCCTGGGACAAGAAGGTCCTGGAGAAGCTGGCCGCCGGCAATCTCAAATCGTTGATCGGTTATGATGAGGCCGAACTGGACGAAACCGGGAATATCGAATTGCGCTGCTGGGCCTGCGCCGCAGGTGCGCTCGGTGAAAGAAAGCCGGACGTGGTGTCGCTGAATCCCAGTTGGCA
This sequence comes from Rhodoplanes sp. Z2-YC6860, assembly GCF_001579845.1. GTDB lineage: Bacteria > Pseudomonadota > Alphaproteobacteria > Rhizobiales > Xanthobacteraceae > Z2-YC6860. The sequence continues at coordinate 3,806,175 of NZ_CP007440.1, forward strand.
CCATAACTATGCTTCGCTCGGCTGGACGTCCAATGTCGCAGCGAGCGCGTCACAACCGCACTATCCGGAGACCAAGCCGGAGCTTGTCGAATTGATATCGGCGCTGCATGGGTTGGCTCACGACGAGGCCAAACGAATTCAATACGTCTCCAGCCCCGAGTCCTATGCGGACCAGTTCAAGCTCGATGCAGCGCAACGCGTTGCGCTGATATCCCTCGATATGCCGACCATCACATCGATGGGAGCCCACCCGCTGGTGCCGTTCCTCGCCGATATGCAAATCAAGAGGTTGCGTCGCACGTAGCCGGTCGATCAGGACGGCTTCTTGCCATTGCCCGGGGCAGGGGCCTCGGGCTCGCTCCGTGCCAGCAGATCCATGAACGCGCCGGGTGCGTCGTCTTTCGGTGGTGGTGGTGGTGGTGGTGGTGGTGGCGGTGGCGGTGCAGGAGGTGCGGGAGGCGCGACGTGCTCGGCCGGCGGTTCGATGCGGTCGGCCGCTGTGATCTTCAAGGCGGTGATTTCTTGCGCTGCGACTGGCGGCTCGGCCGGCGTCGCCGTCTGATCGAGGTCAGGCGGTGGGGCGGGCGGTGATGGCGCCGGAGCCAGAGCCGAGGCCGGAGCGATCTCCGCGCGCGGCGGCTCGCTCTCGGCAGGCGACCGAAGCTGCGGCGCGCTGGGAAGGCGTGGCTCGACCATCCGGATGTCTTGCCAGTTGTCGGCCTTTGGCTCGGGCTTGAAATCGACGCGCGGCGGCTCGGGGCGGCGCGGCCCCCGTGTCGAACTGGCCATCACGAGGCGATCGATAAACACCTGGGCCGAGCCCTGATAGGTCAGCGGGATGAACAGCTTCTCGATTTCGGCGCTGCTCATGATGCTTTTGGCTCGGAGATTGCCCAGCAGCAGCTCTTTCAGCGGCCGCTTTTCTTTGAAGGCCTGATCGCTCAGCTCCTGTACGAGCCGGTGCGCCTCGTGGCGGCCCAGCTTGTCGGCGAGCGCGAACGACACCGCTTCAGCCATGATCTGTCCGCCGCTCTCGTCGAGATTGGCGCGCAGCCGGTCGACGTCGACCACCAGACCTTCGGCGATATCGGCAACTGCCGCGAGCGCACCCGACGTCACGAGTGCAAGCGTGGGCAGCGTCATCCACTCGGTCTGCCAGCCGCCGAGCCCGCGCTCGTGCTGCTGCACCTGCGCGGCGAGCAGCGTCGCGGTGAGATTCGGCGCGATGGTCGCGGCCGACAGTGCCGCGACAGCGCCCATCGGGTTGCGTTTGTGAGGCATGGTCGAGGAGCCGCCGCGGCCGCTTTCGGCGGGCTCGAAGGCCTCGCCGACCTCGGTCTGCATCAACAGCGCAACGTCGCCCGCGATCTTGCCGCAGGTGCCGGCGAGGATCGCGAACGCCGAGGCGATCTCGGCAAAGCGGTCGCGATGCGCGTGCCATGGTCCGTCGGGCAACGGCAGGTCGAGAAGCGCGGCAAGCCGTTCCGCCACCCCGAAACCCTTGTCGCCGAGCGCTGCGAGCGTGCCGGCAGCGCCGCCGAATTGCAGAGCGAGCGCCTCACGACGCAGTCGCGACAGCCGTTCACGCGACCGCGCCAGAGCTGCCCCATAGCCCGCGAGCTTGAGCCCGAACGGCATCGGCAGCGCCTGTTGCATCAAGGTGCGCGCGACAGAGAGGGTCCGGCGGTGGCGGCCGGCGAGCGCGTTGAAGCCTTTGATCGCGACATCGAGATCGAGGAGCAGCGCGTCCATCGCCGCGCGCAGCTCGAGCGCGAGCGCTGTGTCGATCACGTCCTGGCTGGTCGCGCCCCAATGCACGAAGCCTGCGGCCTGGGGATTTTTCCGCGCCACCTCGTTGGTCAGCGCGGTCACCACCGCCATGGCCAGATTGCCGGTCGGGATCGCGGCTTCGACCAGCCGGTTGATGTTGTAATGGTCGGCCTTGCAGGCCTCGCCGATCTCAGTGATGGCGGCCGCCGGGATCACGCCGACTGCGGCCTCGGCCCGCGCCAGAGCGGCCTCGAAATCAAGCATTCGCTGCAGCCGCGCCCGGTCGCTCAACAGCGCCCGCATCGCGGCGCTGGCATAGAGCGGCGTCGTCAGCTGGGACGAAATCAGAAGGCCGTCGGTCGGCAGTGGATCGGTCACGAGGGTGTCGGTCCCTGCAATTTGGCCCCGCCCATAGGGCCCCAAGTCCAGTGACAATTAGCTCCGGCAGAGAGCGTCGCCAATCCCTGCCGGCAGAACTGCTTGGGATGTTATGCGTAAACGCCCTTTTCAGAACCGTTTTCAGGGCTTAATTCCACAGCTCTGGCGATTTCGAGGCGTATTGGCCTAATTTGGAGATGCACCGATGGCGATGACGATGTCCGGCGAGCAGCAACTGACCGCTCCGCGTGAGAAGGTCTGGGCTGCGCTCAACGATCCGGCAACCCTGAAGGCCTGCATCCCGGGCTGTGAGACCCTCGACGTCACCGGCGAAAACGAGTTTTCGGCGGTCGCCACCAACAAGATCGGGCCGGTGAAGGCCCGTTTCAAAGGCAAGGTGCGGCTCACCGACCTCGATCCCCCGAACGGCTACAAGATTTCCGGTGAGGGCGATGGCGGCATCGCGGGTTTCGCCAAGGGCGGTGCGACCGTTTCGCTCAGCGACAAGGACGGTGGCACGCTGCTCACCTACAACGTTGAGGCGCAGATCGGCGGCAAGCTCGCCCAGCTCGGGCAGCGCCTGGTCAACGGTGCGGCTAAAAAGCTCGCCGACGACTTCTTCGCCAAATTTGCCGCTGCGGTGAAGTAGCCCGCCCCCCGTTTAACGCGGCTGGACGCTTGACCCGCCGGGTGCCCAAGGTTCAAGTTGCTCTTGTTCCAAACGGCAAAATGAGCCAAAAACGTTCAGTTTCGCACTGGTTTGTGTTCCGGATCGCAAGTCCGGCACGGAAAAAGGGCCGTTGGGCCTGGAATTGAGGAGGACACCATGCCCGCCGTATCCATGACGGTGAACGGCAAAGCCGTCACCGCGGACGTCGATCCCCGCACGCTCCTGGTCCAGTTTCTGCGCGAGAATCTGCGGCTGACGGGCACCCATGTCGGCTGCGACACCTCGCAGTGCGGCTGCTGCGTGGTCCACCTCAACGGCATTGCCACCAAATCGTGCACCACGCTTGCCTTGCAGGCCGACGGCGGCACGGTGCTGACCATCGAAGGCCTCGCCGCGCCGGACGGCCCCCTGCATCCGATGCAGGAGGCGTTCCGCGAGAACCATGGCCTGCAGTGTGGCTTCTGTACCCCCGGCATGGTGATGACCGCGGTGGACATGGTCCGCCGCAAGGGCAACGAGCTCGACGAGCACACCATCCGCCAGGAGCTCGAAGGCAACATTTGCCGTTGCACCGGCTACCATAACATCGTGAAGGCGATCGCGGCCGGCGCGAAGGCCATGAAGGGAACGCCGGCTTAGTCGTTCCAGAAACTTCCTAGAACTTCCGTCCAGGCTCAGCTCGGGGAGGAAGGCCATGACAGCACAGAACACGACTGCGACCGGCATCGGCGCAGCGGTGCGTCGCAAGGAAGATTTGCGCTTCATCACCGGCAAGGGCCAGTACACCGACGACATCAGCCGGCCCGGCGAGGCGCGCGCCTTGTTCGTGCGCTCGCCGCATGCCCACGCCAGGATCAGGAATGTGGACATCAAAGCCGCAGCTGCGATGCCGGGCGTGCTCGCGGTGCTCACCGGGGCGCAGCTTGCGAACGACAAGATCGGCAATCTGATCTGCGGCTGGATGATCCATTCCAAGGATGGCTCGCCGATGAAGATGGCGCCCCATCCGGCAATCGCTGCGAACAAGGCCTGTTACGTCGGGGACCCGGTGGCGGTGGTGGTCGCCGAGACCTTGGCGCAGGCGCGCGACGCCGCCGAGCAGGTCAAGGTCGACTACGAGGTGCTGCCGGCGGTGACCGATCCGGCCAAGGCGCAACGTGGAACGCAGATCCACGAGGTCGCGCCGAACAACACGATCTATCAGTGGCACATCGGCGACGCGAAAGCCGCGGACGCCGCGATCAAGTCTGCGAAGCACGTCACCAAGCTCGATATCGTCAACAATCGGCTCGTGCCCAACGCGATGGAGCCGCGCGTCGCCATCGGCGAATACGACAGCGGCACGCAGAATTTCACGCTGTGGAACACCTCGCAGAATCCGCATGTCGCGCGCCTGGTGATCGCGGCGTTCGTCGGCATGGCCCCGGAGCACAAGCTCCGCGTCATCGCGCCCGATGTCGGCGGCGGCTTCGGCTCCAAGATTTTCATCTATCCAGAAGAGGTCGTGTGCCTCTGGGCCGCCAAGAAGGTCGGCCGCCCGGTGAAATGGACCTGCGACCGCTCGGAGGCGTTCCTCGCCGACGCGCATGGCCGCGACCATGTCACGCATGCCGAGATGGCGTTCGGCGACGACGGCAAGATTGTCGGGCTGAAGGTCAAGACCACGGCCAATCTCGGCGCCTACATGTCGACCTTCTCGTCGTCGGTGCCGACGTATCTTTACGCGACGCTGCTGTCGGGCCAGTACGACATCCCGGCGATCTATTGCGAGGTCGATGCGGTCTACACCAACACCGTGCCGGTCGATGCCTATCGCGGGGCAGGGCGGCCGGAGGCGACCTTCGTGGTCGAGCGGCTGGTCGAAGTCGGTGCGCGTGAGCTCGGGCTCGACCCGGCCGACCTGCGCAAGAAGAACTTCATCCGGTCGTTCCCGCACCAGACACCGGTGATCATGACCTACGACGCCGGCGACTATCAGGCGTCGTTGAAGAAGGCGATGGACACCGCTGACGTCAAAGGCTTCGGCAAGCGCAAGCGCGACAGCGCGCGCAACGGAAAGCTCCGCGGCATCGGCTATTCCACCTATATCGAAGCCTGCGGCATTGCGCCGTCCCAGGCGGTTGGTTCGCTCGGTGCGGGCGTCGGCTTGTGGGAATCGGCCGAGGTGCGGGTCAACCCGACCGGCTCGGTCGAGGTGCTGACCGGCTCGCACAGCCACGGCCAGGGCCACGAGACGACGTTTGCGCAATTGGTTTCGGATCGTCTCGGCATTCCGATCGAAACCGTGAGCGTGGTGCATGGCGACACCGACAAGGTGCAGTTCGGCATGGGCACCTATGGCTCGCGCTCCGGCGCGGTCGGCATGTCGGCGATCGTCAAAGCGCTCGACAAGGTCGAGGTCAAGGCCAAGAAGGTCGCGGCCTTCATGATGGAGGCGGCCGAAGGCGACATCGAATTCAAGGACGGCAAGTTCACCGTCGCCGGCACCGACAAAGCGGTCGGCTGGGGCGACGTGACGCTGAATGCCTACGTCGCGCACAAGTTCACCGGCGCGCAGCTCGAGCCCGGGCTGAAAGAAGGCGCGTTCTACGACCCGACGAACTTTACCTTTCCGGCGGGCTGTCACATCTGCGAGGTCGAGATCGATCCCGACACCGGCCACGTCGACATCGCGGGCTGGACCGCGATCGATGACTTCGGCACCGTGATCAATCCGATGATCGTCGAAGGCCAGGTGCATGGCGGCGTAGCGCAGGGTGTCGGCCAGGCGCTGCTCGAAGGCGCGGTTTACGACAAGGACGGGCAGCTCGTGTCCGGCTCGTTCATGGACTACTCGATGCCCAAGGCCGAGAACCTTCCCGATCTCAAGGTCGGCACCACCACGACCCGATGTCCGTCGAACCCGCTCGGTATCAAGGGCTGCGGCGAGGCGGGCGCGATCGCGGCGCCGGCCGCCGTGATCAACGCCATCACCGACGCGATCGGCACCGAAGATTTGGCCATGCCGGCGACCCCCCAGGCTGTCTGGGCGGCGATCCGCAAGGCCGCGAAGATGCAACAAGCAGCAGAATAGGATTACAAGGAGCCTACGATGTATGAATTCAAGTACGTGCGCCCGACCTCGGTCCGGCAGGCAGGGAACATGCTGGCCAAGGACGGCGAAGCGAAAATCCTCGCGGGCGGGCATTCGCTGCTGCCGGCGATGAAGCTTCGCCTCGCCAAGCACAGCCAGCTCCTCGATCTTGGCCGCATCGAAGGCCTCAACACCATCGAGCTCAAGGGCCGCTCGCTCGACATCGGTGCAATGACGCGCCACGTCGAAGTGGCGAATTCGCCGGTGGTGAAAGAAGCATTGCCGGCGCTGGCCGAACTCGCCGGCATGATCGGCGATCCGGCGGTGCGTCATCGTGGCACGATCGGCGGTTCGCTCGCCAACAACGACCCGAACGCCGACTATCCGGCTGCGGCGCTCGGCCTCGGCGCCACCATCGTCACCAACAAGCGCAAGATCGCGGCTGACGATTACTTCAAGGGCATGTTCGACACCGCGCTCGAGCCCGACGAGATCATCACCAAGGTGAGCTTCCCGCTGGCCAAGAAGGCCGCGTACCAGAAATTCAAGCACCCGGCCTCAGGCTTCGCGCTGGTTGGCGTGTTCGTATCCAAGCGTTCGTCGGAGATCCGGGTCGCGGTCACCGGCGCCGGCTCGAACGGCGTGTTCCGCGTCACGAGCTTCGAGGAGGCCCTGAAGAAGCGGTTCTCTCCGAAGTCGATCGAAGGCATGACCATCCCGGCGGACGGCATGAACTCGGACATCCACGGCAGCGCCGAGTACCGCGCCCACCTCGTCGGCGTGATGGCGCGCCGGGCCTTGGCCGCGGCGCAGTAGCGTTCCGGCCGAAGCGGCCTATCTAAGCTGTACGCACCCGAACTGGCGGTGCCCGGTCCCAAAGGGCCGGGCATCGGCATTTAGGCTGCATGGCAGAACAGCCCCGGTTTGCCGCGACAAGCGAGGCGCCTACGGGCTATAGATGACCAGCATGACCTCCAAGACAAAGCCCGTTCCTGAATCCATCGACGCCACCCTCAAGCTGCTCGCTGGCGCCAATTATCTTGCTGACCGGTCGCTCTCGACCGTGCTGTTTTTGGCGCTGAAGATGGGCCGGCCGATCTTTCTCGAAGGCGAGGCCGGCGTCGGCAAGACCGAAATCGCCAAGGTCCTGTCCGAGACCCTGGGGCGACGGCTGATCCGCTTGCAGTGCTACGAGGGGCTCGACGTCGCCTCCGCCGTCTATGAGTGGAACTACGCCGCGCAGATGATTGCGATTCGTGCCGCCGAAGCCGAAGGCGAGGCCGATCGCGAGCGCATCCAGAGCGACGTTTTCTCCGAGCGTTTCCTGATCAAGCGTCCGCTCCTGCAGGCGTTGGAGCCGGACCCGGCTGGCGCGCCGGTGCTCCTGATCGACGAGCTTGATCGCAGCGACGAGGCCTTCGAGGCGTTCCTGCTCGAAGTGCTGGCCGATTATCAGGTCACCATCCCGGAGCTCGGCACCGTGAAGTCCGCGCATCCGCCGATCGTGATCATCACCTCCAACCGCACGCGTGAAATTCACGACGCGCTGAAGCGCCGCTGTCTTTATCATTGGGTCGGCTATCCGTCGGCGACGCGCGAGCTCGAGATCGTGCGGACGAAGGTGCCGGGCGTCGGCAAGAAACTCTCCGAGCAGGTGGTGGGCTTCGTGCAGGCGCTGCGCAAGCAGGACCTGTTCAAGTCGCCCGGCGTCGCCGAGACGCTCGACTGGGCGACCGCACTCACCGAGCTTGATGCCGTCGCGCTCGATCCCGCCACGGTGTCCGACACGCTCGGCGTGCTGCTGAAGTATCAGGACGACATCGCGAAGCTCGAGGGCGGCAAGGTCAAGGAGCTGCTCGATCAGGTCCAGGCGGAGCTGCGCGCGGCGGAGTAGGCGAATGTCCGACACCGAGGGCCGTCTCGCCGAAAACATCCTCTATTTCGCGCGCGCGTTGCGCGCGGCTGGAATCCCGCTGGGCCCGGGCTCGGTGCTCGATGCGCTCGCGGCGGTGCGGGCGGCCGGCGTCGGCGGCAAGGAGGATTTCTACTGGACCCTGCACGCGGTGTTCGTGAAACGCCACGAGCATTCGGTTCTGTTCGACCAGGCGTTCAAGATTTTCTTCCGCAAGCGCGGCTATCTGGAGCGGCTGATGGCGATGATGTCGCCGGAGATGACCGGCGCGCCGGCTCAAGCCGAGCAGCCGCAGGCCTCGCAGCGCGTGCTCGACGCGCTGTTCTCGGGCGCCGACAAGGTCGAGCGCGAGAAGCAGGAGGTCGAGCTGGACGCGCGGTTCACGGTGTCCGACCGGGAGGTCCTGGAGCGCAAAGACTTCGCCCAGATGACCGCTGCCGAGATCGCGGCCGCCAAGGACGCAATCAAGCGCATGACGCTGGGTTTCGATGACGTCAAGACGCGCCGCCTCACGCCGCATCCGCACGGCCATCGGGTCGACCTTCGCCGGACGCTGCGCTCCAGCATGAAGGCCGGCGGCGCGGTGATCGATCTGAAGTATCGCGGGCCGAAGACCAAGACACCGCCGATCGTGGCGCTGCTCGATATTTCCGGCTCGATGAGCCAGTACACGCGGCTGTTCCTGCATTTCCTGCACGCCGTCACGGACGCACGCAAACGCGTGCACACATTCCTGTTCGGCACCCGGCTGACCAACGTCTCGCGTGCACTCCGGGAGCGCGACCCCGACGAGGCGCTCGCGGCCTGCTCGCAGACCGTGTTCGACTGGTCCGGCGGCACGCGGATCGCGACCTCGCTCGGGGCCTTCAACAAGCAATGGTCGCGGCGGGTGCTGACCCAGGGCGCGGTGGTGCTGCTCTTCACCGACGGGCTCGAGCGCGACCCTGACGAGCGGCTGGGCTTCGAGATCGACCGGCTGCACCGCTCCTGCCGCCGGCTGATCTGGCTCAATCCGCTGCTGCGGTTTTCCGGCTTCGAGGCCAAGGCCCGCGGCATCCGGGTCATGCTGCCGCACGTTGACGAACTGCGGCCCATTCACAATCTAGAGTCCATGACCGATTTGTGCCGGGCGCTGTCGGAGCATGGCAGTCATGTCGACCCGAAAACGTGGCTGTCGAAGGTTGCGTAGTATACCGATATATATAGCGATAGGGCCCGAAAATCGGGCATAATGAATCGATGGAGGCTCGCATGCTGGCAAGAGACGAGGACATCCTCAAAGCCGCCGAGGACTGGAAGAAGGCAGGGCGCGGCGTGGCGCTCGCCACGGTCGTGGAGACCTGGGGCTCGGCGCCCCGTCCGGTCGGCTCCAACCTCGTGATCGATGAGGAGGGCAACTTCCTGGGGTCGGTGTCGGGCGGTTGCGTCGAGGGCGCGGTGGTGACCGAGGCCATGGACGTGATCGAAAGCGGCAAGCCGCGAACGCTCGAATTCGGCGTCGCCGATGAGACCGCCTGGAAGGTCGGGCTGTCCTGCGGCGGCAAGATCAAGGTGTTCGTCGAAAAGGTGGAATAGGAAGCGAATGGTGGCTAGCGAACTCTATTCGCTCCTTCCTATTCGCCACTCGTCGCGAGAGGTGACATGCAACTCGATATTCTGAGAACACTGAACGAGGAGCGCGCCGCTCGGCGCGCCGTCGTGGTCGTCACCAATCAGGACAGCGGCGCGCAGCGGCTGGTCAGGTCCGCGGATGTGCGCAACGATCCGCTGAAGGACGTTCTGGAAAAGCATCTGCGCTCGGCGAAGAGCGGCATCGAGGAGACACCTGAAGGCAAGGTGTTCCTGACCGTCCACGTGCCGTCGCCGAAGCTTGTCATCACCGGCGCAGTGCACATCAGCCAGACGCTGGCGCCGATAGGGCAGTTGCTCGGATACGACGTGACCATCGTCGATCCGCGCACCGCGTTCGCCACCATCGAGCGCTTCCCCGACGTCAAAGTGATTGCCGAATGGCCGGACGTGGCACTGCCGCCGCTCGGCATTGACCACTACACGGCGTTCGTCGCGCTGACGCATGACCCGAAGATCGACGATCCGGGTCTCGATGTGGCGCTGAAAAGCGATTGCTTCTATATCGGCGCGCTCGGTTCGCGGAAAACCCACGCGCGGCGGGTCGAGCGGCTGAAGGCCGAGCGCGGCTTCACCGACAACGACATCGGCCGTATCCATTCGCCGATCGGTCTCGACATCGACGCGGTGTCGCCGGCCGAGATCGCCGTCGCGATCATTGGCGAAATCACCCAGGCGCTTCGCCAGGAAGTGTCATGAAATTCGGCCCGGTCCCGCCGCGGGACGCCGAGGGCGCCACCGCCGTCCATACTATCCGTCAGGGCTCGCTGGTGCTGAAGAAAGGCACCTTGATCGGGGCGGCCGAGATCGCCGCCATGGAAGCGGCCGGCATCAAGGACGTGGTGGTGGCGAGGCTAGAGCCCGGCGACGTGTCCGAGGACCAAGCCGCTGCCGAGATCGCCAAGGCGGTGGCGGGCACGGGCGTTCATGTCGAGCGCGCCTTTACCGGCCGCGCCAATCTGTTCGCAGAAAAGGCCGGCATCCTGGTGGTCGACCGCGAGGCGATCGACGGACTCAATCGCGTCGACGAGGCCATCACGTTCGCGACCCTGTCGGCATACAAGCCGGTGGTCGAAGGCGAGATGATCGCGACCGTGAAGATCATCCCATTCGGCACCAGCGAGGCCGCATTGAGGTCGGCGCTTGCGGTCGCGAAAAAACCTTTCATTCGGGTCGCGCCCTACAAGATCAAGAAGATCGGTGTGGTTTCGACGGTGCTGCCTGGCCTCGCCACCAAGGTGATCGAGAAAACGCTGAAGGTGATGCAGGAGCGGCTCGACCCGGCCGGCGCGCGGATCGTCGCCGAGCGCCGCGTGCCGCATGAGCAGAAGGCGCTGGCGAAAGCCGTAGACGAGACGCTCAAGGACGGAGCCGAGATGGTCGTGGTGTTCGGCGCCTCCGCCATTGCCGACCGGCGCGACGTCATTCCAGCGGCGATCGAGGCCATCGGTGGCCGCATCGAGCATTTCGGCATGCCGGTCGATCCCGGCAATCTGATGCTGATCGGCGAGACGGGCGGACGCCCCGTGATCGGCGCGCCCGGTTGCGCACGCTCGCCGAAAGAAAACGGCTTCGACTGGATTTTGATGCGGATGCTTGCGGGGCTGCCGGTGTCCCGCACGGACATCACCGGGCTCGGCGTCGGCGGCCTCCTGATGGAGATCGTCACGCGGCCGCAACCGCGCGCCGAACCGGTGCGGGAGGCCAACCGCATCGCCGCTGTCATCCTGGCCGCAGGTCGCTCGACTCGCATGGGCGGGCCGAACAAGCTGCTGGCCGAGATCGGCGGGCGGCCGCTGGTGCGCATCGCGACCGAAGAGGCGCTTGCCTCGCACGCGAACTCCGTGATTGTCGTCACCGGCCATCAACGGGACAAGGTCGAGGCAGCCCTGAAGGGACTCAACGTTCAGATCGTACACAATCCCAATTTTGCCGATGGGATTTCGACTTCGGTGAAAACCGGGCTCAATGCCGTGCCGCAGTCGGCCGATGGCGCGATCGTCTGTCTCGGCGACATGCCGCAGGTGCGCGCGAGCCTGATCGACAAGCTGCTTGCTGCCTTCGATCCCGAGCGCGGGGCGCTCGTTGTCATTCCGGTGATCAACGGCAAGCGAGGCAATCCGGTGGTCTGGTCGCGCCGTTTCTTCCCGGAATTGATGGCGATCGAGGGGGACGTCGGCGCGCGCAACATGATCGCGCGTTATGCCGAGGCGGTGGCCGAGGTGCCGTTCGCCGACACCGCGGCGCTGGTCGATGTCGACACGCCGGAAGCGTTGGCGGAAGTGAAGGCTGAGCTCGAGCGCGTCTGATTCCGTCAGGCACGGCATGGTTACTCCCGTTTAATCAGTTTGGTCTTTGATGGCCCGGAGTTTGTCTTCGGGGGAAGGCCATTGATGCGTGTCTCTTTGCGTGCGGGCGCCTGTGCGGCCGCAGTTCTCGGCGTGTTGTCCATTGCGCTCGCGCCGTCTTACGGGGCAGGGGCGCTCGCCATCGGCAAATGCGCCGCGTACGGCTACGCCATCGACTATCCGTCGGTCGCCGCGGCCGAGAGGGCGGCCCGCGCCAAGTGCTCCGATAAGACCTGCAATCAGACGGTGATCACGCAAAAAGGTTGCGCGGCTTTTGCGATCGACGGTCATAAGCCGTGCGGTCCGAGCGGCTACGCCAATGGGTCGAAGCTCGCGGCTGCTCAGAACACGGCGCTGAAGTACTGCTACAAGTTCGGCGGCAGGGATTGCGTGATCCGCGCCTGGATCTGCGACGGCAAAGGCTGATCCGGACATTCGTGTGACGCTTCAGATGGTTCGCGATCTATCTAAATTTCCCCGGCCATCTTTCTGATTTTTCTGCGATTTTCTCCTGTTGCGCTTCCGCTTGAAGGCAGGGGCTTGCGATGGGATACCGCTTGGCTTAAATAATGACTGACCAGTCAGTCATTAAATGGCCATGACGCAGAACCGCACCGCTTCGAAATCACCGCCGCGCATCGGGAGCTCCGACGCGCCCGCTGGCGCACGCGCCCAGCGCGCCGCCGAACGCCGCGACGCGATCCTCGCCGCGGCCCTCGACGAGTTCGCGGCCCAAGGCTTCGCCGCCGCGCGGCTCGACGACGTTGCCAAGCGCGCCGGCGTCGCCAAGGGCACGATCTATCTCTACTTCGCCGACAAGGAGACGCTGTTCCAGGAGCTGATCCGCACGCAGCTCAGCCCCGTGGTCGGCGGCGTGATCCATGCGTCGCACGCCGATCTTCCGATCCGGCTTTTTGCCGAGCAGCTCACCGAGGTGTTCGTGCGCGATGTGCTCGGCACGCGGCGCAAGGATGTGATCCGGCTGATGATCACCGAAGGCCAGCGTTTTCCCAAACTCGCCGAATTTTACTACCGCGAGGTGATCGCCCGCGTGATGGAAGCGGTCCGCGCGCTCCTGCGCCGCGCCTACGAGCGCGGTGAGCTAAAAGACGACGCGCTGGTCAGGCACCCGCAACTGCTCGCTGCGCCCGGCATCATGTCGATCGTCTGGAGCGGACTGTTCGAGCGTTTCGAGCCGCTCGACGTCCGCTCGTTGATGCGCGCGCATTTTGAAATCCTGTTCGGCAAGGAGAATGCGCCATGAATGCGCTTCTCAGGAATGCGTTTCTATTGGCCGTTGTTGGCGGCGCGGCGCTGACGCTTGGCGCCTGTTCGGAAGGCCGCGAGCCCGGCTTTCAGGGCTGGGTCGAGGCCGATCTGATTTTTGTCAGCCCCGACGAGTACGGCCGCGTCGAAACGCTGTCGGTCCGCGAGGGCGATGTCGTGGAGAAGGGCGCCCCGCTGTTTACCGTCGACCCCGACATCCAGCAGGCCAATGTCGATATGGCCCAGGCCGCGCTTGCCAACGCGCAGGTGGCCTACGACCGCGCCCAGACCCTGCTCAAGACCGCCGCCGGCACGCAGAAAGCGCTCGACGACGCGGACGCGGCGCTCCGCACAGCGCAGGCGCAGCTTACTTCCGCCAAGACACGGCTCATGCGCCGCAAGATGGCAAGTCCGGTCTCAGGCTCCGTGCAGCAGATCTATTACAGGCCCGGCGAACTCGTGCCCGCCGGCCGTCCGGTTCTGGCGATGCTGCCGCCCGGCAACATCAAGGTGAGGTTCTTCGTGCCGGAGACCGAACTCGCGCGGATTTCGCTTGGCCAGCCCGTGTCGGTCCATTGCGACGGTTGCAAAGCGGACGTGCCGGCTCGCGTCACTTTCATCTCGCGCACCGCAGAGTTCACGCCGCCGGTGATCTACAGCCTCGATGAGCGCTCCAAGCTCGTCTACCTGATCGAGGCGCGCACCGACATGCCGGGCGAGCTGCGCGTCGGCCAGCCGGTCGATGTTCGATTGAAAGAGGCGTTGGTCGGGGAGGCGAAACCCGAAGGAGCCAAGCCATGACCGCCGCGCCGGCGCAAAACGGCGAGGTCGTCATCGACGTCCATGGCCTCACCAAGACATTCGACGGCCGCGCGGTGGTCCGCGACCTGTCGATGCAGGTCAAGCGCGGTACGATCTACGGCTTTCTCGGCCCGAACGGCTCCGGCAAGACCACGACGATCCGCATGCTGTGCGGTCTGCTGACGCCGGACGAGGGCACCGGCACGTGTCTCGGCTACGACATCCGCACCGAGACAGACAAGATCAAGCGCCAGGTCGGCTACATGACCCAGCGCTTCAGCCTCTATCAGGACCTGTCGGTGCGCGAAAATCTGGAGTTCGTCGCGCGGCTCTACGCCGTGCCGGATGCCACGAAGGCTGCGCGCGACATGATCGCCCGGCTTGGCCTGCAGGGCCGCGAGGAGCAGCTTGCGGGCTCGCTCTCCGGCGGCTGGAAGCAGCGGCTCGCGCTCGGCGCCTGCACGCTGCCGAACCCGAAGCTCCTTCTGCTCGACGAGCCGACTGCGGGCGTCGATCCCAAGGCGCGACGCGAGTTCTGGAACGAGATCCACGCTCTCGCGGCGCAGGGCCTCACCGTGCTGGTCTCGACCCATTACATGGACGAGGCCGAGCGCTGCCACGAGATCGCGTATATCGCCTACGGCACGCTGCTGACGCACGGCACGGTGGAGCAGGTCGTGGCCGAGTCCAAGCTCCTGACCTACACGGTGTCCGGCGACGATCTGCCGAAAGTGTCGCAGGAACTCACCGGCAAGCCCGGCATCGACTCGGTCGCGCCGTTCGGTACGAGCCTGCACGTGTCGGGCCGCGATCCCGATGCGCTCGAAGCCGCCATCAAGCCCTATCGCGACGATGCAAATCTGCATTGGGTCCAATCGGAGCCGTCTCTCGAAGACGTGTTCATCGACCTGATGGGCCGCGCCAAGGATAATTTCCAATGAGCGCCTTCACCGATAGCCTGCGCCGCACCCGTGCGATGCTGATCAAGGAGTTCATCCAGCTCCAGCGCGACCGTGTCTCCTTCGCCATGATCATCATGGTGCCGCTGATGCAGCTCATGCTGTTCGGCTACGCCATCAATGCCACGCCGCGCGATCTGCCGACCGCTGTGCTGCTGCAGGAGAACAGCGATCTCGGCCGCTCGCTGCTGAAGGCGATCGAGAACACCAAATACTTCAAGGTCACGCGCCAGCTCCGTGATGAGGCCGAATTCGATCACGTGCTCGCTGCGGGCGAGGTGCTGTTCGCTATCGAAATTCCGCGGAATTTCGAGCGCGCGGTGCGTCGCGGCGAAAAGCCCGCGATCCTGATTGCGGCCGACGCCACCGATCCCGTGGCCTCCGGCTCGGCCATGGCCGCGGTCGGCCAATTGGTGCAGACCGCGCTGGTCCACGACCGAGGCCTGCCAGACACCGGCACGCCGCTGTTCGAGGTGCGCACTCACGCACGCTACAATCCTGCAGCCGCGACCGCGCTCAACATCGTGCCAGGTCTCGTCGGCACCATTCTGACCATGACGATGCTGATCTTCACCGCGCTGTCGGTGACCCGCGAGATCGAGCGCGGCACCATGGAGAGCCTTCTGTCCATGCCGATCACGCCGATCGAGATCATGATCGGCAAGATCGTGCCCTACATCATTGTCGGCTTCGTGCAGGCGAGCCTGATCATCGGCATCGGTATCGGGCTGTTCGGCGTGCCGGTCATGGGCAGCCTGATCATGCTTGCTTTGCTCAGCACGCTGTTCATCGCGACCAATCTTTCGGTCGGCTACACCTTCTCGACGGTCGCGCAGAACCAGCTCCAGGCGATGCAGATGTCGATGATGTTCTTTCTGCCGAACATCCTCCTGTCGGGGTTCATGTTCCCGTTCGCCGGCATGCCGCGATGGGCGCAGTGGATCGGCGAGGCCCTGCCGCTGACGCACTATCTGCGCATCGTGCGTTCGATCATGCTGAAGGGCTCGACGGTTGCGGATCTGCATTACGACACGTTGGCGCTCGCCGGCCTGATGCTGATCGCGATGCTGATCGCCGTGACGCGCTTCCGTCGCACGCTCGACTGACCGGACTACCCGGCAGTTTCGGACGCAGGCGCCTCGGCGCGGCGGATCAACTCGCGCAACGGCTTGCCGAGGCTGCGCCGGACCATCGCGGAAAACGCGCTCGGGCTCGCATAGCCCACGGCGGCTGCGGCTTCTCCGACCGATCCGCCGTTGGCGATCCGCGCGACGCCCTCAACGGTGCGCAATCGGGCCCGCCATTCCGCGAAGCTCAAGCCAGTCTCGCCGCGGAACAGGCGCGCGAGCGTTCGTCGGCTCGCGCCGGCACGCTCGGCCCAGCCGTCGAGGTCCAAATCGATCGCGCAGTCGCCAATGAGCGGGCGCGCCACGCGGAGCGCGCGTGGATCGCGCGGCATCGGAATCGTCAGGCTCTGATGCTGCAGGCGGCCGAGTTCCGTCAGGATCAGCCGCGCGATGATGCCGCCGCGGCTGTCATCCGTGTACTCGGCCGGCTCTTCAAGCGCCGCGAGGATCAGTTCACGCAACAGCCGCGACACCTCCACAATCGTCGCGTCGGTCGGCAGGCCTCCGCAGTGCTCGGGATCGATATAGAGCGTGCGGATCTCCACACGGCCTTTCATGCTTGTGATGTGAGCAAGGTCGGGCGGCACCCAGAGCGCACGAGCCGGCGGCACGATCCAGACCGAGTTTTCGGTTTCGATGCGCATGATGCCGCTGATGGCGTGCAGCAGCTGTCCGCGGCGATGTCGGTGCAGCGGGATCGTGTAGCCGTCGACGCGCGTCGCGGCCTGCGCCACGACCGGTCGCGCTGTGGCTTCGAGATAGGCCCGGTAGAGCGGCTTCGGCCGCCGGGCAGGTTTCGCAGGTTTTTGCGCTTGGCCCATTCGCGACGAAAATCGACCGAACGTCGCAAAATGGCAAGTGCTATTCTCGCCTGGCAATCAGGAATCGCCCGATGAACGCCGATGCCGCGCTGGCCGAGAGAAACCGAAAAATTTTGATCGGTTTCAACAATTTCGCGCATGCCGTCGACCACTATGTGATGCTGATCTTCCCGACCGTGGTGATCGGCCTGGAAGCGGTCTATGGCCGGCCCTACAGCGAATTGCTCGCGCTCGGCACGGCCTCGTTCTTCGCGTTCGGTCTGTTCTCGCTGCCGGCCGGCTGGATCGCCGACCGCTGGAGCCGCCGCTACATGATGGTGGTGTTCTACATCGGCTGCGGGCTCAGCTGCGCCGCCGCAGCGGTGTCGCCGAACTTCGTCACGCTCGCGATCTCGCTGTTCGCGCTCGGCGTGTTCGCCTCGATCTACCATCCGGTCGGCACCGCAATCGTGGTTGCGGCCGCGGTCAATCGCGGCCGCACGCTCGCGCTGAACGGCGTGTGCGGCAATGTCGGCGTGGCGCTCGCAGCAGGCATCACCGCGGGCCTGACCTATTGGATCGGCTGGCGCGGCGCGTTCCTGGTTCCGGCCGTGGTTTGTCTTGCGACCGGCGTCGCATACCTGGTCATGGTGCCCGACGACCGGGCGCAGAAGGCTGGCCGCAGCGCCGCTCCGGACGTGCGGCTTTCGACCGTGATCATGCTGACCGTGTTCGCGATGTTCATCCTGATCGGCACCACCGCGGGCCTCGTCTTCAACACCGTGACCATCGCACTGCCAAAGCTCGTCGACGAGCGCGTCGGCAGCAGCATCTCGCTGGTTGCGGTCGGCGGCATCTCGACCGCGATCTTCCTGTGCGGCGCCATTGCGCAATTCACCATGGGGCGAGTCCTGGAGCGCTATCAGGCGCACTTCGTTTTTGCGTTCACCGGCCTGATGCAGTTCATCGGCGTGGTCTGGGTCTGTTACGCGACCGGATATGCACTGCTGGCAGCGCTCGCGTTCGCCATGACCTTCATCTATGCCCAGGTCACGGTGAACGACTTCGTCATCGCGCGCTACACGGCGGACGCCTGGCGCGCGCGGGTCTACGCGGTGCGTTACTTCATCACCTACCTGATCTCGGGCGCGGCGATCAGCATGATCGCCTTCCTGCACAGCCGCGGCGGTTTCGATCTCGTGCTGACCGTCACCGCGGTGATTGCGCTGGGCTTCGTCATCGGCACCGCGGCCGTGGCGCTGCTCGTCAACGGCGTCGAACGCGATGCCAAGGCGATGCAGCCCGCGGAATAGCATCGTTCAAAGCAGGGCAGGGACCAGATCGACGACGTCCGCGCCGGTGCGCTCGTTGACGATCTCGGCGATGCGGCTTCGGTGGCAGCAGGCCTGGTCGCGCTCGAAGCAGAGCAGGCACACGGTCTGGCCCGATTTGACGATCGAGATCAGTTCGTCCATCGCCTCGATCGCGTCGTGCGTGGTCAGGTGCCTGGCATAGATTTTCCAAAGCGACTCGAGCTTGCCGGCGCGTGCGGCCTGCCGGCCGTCGTCCGGCGTGCCGAGCTTCTGCAGATGCAGATAGCCGATGCCGTTCTCGTCGAGGCTCGCGGCAAGCTGCCGCTTGGAAAAGCCGGGCTTGCGTGAGGCCGCGACCGCGCGGGTGTCGACCAGGAGCTTGACCTTGGCGCGCTTGAGCTCGGCGATCACGGCATCGGGCTTGGCCAGCTCATAGCCGATGGTGAAGAGCGTCGATGGCTTCTTGGACTTCCGCTTGGCCTCGGGCTTGGCCTTCTTCGCCGCAGTCTTCTTTGCCTTCGCCACGAGCTATCCTTTCAGCTTCTCGATCAGCGCCATGGCGCCGGCCGGCGCGCGGATCTTGCCCTCGTGGATCACGTAGGCGAACACGTCGCGGGGCACAGCCTTCAGCTTGTGCTTGTCGTCGACGCGGTTGAGGTCCTTGGGCTCCTTGCCCTCGGCCCAGCTTTCCAGACGCTTGGCCCATTCGCCGATCTGCTTCGGCTGATAGGCGGTCGGCACCTCGTCCTCGCCCCGCTGCAATCGCGCATAGACGAAGTCGCTGGTGACGTCGGGAATGTTCGGATAGGTGACGTGGTCGGTATAGACCGGCGGCATCTTGAATTCGCGCAGCATCGCGATGAACTCCGGCACCATGAAGCTCGGGTGCCGC
Organism: Rhodoplanes sp. Z2-YC6860; assembly: GCF_001579845.1. GTDB lineage: Bacteria > Pseudomonadota > Alphaproteobacteria > Rhizobiales > Xanthobacteraceae > Z2-YC6860. The sequence continues at coordinate 3,825,113 of NZ_CP007440.1, forward strand.
ACCTCGATGACATGGCGGATTTTGCGTCCGTCGAATTTCTCCGGCAGCGCTTCCAGGAATTTGCCGAAGTCCACCGGATCGAATTTCTTGAACGGCGCGAACTGCCAGAGCAGGGGACCGAGATGGTCGCCCAGCTCCGTGACGCCGGAATCGAAGAACCGCTTGATGGAGTCGCCGGCCTCCGCGAGCACGCGGCGGTTGGTCACGAAGCGCGATCCTTTGATCGAGAACACGAAGCCTTCCGGCACTTCGCTGGCCCATTTGCGGAACGTCTCGGGCTTCTGCGAGCTGTAGAAGGTGCCGTTGACCTCGATCGACGTTAACCTCTCGCTGGTGTAGGCCAGCTCTTTCGATTGCGACAGGCCCTTCGGATAAAAGACCCCGCGCCATGGCGCGAAGGTCCAGCCGCCGATGCCGATCCGGATTTGTCCTGATTTCGTCGTCATTTGGCTGTCACGAGCGTCCTGTATTGATACTGATGACGGGCAGTGGAGACTGGTTAAGTTCGCTGCCCCAGCGGCCACATTGAAGCGGTGACGCCGGATGTAAGCGCACCGTTTCAGTTGTGGTCGTTTCTTTTTGGGCGCAAGGCCAGACGCCGCGCCGAACCTCTTCGCAAACCGGCATCATCGAAGTCATCCCATCTGCGCTCCGGCGCGGATCGATTATGTGTCGCCTTTTGTCTCAGCATCAAGAAAAAGGCCCGGGATTTCTCCCGGGCCTTCGCATTCAGGTCTGTTGGACCGATCAGAAGTCCATTCCGCCGCCGCCCGGCATCGCCGGCATGGCAGGGGCGTTCTTCTTCGGCACTTCGGCGACCATCGCCTCGGTGGTGATCAGGAGCGCCGCGACCGACGCCGCGCCCTGGATCGCCGAACGCACGACCTTGGTCGGGTCGATGATGCCCTTCTTGAGCATGTCGACGTATTCACCCGACTGCGCGTCGAAGCCCTGGTTGTAGCTGGTCTGCTCCAGGATCTTGCCGACGATGATCGAGCCATCCTCGCCCGCGTTGAGGGCGATCTGACGCGCCGGAGCCTGGATCGCCTTGCGGACGATCTCGACGCCGGTCTTCTGGTCATCGTTGGCGGTCTTGATCTTCTTCAGCGCCTCGGTGGCACGGAGCAGGGCGACGCCGCCGCCCGGCAGAATGCCTTCCTCGACCGCTGCGCGGGTCGCATGCATCGCGTCATCAACGCGATCCTTGCGCTCCTTCACCTCGACCTCGGTCGCGCCGCCGACGCGGATCACCGCGACGCCGCCTGCGAGCTTGGCCAGACGCTCCTGGAGCTTCTCACGGTCGTAGTCCGAGGTGGTCTCCTCGATCTGCGCCTTGATCTGCGCCACGCGCGCCTCGATGTCGGCCTTCTTGCCGGCGCCGTTGACGATCGTGGTGTTCTCCTTGTCGATCATGACCTTCTTGGCCTTGCCGAGCATGGAGACGTTGACGTTTTCGAGCTTGATGCCGAGGTCTTCCGAGATCGCTTGGCCGCCGGTCAGGACCGCGATGTCCTGCAGCATGGCCTTGCGGCGATCGCCGAAGCCCGGAGCCTTCACGGCCGCGACCTTGAGGCCGCCGCGCAGCTTGTTGACGACGAGGGTGGCGAGCGCTTCGCCTTCCACGTCCTCGGCCACGATCACCAGCGGCTTGCCGGTCTGAACAACGGCCTCGAGCAGCGGCAGGAGCTCCTGCAGGCCCGAGAGCTTCTTCTCGTTGATCAGGATGTAGGCGTCATCGAACTCGACGCGCATCTTGTCGGCGTTGGTGATGAAGTACGGCGAGATATAGCCGCGGTCGAACTGCATGCCCTCGACGACGTCGAGCTCGGTCTCGAGGCTCTTGGCCTCCTCGACCGTGATGACGCCTTCGTTGCCGACCTTTTCCATCGCCTTGGCGAGGTAGTCGCCGATTTCCTTGTCGCCGTTGGCCGAAATGGTGCCGACCTGGGCGATTTCCGCGTTCGAAGTGACCTTCTTCGAGTTCTTCTTGAGGTCTTCCACGATCGCCTCGACCGCGAGGTCGATGCCGCGCTTCAGATCCATCGGGTTCATGCCCGCGGCGACCGCCTTCGAGCCTTCCTTGACGATGGCCTGGGCGAGAACCGTGGCGGTGGTGGTGCCGTCGCCGGCGACGTCGGAGGCCTTCGAGGCGACCTCGCGCACCATCTGCGCGCCCATGTTCTCGAACTTGTCCTCAAGCTCGATTTCCTTGGCGACGGTGACGCCGTCCTTGGTGATGCGCGGCGCGCCGAACGACTTGTCGAGCACGACGTTGCGGCCCTTCGGGCCGAGCGTCACCTTGACGGCGTTGGCGAGCACGTCGACGCCGCGCAGCATCTTGTCGCGCGCGTCGACCGAGAATTTGACTTCCTTAGCAGCCATTGTTGCTTACTCCGTTGATCTTTGACCCTCATCCTGAGGAGCAGGCGAAGCCTGCGTCTCGAAGGATGAGGTCCGAGAAATTTTCGCCCTCGTCCTTCGAGACGGCCGCTGCGCGGCCTCCTCAGGACGAGGAACAGCGATTGTTCGTTAGGCGGCTTTCTTCTTGGCAGCCGGCTCGTCGATCACGCCCATGATGTCGGACTCCTTCATGATCAGGAGATCCTGGCCGTCGATCTTGACCTCGGTGCCCGACCACTTGCCGAACAGGACGCGGTCGCCGACCTTGATGTCGATCGGGATCAGCTTGCCGGCCTCGTCGCGGCCGCCCGGGCCCACCGCGATCACTTCGCCCTGCGAAGGCTTTTCCTGTGCGGTGTCGGGGATGATGATGCCACCGGCCGTCTTCTCATCGGCGGTGACGCGCTTGACGACGACGCGGTCGTGAAGCGGACGAAACTTCATGGGATTCCTCCATGGTTGATTGAACGGGAACGCTTGGTCGAATGGGTCTTTACGGAAGAAGGGCGCCTGCAAGTTGTCCCCAAGGCACCCTTCAAGCCCGCCAGATAGGCGGTCAAACACCGCCATCAAGAGGCTTTCTCAAATTTCTTAGCACTCATCGCTTGGGACTGCTACCAGGCAATTCAGGTCCCAGTTCCAGGTTTGTCAGCAGTCCTGTCATAATGCTGCTAACGCATTGAAAATAGGAACATAATTTCGTTTTCTGGCTTGTCATGGCCGACAACCGGCGCACAATCGAGATGCCGGATTTGGAGATTCGGACCATGGCAACACAGGACTTCTCTTCAAAAAACCTGCCTTCAAAAGACTTCCAAAAGCAGCTGAGCGGTTACGGGCTGACGACCGCTGAGATCCTCTACCGACGTCCCGATCACTCGTGGCTTCTTCAGACCTACGTCTGGCAGAATTACGACCTGTTTCCGAAATTCCCGGAGCTTCAGCGCTTCCTGGCCTTCTGGGTCGCGAAGCTCGAAGGGCCGTTGCATTCGGTGACGGTCGCGCATTCGCGGCTGATCAAGCCGGCGGAGCTTCGGGCGGTCGGCGGCGAGTTCAGGTTGCATTAGAGGGGCTGGCTCCTTTCGGTTGGCGGCGGCTTTCAGTCAACGCTCCGCCGTCCCGGGGTTTTGTTTTCGGACGCCCGGGTGCGCCCGTCTCCCTGTTTTCCTTCTCTCTCCCAAACGGGAGAGGAATGGAGCGCCGGGAGGCGCCACGGAGCGTGCGAGGCTCCGTCAAGCCAGCCTTGCGATCGGCCGGCCTGCGCGCCGAGCTTCCGGGACCCATGGCCTTGAGGGCCAGTGCTTTGAGGGCAGTGGGGGTCCCGGGGCGCGCGGGCCCGTGCGAAGAGCCCGACGCCTCCCGGCGCTCCATCCGCGGTCCGCGTTGTCGGCGGCCGCATCCTGCAGCGTGTTCGGGCGTCGCGATCGACGATGCCCTCGACGGTGCAAGACGGAACGATCCTTACGCTAGACGCAAGAATAAATCAAGAACAAAAATGAGCCTACGGCGTGAACTCATTAACGCCAGCCATTACGCGAAACTTTCCGCTCTTGCATTCCGTCGAATGGTTTGCGGCGGCTGGCCAAAGGTGCGCAAGAACGCTTCCCGCAAGCGCCTTCGATCTCCGAACCCCGTTTCTCGTGCAACGACGTCGATCGGATGGCGCGTCTGCTCCATCATCATTCTTGCCGCTTCGAGCCTAAGATTCTCAACCGCTTTCGCGGGCGACTGCCCAGTTTCGGCGCGGAATGCCCGGCTGAACTGTCGCGGACTTAAATGCGCAGCCTCCGCCAAACGCTCCACCGACAACGGGGTGTGAAGATTTTTCTTGGCGTAAGCCAAGGCCGTTTGGATGCGATCGGACTTCGGCTCCAATTCGAGCAGGGCGGAGTGCTGCGACTGGCCGCCGGCGCGGCGATGAAACACGACCAGCTTTTGCGCGATTTCGCGCGCGGCGTCGGCGCCGAGGTCCTTTTCAGCCATGGCCAGCGCTAGATCGATTCCGGCTGTCATGCCGGCCGACGTCCATACGTTGCCGTCGATGATGAAGATACGGTCTTCTTCCATCTTCACTTCAGGGAAACGCGTCTGAAGTTCACGCGCATAGAGCCAATGCGTCGTCACGCGTTTTCCATCGAGGATGCCTGCTTCCGCGAAGATGAAGGTGCCTGTGCAAATCGACGCAACACGGCGTGCCGTCTTCGATGCCTTGCGGATGAAGGCGAGCAGGCCAGCAGGAGCGTGTTCAATGATGGACGCTCCACCACCAACGATCACCGTGTCGTAGGTCGTTTGGCCAAAGCGTTTTGAGTCAACCACCATCCCGGTCGACGAACGCACGGGGCCGCCTTCTTCAGAGATGAAGTGCATCTCGTAAACCGGCTTACCCAGCATGACGTTCGCGTATTCAAACACCGAGAGCGCCGCAAAACTCATCGATTGAAAGCCGTCGAAAACGACAAAGCCGATGCGCTGCATGCAAACTCTCCGATCAAACCGGCGTGTCCTAAAAACGTATCTTATACGTCATTTCGGTCAAAGACCAGCGGCCTTACATTTCCGGTCATCAGCCTGCGGGCGAACTCGAAAATGGAAGGAAAACAGATGGTTACCAGCAAAAACAAAGGCACCGCCCTGATCACCGGCGCTTCGGCCGGCATTGGCGCGGTCTATGCGGACAGGCTCGCGCGGCGCGGCTACGACCTCATCGTCGTCGCCCGCAACCAGGACAAGCTCAACGCACTCGCAAAGAAGCTGACGACCGAAACCGGACGCAGCATCGAGGTCGTTGCAGCCGATCTGACCAAGCCGAGCGAACGTGCGCAGGTTGAAAAGATTCTGCGCGAGGACGCCAGCATTACCATGCTGGTGAACAATGCCGGCGTCGGCGCGATCAAGCCGTTGCTTGATACCGACGTGAACAAGCTGGACGAACTGATCGAGCTGAACATCACGGCGCTGACTCGCCTAGCGTATGCGGCCGCGCCGGCCTTCGTCGCTCGTGGAGCCGGGACGATCATCAACGTGTCGTCGGTTGTTGGTATCGCGCCGGAATTTCTGAACGGCGTGTACGGAGCCAGCAAGTCCTTCGTCACGGCGTTCAGCCAGTCCTTGCAGCACGAACTAGCGCCGAAGGGCCTTCGTATTCAGGCCGTTCTTCCCGCTGCGACCGCCACGGACTTCTGGGAATTGGCCGGCCGCCATGTCAGCCAGCTTCCGCAAGACATCGTCATGACCGCAGAAAATCTGGTCGATGCCGCACTTGTTGGTCTGGATCAGGGCGAAACCGTCACGATCCCTGTTCTTCAGGATGGCGCGGCCTGGGACCGCTACGAGGCGGCGCGTCGCGACATGCTTCCGCAGCTTCGCGGCACCACGCCTTCGCCACGCTACCGGCTGGCAGAAGCCAAGGTTGCCTGACCCTCGATCGGACTTAGGCGCAACGCCCACCCTCGATTTCTCTCACCTAGCTCAAAACTCAATCTCACAGGAGACTTCCAATGAATACGGTCACTTCAAACCAGCCGTCCTCGAAAGGAAAAGTACTCGTCGTTATGTCGGGCGCCCATCTGCTCGAAATGCCGGACAACAAAGTCTACGCCACCGGCTACTACCTCAACGAACTCGCAACGCCACTGCGCGCCCTCATCAAAGCTGGCTACACACCGGTATTCGCGAGCCCGAACGGCGACGCGCCGACGATGGACGCAAGCTCAAACCAGACCATGTTCTTCGGCAACGACAATGCGAGGCGCATGGAGACGCTCCGCTTTATCGATAGCTTCGAAGGGCTGCGTCATCCTCTCAAGCTCTCGGATGTCGCCGGGAACACGCAAGAGTACGCGGCGGTCTTCGTACCCGGCGGTCATGCGCCGATGGTCGATCTCGTCAAAGACAAAGAGCTCGGCAAGATCCTGCTGAGCTTCCATGAAACCAAGCGTCCGACGGCGCTGATCTGTCACGGGCCGATGGCGCTCCTGTCCACGCTTCCTCAGACGGAAAAGTTCGACAAAGCCCTGAATGCCGGCGAAACGGCTTCTCTTCCGGCCTTGGCTCAGGGCTGGCCCTATGCGGGCTACAAGATTGCAGTCTTCTCGAAAGCCGAAGAAGTGCAGATCGAGCAACCGCAACTCGGTGGCCGCGCGCCTTACTACAACGACGAAGCGCTGAAGGCCGCAGGAGCGCAAATCCAGAATGCGGAATCCTGGAAGCCGAACGCGGTTGTGGACCGTGAAGTGATCACGGGTCAGCAGCCCTTCTCGGACACGGCTTTCGCCGACGCCCTGATCGCTCAACTGGAGAAGGCCGGCAAGTAACGCCGGCCGTGAGGAAGGCGTGGGGCTGCTTCGGCAGCTCCAGCCCTCGGCGCCAACTCTTTCCTTGGGATACTCCCATGCCTTACCTGCAACTCGATGTGAACGACCACTATTCGCCCGACGACAAGCGACGGCTCGCCAGAAGAATGAGCGAGACCTACGCGGAGATGATGTCGGTCGATATCCGTCGCATCAGCGTCGCCATCCGCGAGTTGGGCGAGGGCGGCGTCTGGCGGATCACCGAGGCCGGGACCGAACCCGTGCCGGTGTCCGTCATGATGCTCGACATCCGGCAAGGCCGTTCGGCCGAGCAACGCATGGCGGTCGCGAAAGCGCTCTGCGCCCATGCCATCGAAATTCTGGGCCTTCGTGAAGACAGGCTCAACGTCGAGTTCACGCAGCACAGCGGCGACGAGATGTATCACCCGACCTTGGGCGGCTACAGCCCGGAGTGGCGGCCGGACGAGGTATAGCCACGCAACAAAGCGAAAACAGGAGAAGAGATATGCCGCTCGTTCGTATTGATGTTCGCAAAGGCAAAGATGCCGCCTACCGTCAAGAAATCGCACGCGTCGTCTATGAGGCGATGATTGGCGTTGGCGTTCCGCAAAACGATCGGTTTCAGATCATCGCCGAACACGATGCCAGCAACTTCATCTACGATCCGACTTACCTCGGAATCGAGCGCACCGACGATCTTGTTATCATCCAGATTACGTGGAACGAAGGTCGCACGGTTGAGCAGAAAAAGACGCTCTACAGGGCGATTGCCGAGGGATTGGCAAAGTCGCCCGGAATTCGCATGGAAGACGTGTTCATCAATGTCGTGGAAGTCAAAAAAGAGAATTGGTCGTTCGGTAAAGGCATTGCGCAGTACGCGGCTTGAATCCCGCGCACTACTGCGCCGCCTGACTTGAGCGCTGCACGCCATCGGGCAATTCGCGCCCATTCGGCAATGTTGCTTCCTTGGCTAAGACGCGGGCTTGGTCGCCATCGTCAATTCGGCGACCTTCCGGACATGAGCCACCGCCTCGCGGGCTCCCGTGGTCCTGGTGAGCAGGTCGAGGGTTGCTTCGTCGTCGTCGTGGACGGGCGTGAGCGCCTTGTCGAAATAACGTTCGGACTTGGAATCGCACACGATCGCGATCTTGCACCCGATGAGCCGCAAGATCGTGCCGGCGATCACGGCATGTTTGGCCAGCGTTCCCCACACATAAGGAATCCAGAATGCAACGCCAGCCACATGCGGCAGGCCGGGGCGGCGCTCTGAGGGCGTTTTCAGACGCAGGACGCCGCCTTGGAGCGGATGGACATTCTCAAGCGGCACGGTGGTCGCGAAATTGACGAGCAGCTTGATCAGGCTGTTGACCGGCACCCCGGTTGCAAAGGCGCGGCGCAGCAGCGTCTTCATGTGCGCCGGCGAGTAATAGAGCGACCACGCTTCGCGATAGATCGCCTCCCATTGCTCCTGGCTCATTCGGCTGTGGGCGGTGCAGACGTGCTCAACATCATATTTGTTGAGGTCTGCGTCCATCGCGACCCCCGCTTTCCAAAGCTTCTGGTGATCTTCCGAGCCCGGCAGTGGCGTCAGGCAGAAAAACTCGACGATATCGACGGGCAACTCGTCCTGAATGATCGCGATGTCGCGGCGGATGGTCGCCGGGGTGTCCGCCGGAAAGCCAAGGATGTATCCGGCGAGCGTGATGATGCCCTGCGCCTTCCAGGCCAAAAGCATCGCACGATATTCGGTGATTTTGTTCTGACGCTTCTTGGCTGCGGCGAGGTTGTCCGGATTGACGTTTTCCAGGCCGATGAAAACGCGCGTCACGCCGGCGCGATGCGCCTTCTCGATAAAGTTCGGGATCTTGTGACAAAGCGTGTCGACCTGGATCATCAAGCCGAGCGGAATCCGGTGCACCTCGCGCAATTCGATCAAGCGATCGAAAATCGATTCCCATTCCTTGTTGCGCGCGAAGTTGTCATCCGTGATGAAGAACTTGTGGACCCCTTGCGCCCAGTTGAGCCGAACCAGATGCTCCACATCATCGGCCGTGCGGAAGCGCGACTTGCGCCCCTGCACGTTGATGATCGTGCAGAACGAACACTGGTAGGGGCAGCCGCGGCCTGCGTCGAAACTCGTGCTCAGCCCGAGCGTCCGCTCGACATGGACTTTGGGCAGGAAGGGCGCCGGCTGGCCTTCCATACCCGGAAGGTCCTTCATGAAATTATACAACGGCGCGAGCCGGCCGTTCGCGGCGTCGATCAGCACCGTTTCGAGCCGTCCTTCAGCCTCACCCGCAAACATCGAAATGCCCATGTCGCGGCAGGCATCGAGTTCGACAGCGCGACCGTCCAGCATCGACAAGCAGCCGGACACATGGAATCCGCCAATGGCAACCTGGACACCGGCATTCCGAAACGGCCGAGCAATGTCCAAAGCCCGGGGGTACTGATTTGACTGGACGCCAATCAGGGCAACGAGGCCGAACCGGGAATGCTGCTCGAGGCGCGCGACAAGCGCAGGCACGTCAACATATGTGTTCGTTTCGTCGATGACCGTGACATCGATGACAACGTCGGATCCGAGCACGCTTCGCTCGGCGCAATCCGCCGCAATGCCATACACCGCAGCCAGCGAATTTGACGGGATCATCGCCCGCCACCAGCGGATCACGTAGCCATCGTCGTCGTAGTGTGAAGGCTTGATCAGGACAAGTTGGAAGCGCCGCTGGGCTGCTGCGGCAATCGTGTGGACGTCGACCATTCCACCATTCATGCCAAGCCGACTTCCGAGTTTGCCATTCGAGCGGTCCTCTCTGGCTTGTGTCGGAGGTGCGCCGGATCCCTTGCGTACCCTGTCAGATACCAGCCAGAGATGCCAGCTTCGATCTCAGAAAGGCATGCTTTTGCATGTGATTTCTTTTGCAAGCGATTCCGGCTGGAGTGGACCATCGGTTCCTGCCGATTGGCCTCAGAACGGGCATTCGGCCAGTGCCAGCCTTTATGGAGCAAAACGTTCTAGGATGTTGATCAGCGCAGCGCCAAGCCGGAGCCAAGAGCCGTGACCCAACCCTTCGAGGGCATTCGCATCATCGACGCCACGCATGTGCTGGCGGGGCCGTTTGCGGCCTATCAGCTCGCGCTATTGGGCGCCGATGTCATCAAGGTCGAAGACCCGAACGATCCCGACCAGAGCCGGACCAGCGGCGGCGACCGCGCGCTGAGCCGCAACGGCATGGGGACCTACTTTCTCACCCAGGGCTCCAACAAGCGTTCGATCGCGCTCAACCTGAAAACCGAAGCCGGGCAGGAGATCTTCAAGAAGCTCATCGCGACGGCCGACATCCTGGTCGAGAACTATCGGCCTGGCGCCTTCGAGGCGCTCGGACTGGGCTACGACGAGCTCAGCAAGATCAACCCGAAGCTGATCTATTGCTCGATCTCGGCTTTCGGCCATGGCGGGCCGCGCGGCGAGGAGACCGCCTACGACTTCGTCATCCAGGCGACGACCGGACTGATGGCGATGACCGGCACGCGCGACGTGCACCCGATCAAGTTTGGTGCGCCCGCGGTCGATTACGCCACCGGCACCATGGGCGCGTTCGCGCTCGCCAGTGCGCTGTTTCAGCGCGAGCGTACCCAGCGCGGCCAGCGTATCGATCTCGCGATGAACGACGTGGCGCTGACGCTCGCCAGTTCGCATGTCACGAGCTATCTCCGCACCGGCTCCGGGCCCAAGCCGTCCGGCAACGAGCATCCGCACGCGACCAACTGCGTCTTTGAAACCAAGGATGGCTTGCTGGCGCTCGGCGCCAGCAACATCCGCCAGCAGCGCAGGCTGTGGAGCCTGCTCGGCCATCCCGAAATGGCGAAGGACAACAACGATCAGCGCCACGACGATCGGGCGCGCGAGATGGCGCTGCTCGGCGAGCTCCTTCGCGCCCGCACCGCTGACGAATGGGAGCGCTTCCTCGAGGACAACCATGTTCCGGCCGCGCGTGTGCGCACGCTGCCCGAAGCGCTCAAGGACCCGCAGCTTGGGACGCGTGGCTTCCTGCACAAGCATGAGAAGGTCGAGGGCATGGACGGCGACGTCACGGTGCCGGGCACACCGTTCCGGCTCGCCCACGGCGGAGGCCGCGTCACGTCACCGCCGCGGCCGGTCGGCGCCGACACCGAAGCGGTGCTGCGCGATCTGGGCTATGAGGCCGCCGCGATCGGCAAGCTGCGCGAGGCGTGTGTCATCTGATCGGGGATCGCGGTCAGTTGTCATTGCATCCGTAAACAGGCCGCCGCGACCGGCGCCAGGGTGACAGCGCGATGCCGTATTTGTAAGAGCACGCGATATGATGCGGCGCGCGGTTTCCCGAACCTTCACCTGGCTTCACGAGCCAATGTCCTCCGCTTCGCGGCGGGCACTCTTTCTGTTGGTTGTCGCGCTCGCGATTGGCGCGCGGATCCCGAAAGTCTGGACCGAAGGGAGATTTTGGGCCGAAGAAGGCACAGTCTTCTTCCGGAGGGCTTGGGACCTGCCATGGTGGCAAGCGCTATTCGCGCCGCATGCGAACTATCTGAATATCGCAGGCAACGCGGCCACATTGCTGGCCGCGCATCTGACGTCATTGCGGGGAGCGCCTTACGTCACCGCCACTGTGGCCGTGCTCATCCAATGCCTTCCAGTGCTGTTGCTGGTGATGAGCCGCGACAAGTGGCTGCAAAGCCGTTGGGTCGTCTGGGCCGCAGCTCTTGTCGTCGTCCTGGCGCCGGTGCCCGAAGAGGTCTGGGCCAATTCCACGACCAGCTACAATCATCTGGCGCTGTGCGCGGCCGTAATCCTCGCGATCGAAACCCAATCCGGCGTGATGGGCGTCGTTCATGGATGCCTGCTGCTGTTGGCCGCCCTCAGCGGACCGGCGAGCTGGATCCTCGTGCCGCTTTTCGCATTGCGGGCCGTGCCCGAGCGTTCGAAGGCGCGAGCGCTGCAGGGCCTCGTGCTGCTGGCGGGAGCCATCATCCAGATCGCATTCTTCACCACTTTGGGGCAGCGGGACATCGGCACCAGCCCAAGCGTGATCGGCGCCATCGTCCTGGCGAAGCACATCCTGGTGCCGTTCCTCGGCCATGTTCTGGCAGAAGCTCCGGTCGCCGACCTGTCCCACAGCTTTCAGACCGGCAGCGGACCGTTGTGGCCGCTCGCGCTTGTCGTCCTCATCTTCGCTGTCGCTGTCATCGCTGCAGCCACGCGCCCCAGCCAATCGCCGCTGTGGTTTCTCCTGGCCAGTGCCCTGCTTGCCGGCACAGGCTATCTCGGCGCCACCGATCGGAAGCTCGATCTGATCCACGCGTGGAGCGGGGGGCGGCATGCGTTTGCGCCGCAAGTGCTGATCGGCTTTGCCTTGCTGAGTTGGACGGTCATTCATCGCGGCCATTTGCGAATCTTGAGCGGCGTCATCCTCACATGGATCGTCGCGGTCGGCGCGTACAACTATTTCGTTCCGCCATCGTCCATATTCGTGATCGGCCCCGATTGGCGCGAGGAGGTCAAGCATTGGCAACACGATCCGAGCTGGCCCGTGCGGATCTGGCCGGGCGGATGGACGATCAACCTGTCCGCCAGATAATCCAAATCATGGCATTTGCCGGCAATCCGGTGCATGCCGGCTGGGTTCGGCCTTTGCGCACTTGGCGAACATCCCCGCCGGCGCGCAGCCGACAAGTCCGCATCCGCGATTGACCATCTCGACGTTCCTCGTGACAATCCTCCGACGGCCGTCGCGCGAAAACAAAAGGCCGCCAGGGAGAGAAAACCATGCGCCGCCTTGCGACGGCTGTTTTGCTTGGCTTGATTGGATTCGGACCGGTGCTTGCGGATGAGCCGGTCAAGATCATCGTGCCGTTTGCGGCCGGCGGACCGGTCGACACCATGGCGCGTATCCTGGCGCAGGAGATGCAAGGCCCGCTCGGCGCCACCATCGTGGTGGAGAACCGCGCCGGCGGCGGTGGCGTGATCGCGGCGGACTTCGTGTCGCGCGCGGCCCCCGACGGCAAGACGCTGCTGATGGGCAGTCAGGGCTCGCACGTCATCACCGCGGTGCTGCAGCCGCACGTCAAATACGATCCGGTGAAGTCGTTCGACGCCATCGCCATGGTCGGCGCCTCGCCGACGCTGCTGGTCGCCAATCCGCAGTTGCCGTTCAAGGACTTCAAGGACCTCGTGGCGCTCGCAAAGACGCGCCACCTCAGCTACGCCTCGGCCGGTCCCGGCACGACGATGCATATCGCGGGCGAACTCATCAACACCGGCGCCGGCATCAAGATCGCGCATGTGCCGTATCGCGGCGCGGCGCCCGCGCTGCCCGATCTGGTCGCCGGCCGCATCGATGTCATTCCGGCGGACCCGCCGGTGCTGCTGCCGATGGTGCAGGCCGGCCAGATCCGGCCGGTCGTGGTGCTCGGCGTGAACCGTCTCGCGTCGCTGCCGGACACGCCCACAACGGTCGAGCTCGGCTACAGCGGCATGGTGATGGAGAACTGGTACGGTCTGCTGACGCCTGCGGGGGTGCCTGCCGACATGGTCAAGAAGCTCGAAGCCGCAGCGCTCACCGCGATCAAGTCGGCGGCCGTGCAGGAGCACATGAAGAAGGGCGAGATTTCCGGCACGCTGAATTCAGCCGAGTTCGCGGCGCGCATCGCCAAGGACGCCGCGTATTGGCGGCCGATGCTGCCGAAACTCGGCATCGTGGCCGTGGACGCACCTGCGCCGGCGGCGCAACCGGCGCGTTGATCGTCCTCACACTCTCGGCCGGTCGCGATCGACTCAGAGCGTCTCGGTGAAGAAGTCGCGCATCAGCATGTAGGCTTTGCGGCGGTTCTTCTCGTTGAGCTCGTGGGTCATTCCGCCGATCATCATCACCTGCCAATCGACCTTCGCCTGGGTGAGCTCGTCGGCGAACGCATCCATCTTGGCTTTCGGCGTGACCGGATCGGCCGAGCCGTGGATCGCCAGCACGCGGCCTTTGATGTTGCAGGGCGTCCCGGCAAAGGACGGATTTGGGTTGGTGATGTGGAATGTGACGATGGCGCTGAAGTCGGCGCCGCTTCGCGCATGCTCGATAAGGAATCCGGCGCCGGCGCAGTAGCCGATGGCGACCTTCTTGCGCCCATCCACGATGCCGAGCTTGTCGGCTTCTGCGAAAAGCGCGTTGAAGGCCGCGTTGCCGCAGGCGAGCGTCAAGGGAAGGTCACCGTGCATGGCGCCGACCGCGGCAGCCAGTTCCGGCCGCGCCTTGGTCTTGCCGGCGTAGCCTGCGCCGAACATGTCCGCCATCAGCACGACGTAGTCCTTGCCGGCGATCAGGCGAGCCTGCGCGATATTGTCCGCGTTGACGCCATACCAATCGGGTTGCATGAAAATGATCGGCCGCTTGGTCTGGACGCTGCTGTCGTAAACGATCATGCCTTCGAACGGCCTGCCGTTGACCTGATAGGCGACCGTCTTTTCCGTCGGTGCAGCGACAGCGGAACCGATGACGCCCAATGCGCCGCCTGTGGCGACGACTGGGACCAGGGCAGACAATTTCAGAAATTCGCGACGTTGAACCGGGTCAATCAAGACATCCTCCCCCGCTGTTTGTCCGGCAATTCCAAAACGCGCGGTTCGTCCGCGCTGTTGTCCATTGGATTATAGCTGCGGGGCACAGGCGGTGGAACCGCGCCAGGACCGTTGCGCCCCCTGGACACCAGGAGGGACGCGGCAAACGGGCAAACCCCACGCCTGATCAACGGCCTCTGGCGTTATCATCGAGCCAAAATAAAAAGGCCTCGCCGGTTAGGGCGAGGCCTTGTTCCGAGCAAGCTGTCGGGGGGAGGGGGCGCTTGCTCGTACTGCCCAGATAAGCCGCCAGCTCTGTTTCCGTTCCGGGGTGAATCGCTTTTTTTGTCGCTGAATCGCTGCGGCACTGCAAAAGAGCAATGCAGCGAACGGGCTGAACGCCACGTCGCGCGATATGCGGGCTACTTCCCGATCGCCTTGCGCAGCGTGTCGTTGATGCGGTCCTGCCAGCCCGGGCCGCCTTCCTGGAAATGATCGAGGATGTCGCGATCGATGCGCAGCGACACCTGCTCCTTGGCGTTCGGCACCTTCGGCTTCGCAACCGGCAGGTCGGCGGGCTTGGTGGTGACCTTCTTGAACGCGGCTTCGGCCGCCTCGCGCGAGGTCATCGGGCCGCGGGTCGGTTTGTCGAAAGCCATCGGTCAGAACCTCGTCGATCACACGTCGAGCGCGGACGCGTCCGCGAACGCCGCGCGCTCCTGGATGAATTCGAACCGCGCCTCGGCCTTATTGCCCATCAGCCGCTCGACCGATTTCGCGGTGGCCTTCTGATCGTCCTCGAGGATACGGACCTGAAGCAGCGTGCGCTTCTTCGGGTCCATCGTGGTTTCCTTGAGCTGGTGCGCCATCATCTCGCCGAGGCCTTTGAAGCGGCCGACCTCGACATTGGCGTTGGCGTGGAATTCCTTTTTCCGGATTTCGTCGCGGTGTTTCTCGTCGCGGGCGTAAAACGTCTTGCCATTGTGGCTCAGCCGATAGAGCGGCGGCACCGCCAGGTAGAGATGGCCGTTCTCGATAAGGCTTGGCATCTGCGTGAAGAAGAAGGTGATCAGCAGCGACGCGATATGGGCGCCGTCGACGTCGGCGTCGGTCATCACGATCACCTTGTCGTAGCGCAGATCCTCGTCGCGGTAGTGCGAGCCGGTGCCGCAGCCAAGCGCCTGCACCAGATCGCCAAGCTGGGCGTTCTGCGCGAGCTTGTCCTTGCCGGCGGACTGCACGTTGAGGATCTTGCCGCGGAGCGGCAGTACCGCTTGCAGCGCGCGGTCGCGCGCCTGCTTGGCCGAGCCGCCGGCCGAGTCGCCCTCGACGATGAAGATTTCCGAGCCGGCGGTCTGCGCATTGGTGCAGTCGGCGAGCTTGCCGGGCAGGCGAAGCTTGCGCGTTGCGTTCTTGCGCGAGACGTCCTTCTCCTGACGGCGGCGGATGCGCTCCTCGGCCCGATCGACGACGAAGTCGAGCAGCTTGTTAGCCTGCAGGGGATTGCCGGCGAGCCAGTGGTCGAACGGGTCCTTGATGGCGTTCTCGACGATGCGCTGGGCTTCGGCCGTAGCGAGACGATCCTTGGTCTGGCCCTGGAACTCCGGCTCGCGGATGAACACCGAGAGCATGCAGCCGGCGCCGACCATGACGTCTTCGCTGGTGATCGAGGCCGCGCGCTTGCCTTGGTTCATGCGCTCGGCGTGATCTTTGAGACCGCGGAGCAGGGCGGTGCGGAGCCCCGACTCGTGGGTGCCGCCGTCCGGCGTCGGGATCGTGTTGCAGTAGGAGTTGATGAAGCCATCGGCGTCGGCGGTCCAGGCCACCGCCCATTGCGCGCCGCCGTGCTTGCCGGTCTTGCCGGCCGAGCCGGTGAAGATGTCGGGATGCACCAGCGTCGCGCCCGAAAGCGTCTCCGCGAGATAGTCTTTGAGGCCGTCGGCGAAATGGAATGTCGCTTCGGCCGGGATGTCGGTGCCCTCGACCAGCTTCGGATCGCAGGACCAGCGGATCTCGACATCGCCGAACAGATACGCCTTCGAGCGCGTCATCCGGAAGATGCGCTCGGCCTTGAAGTGCGCCTTCGGTCCGAAGATTTCGGCGTCGGGATGAAAGCGCACTTTGGTGCCTCGGCGGTTCGGCGCCTTGCCGATTTCCTGCAGCTTGCCCTTCGGCTTGCCGCGTTCGAACACCATCTTGTAGAGCTTCTGGCCGCGCGCGACCTCGACCTCGAGCCGGTCGGAGAGGGCATTCGTGACCGAAATGCCGACGCCGTGCAGGCCGCCCGTCGCATCATAGACCTGAGAGTCGAATTTGCCGCCGGCGTGCAGCGTCGTCATGATGACTTCGAGCGCCGACTTGTTCTTGAACTTCGGATGCGGATCGATCGGGATGCCGCGGCCATTGTCGTTGACGCTGGCGAAGCCCTCGGCGTCGAGTTCGACCTCGATGAAGGTCGCATGCCCGTTGATCACCTCGTCCATGGCGTTGTCGATCGCCTCGGCGAACAGGTGATGCAACGCCTTCTCGTCGGTGCCGCCGATGTACATACCGGGCCGCCGCCGCACCGGCTCCAGGCCCTCGAGAACCTCGATGTGCTTGGCGGTATAGCCCTCTTCGCCGCCAGCGGCGGCGCGGGACGGCTTGGCCGCGCTCTTGGCCTTGGCTTGCGGCTTGTCTGAGCCAAACAGGTCGCCGACGCCGGCGGTTTTCTTGGGCGTTTTCGCGTTCTTGGCAGCGGTTTTGGCCATGTCAGTTCAGCTGTCGGGTTCCGGCAGAATGAGGCGAATCACTTAAGCGTTGAACTATGCCACGGCCAGGGGCAGGAGGCTTTAGGGGGGCTTATCAACCGTTCAATGGGACGTCATGCCGCCGCGGCTCTTCACACACGGTTGCACCCGATACTGGCTAAACAACGGCATCCGCGATAAACAAACAGCCCGCAATGCGCGTGCCACGGGCCGCGGGAAGAAGGCGCCGCGTGGCGCCAAAATGGGTACTCCAGAAAGTCCAGATGGACCTCGACCATTACGTCCAGCCCATCATCGAGTACGTCCGTCTGCATCAGGCCTGGGCCGCGCCGATCGTATTCGCGCTGTGCTTTGCCGAGTCGCTGGCTTTCATCTCGTTGCTGATTCCGGCCTGGGGCGTGCTGGTCGCGCTCGGCGCACTGATCAGCGCCAGCGGACTGAATTTCTGGCCGATCCTGGTGGCGGGTGCGGTCGGCGCGGCCCTTGGCGACTGGCTGTCCTATTGGGTCGGGCTCAAGCTCGAAGGCCGCGTCTACCACATGTGGCCGCTGTCGCAGCACCCGAACCTGATCCCGGCGGGCGAAGACTTCATCAAGAAGTGGGGCGCGGCCGCGATCTTCATCGCGCGCTTCTCCGGCCCGCTGCGCGCCTCGGTGCCGATCGTCGCCGGCGTGTTCGCGATGCCGTACTGGCGGTTTCAGATCGCCAATTTCAGTTCGGCGTTCATCTGGGCCGCGGTGCTTTTGTCGCTCGGCGATGTGACGTCGATGATGGTGAAGTGGGTCGTCGACAAGATCGGCTAGGTTCCTCCATCGTCATCCGGACACGCGCTGGCGCGCGATCCGGAATGACATTCGAATAATTTGGCAGCTAAAAAAATTCTGCCGGGGACGAGCCCCGGCAGAGCCGTATGGTTTTTTGCACTCGGAATTACTTCAGTGCGGTAAGCCCGGCCTGCGAGATCGTGTCATCCTGCGATCCGGTGCCGCCGCTGACGCCGATCGCGCCGATGATCTTGCCGCCGACCACGATCGGGTTGCCGCCGCGCGAGGCGATCACGTCGTCGAGCGTCGGCAGATAGGCGAAGAACGCACCCTTGCCGACCAGCCGCTCGAACACCACCGTCGGGCGGCGATAGCGTGCCGCGGTGCGCGCCTTGTGCTGCGAGATCGAAATCGAAGCGTATTGGCAATTGTCGTGCTTCTCGAAATAGACAAGGTCGCCCGTTGGGCCGACCACCGCGATGCACATGCCGCTCCAGTTGCGCTTTACCGTTTCGGCGACTGCCGCAGCGGCGACCTTCTTGGCGTCCTCCAGCGCGATCGGCGCGCCATAGGGCGTCGGATTCATGGCGTCCGGCACCGCTTCGTTCGGATTGTTCGGGTCAGGCGGCACCTGGGCAAACGCGCCCGAACTCATCACGAGCGCAACGCCGATTGCGCCAGCCAGCACACACAAACTACGCATCACGACCTCCCCATAGTTGATTGATTTGCCTGCAAGGCAGTCCGCGACCTTTTGCGGCGCGAGACGGGCCGAAGCTTATCACTTCCGAACCGCGGCACTAGCGGTCTAACATGCGGGCATAACCGGACAGGGCGGGGCTGGCGGAGCTGGATTGAAGGGCAATCCGAACCGGCGATCGCAACAATGCCGGGCAGAGGGAGGCATACAATGACGAAATTGACACGGCGCCATGTGCTTGCAGCCACCGCAGCGTTCGGCGCCAGCGCCGCCGCGGTGGGCATGCCGTCGACCGCGCGCGCGGCAGCGCCTGTTGCCGGCAAGCAGGTCGCAGGCTTTTATCGCTACAAGGTCGGCGACATCGAGGTGACGGTGGTCACCGACGGCGCCAACCGGCTGCCGGTGACCGATGCTTTCGTCACCAACGTCAAGAAGGAAGAGGTCAACGCTGCGCTTGCCGCCGCCTTCATGGAGCCGGGCTTCTTCATCGGCCCCTACAATCCGGTCGTGATCAACACCGGATCGAAACTCGCGCTGGTCGACACCGGTACGAGCGAGGCAGCGTTCGTTTCGAGCAAGGGCGCAACCGGTCAGCTGATGACCAATCTCGCCGCGGCCGGCATCGATGCCAACGCGATCGACACCGTGATCATCTCGCATTACCACGGCGATCACATCAACGGCCTGCTCAAGGCCGACAAGTCGCTGGCATTTCCGAACGCCGAGATCCTGGTGCCGGCCAACGAGCACCAGTACTACATGGACGATGGCAACATGAGCCGCGCACCCAAGGGCCGGATCGAAGACGTATTCAAGAACGTGCGGCGGGTGATCTCGGGTGACGTGCTGAAGCGGCTGCGCACCTACGAATGGGACAAGGAGGTGATTCCGGGTGTGCACGCGGTCGGCACGCCGGGGCATACGCCCGGCCACACCTCGCATGTGGTGTCGTCGGGCGCGGCGAAGGTCTATGTGCAAGCCGACGTCACGCACGCGCCGTATCTGTTCGCGCGCAATCCCGGCTGGCATGCGTTCTACGACCAGGATCCCGTGATGGCAGAGGCGACGCGGCGCAAGGTCTACGACATGCTGGTCGCCGAGAAGATGCTGGTGCAGGGCTTCCACTATCCGTTCCCGAGCGTGGCCCATGTCGAGAAGAGCGGCACCGGCTATCGGGAAATTCCGGTGCTCTGGAACACCGCGCTCTGAAGTGCGCTTGCAACTGAAACCGGGGCCGCCCATGTTGGCGGCCTTCGTTTTTAGGAGAATGGGTAATGGCCTCTGAAGTGCATCGTTACAAGATCGGCGACATTGAGGTTACGGTTCTGTCGGATGGTTTCCGGCAGGTACCGGTGAACGACAAGTATCTCGTCAATGCGAGTCCTGAGGAACTGGCCAAGGCGCTCGCCGCCGCGGGGCAGCCGACCGACAAGATGAAGAACACCTATTCGCCGATTGTGCTCACGACCGGCGGCAAGAAGGTGCTGTTCGACACCGGTAACGGCGAGGCCGCCTCCATCGAGAGCAAAGGCGAGCGCGGCACGCTCAATGCCAATCTGCAAGCCGCCGGCATCGAGCGGAGCGCGATCGACGTGGTGGTGATCTCGCATTTCCACGCCGACCACGTGAACGGCCTGTTGATGCCCGACAACGCGCCGGCGTTTCCGAACGCCGAGATCAAGGTGCCGGAGGTCGAGTGGAAATTCTGGATGGACGACGGCGAGATGAGCCGCGCCTCCAAAGGGCGCATGACCGAGCTGTTCCAGAACAACCGCCGGGTGTTCGACACCTTGAAGCGCAAGGTCACGCCTTACGCCTGGGACAAGGAGGTGGTGCCCGGCGTCACCGCGGTCGGCACGCCCGGCCACAGCATCGGCCACACGTCGTTTATCGTCACGTCGGGCGGCAAGACCGTCTATGTGCAGTCCGACGTCTGCAACAACTACGCGGTGTTCGCGCCGTATCCGGACTGGCACGGCTTCTTCGACCAGGACCCGCCCAAGGCCGCAGCGACCCGCAAGCGCGTCTACGACATGCTCGCGGCCGAGAAGCTGCCGGTGCAGGCCTATCATTTCCCGTTCCCGGCGCTGGCCCGGATCGAGAAGAACGGCAGCGGGTACAAGCCGAGCTTTATGAATTCGATCTAGCGGGGGATGGCGTAACTCTCTCCCCACATGTCCCGGACGCCGTGCGGCGCGAAGTGCCGCACTGCTGATCCGGGACCGTTACGCACACCGCCTTTGGAACGGTCCCGGGTCTGCGTCGCATCACTTCACTGCGTTCGTGCTGCGCCGCGCCTGGGACACGCCGCTGCAGCGCCGGGTGCATCGTTGCTCAATCAATCTTGATGCCGACCGATTTGATCACCGAGCTCCACTTGGCGATTTCCGATTTCAGGAGCTTGCCGAGCGCTTCGGGCGAAGAACCTTCGGCGACGTAGCCGTTCTTGGCGAGTCTGTCCTTGATCTCCGCATCGGCAAGTGCCGCCGTGGTGTCGGCGCTGATCTTGCGGATGATCGGAGGCGGCGACTTTGCTGGCACGAACAGCGCCTGCCATGCCGTCACGTCGTAGCCCGGCACGCCGGACTCGGCGATGGTCGGCACATCCGGCGCGGCCGCATCCCGTTTGGATCCGGTCGTGCCCAGCACGTGAACCTGTCCCGATCGCGCATAGGACAGCAACGAGCCGCTGCCGAAATAGCAGTCCACACGACCCGGCAGAAGATCGGCGAATGCCGGCGACGCTCCGCGATAGGGAATGTGTGTCATCTGGATGCCGGCCATTTGCAGGAACAGCATCTCGGCCAGGAACGGCGCGCTGCCGGTGCCGGGCGACGCGATCGTCAGCTTGCCGGAGCGGGATCGCGCGTAGTCTATGAACTCCCTCATCGAATGCGCGGGAGAAGAGTTCGGCACGAAGACGAAATAGGCCAGCTCCGTGACCAACGAGACCGGAGCAAAATCCGCGACCGGATCGTAGCTCAGCGAGCGGTAGAGGCTGGTGTTTACGGCGAGCGACGCCGTGGCGAACAACACCGTGTAGCCGTCGGGCTCGGCGTTCGCGACGTACTCGTTGCCGATATTGGTGCCGGCGCCGCCCTTATTCTCGACGACGACTTGCTGGCCCCACATCTTCGAAAGCTTTTCACCAAGCATGCGTGCGACGATGTCGGTCGGCCCGCCGGCGGCGACAGGCACGATGAAGCGTACCGGCTTGTTCGGATAGTCGGTGCTTCCGGCGCGGCCGCGCCGCACGAGGACACTCGGCGCAACAACCTGCGCGGCAGACAGCGCAATCAAGCGGCGACGGGTCAGCATTGGCAGCCCTCGCGATCTCGATTTTGGTATTTTACTCCCCGGCCAGAACCGGCCCGATGGGCAAAAAGGTCGCGCCCGCCGCCGGTTCTGCCGGCTGCCGGTCTTGCGCGGAGGGAACCGAGCCGCTATATCGCCGCCCGATGACCCTGACCGTGACCATCAACCGTCCGCGCCGCCGCCGTCACACGATTTCGGCGTGCGCCTGATATTGTCTGCGCCGCCGGATCAGGGCCCGCGGCGTCTTTCCTGAAAATCTCCGCGGTACTGGCCTCGATCCGGCGGTCCTTGAACGACCGAATAAAGGATTGAGACCATGGCTGCGAATGACACTGCGAAAGCCAAAGTCGGCGTGCTTGGCGCGTCGGGCTACACCGGCGCCGAGCTGGTGCGGCTGCTGCTGCGCCATCCGAAGGTCGAGCTCGTGCTGCTCACCGCCGACCGCAAGGCCGGGCGGGAGATGGCCTCGGTGTTTCCGCAGTTCGCGCCGTTCAAGCTGCCGACGCTGGTGTCGATCGAGAGCATCGACTGGGCCAAGGCCGGCCTCGATCTGGCGTTCTGCGCGCTGCCGCACGCCACCACCCAGAAGGTACTGAAGGAGCTTCTCGCCAAGGCGCCGAACACCAAGGTGGTCGACCTCTCGGCCGACTTCCGGCTCCACGACACCAAAGCCTATGCGAAGTGGTACGGCCACGAGCACCATGCGCCGGAGCTGCAGAAGGAGGCGGTGTACGGTCTGGTCGAGATCCACCGCGAAGCCATCAAGAAGGCGCGGCTTGTCGCCAATCCGGGCTGCTACACGAGCTGCGCCCAGCTCGCGGTGACGCCGCTGCTCAAGGCCAAGCAGATCGTGCCGGACGAGATCGTGATCGACGCCAAGTCCGGCATGACCGGGGCGGGGCGATCCGCGAAAGAGGAGATGCTGTTCTCCGAGGTGTCGGAGGGCTTCAACGCCTATGGCGTCGGCCATCACCGGCATATGGCCGAGCTCGACCAGGAGTTCTCGCTCGCCGCCGGCCGCGAGGTGATCCCGACCTTCACGCCGCATCTGCTGCCGATGAATCGCGGTATCCTGTCGACGATCTATTTGCGTTGTGTGCCAGGGGCTTCGGTCGAGGACCTTCATGCGACGCTGTTAAAGTTTTACGCGAGCGAGCCGTTCGTTCATGTGCTTCCGTTCGGCCAGACGCCGCACACAAGGCATGTGCGCGGCTCCAACATGACCTTCATCGGGGTCGCAAAAGACCGGGTGCCCGGGCGCGCGATTGTCGTCTCGGTGCTCGACAACCTGGTGAAGGGCGCCTCCGGTCAGGCGGTGCAAAATATGAACCTGGTGCTCGGCTATCCTGAGCAAATGGGCATCGAGCAGATCGCGTTGTTTCCGTAGAGGTCCGCATGAAGACGCTTTGCCTGATGGCGTGCGCGGTATTCATGGCCTTGGCCGCCACATCGGTCAGGGCCGGCGACTTCTCGGTGATCCGCTTCAAGGACGGCTCGTGCCAAATCTGGGAAAAGGCGGACGGCCCGCCGCCGCGGCGGCACGGTGGATACGTCAGGCTCGAGCGCAACTTCGTCACCTGGGCCGAGGCGTTGGCGTCGATGAACGGGCTGCACACCCAGGGTCAGTGCGGCTCGATCGGCTCGCTTCAGCGCCCGAGCTTTTCGCTGTTCCCGCGATAGCGTCCGGCGGCGGCAATCCGCCGCCGGACAGAACCATCAGCCCGCCCCAAGAATCTCCTTCACCAGAATGATCTGTGCGACCCAGCCGCCGGTGAAGGCCAGCGTGCGAAGGAGCGGGATGCCGGCGGTGTACACCACCACGTGCGCAAGCCTGCACCAGAAATAGAACGCGCAGGCGAACGCGGTCGCGCCGGTGTGAATGTTCAACTCGTGCGTGACCAGCACCAGCGGTACGAACACCACCAGATTTTCCACCGCGTTGGTGTGCGCGGCGATCATCCGCTCTGCCCAGGCCGATTGCGGCTTGTCGTTGGGCGACGGATTGGCGGTGGCGCCGGCAACGCCGCGAACCATAATGCGGTCGAGAATGTAGGGCACCCAAAGGATGGCCGTCATCGCGGCCGTCAGAGTCAGCCAGTACAGTTCCTTGGACATGGTTTTCTCCCCGGCGGCGCTGTTGCTGTGCTTGATGTGGGACAGCCTGTTCGCCGCCGGGATCGATGATAGCGCCAGCGTCTGCCGACTGGTTTGGCCGTCCGTGCCAACGCACAAAAGACTTCGTGAAGGAAAAACCGGCGGTTCGCGCCGTCCCGGCGGCGAGGTATATTGTCCGCGCCGGTTATTCGGCGTGTTTGAAGAGGGGCTTATTATGAAAAAGCTGAGCTTGATTGCGTGTGTTGCTTTCGCGGCGTTCGCGGCCACGTCGGCCAAGGCCGACGTCACAGTGGTCCGCTGGAACAGCGGCATGTGCCAGATCTGGGACAATGCGGCAGGCCCGCCGCCGTGGCCGACGGGAGAATTTGTCATGGTCGCGGGCGGCTTTCCCGACTGGGGCGCGGCCACGGCTGGGATGAACGGACTCTACGCCGCGGGCAAGTGCGGCTGGGCCGCGGTGGCTCCGGCTCCTCAACCGGTGTTCGCTCCGCCGCCTCCACAGCCGGTGCTGGCTCCGCCGCCGCTGCTGATCCCGCCCGCTCCGGAGCCCTGGGTTCTGCCTCCGCCGCCCTGGGCTGTTCCCCAGCGCTGAACGGCGCGCTTGAAAGCAAGACGCCGGCGGACGACCGCCGGCGTTTTTTGTTGAGGCGCCGTCGTGTTAGGCGATGCCAAGCAGGCGCAGCGTGTTGCCGCCCGCCACCAACTGCTGCTCGGCGGGGGCCAGTCCCGCATGCGCCAGCGCCTTGGCAAGACGATCCGGCACGGATTTCTCCTCGACGATCGGCCAGTCGGTGCCCATCAGCACGTGATCGGCGCCGAGCAGATCGACCGAGGCCCGCACCAGCGCCGGATGCAATCCCATGGTGTCGATGTAGACGTGGCGGCGGACGAGCGCGGGCGCGTCGCTTCGGATGTTCGCGCCGTCGCCGAAGCCGGCCGCCAGCATCAGGGCGCCGTAGGCGAGCGTGGTGACCACCATGTGCAGCTTGGGCGCCTCGTCGAAGGCGCCGCCTTCCAGCATGTTGATCAGCGCCGCGCCGTTGATGGTGCCGCGCGCATAGCGGAGCCCGATCCGGCCGGTGCGGGAGAATCGTTTGTGCAGCTGCGGATCGGTCTGCGGGTGCACGAACACCGGCACGCCGAGATCGGCGGCCGCCTTCAGCGTGGGGCGCGTCTCCTTGTCGCCGAGCAACAAATCCTTTTTGGCGCTTTCGACGAACACGCCGCGGAGCCCCAGTTCCTTCACCGCGCGCGTCAGCTCGCGCGCCGCGTCGTCGCCCGAGAAGGGATCGACGGTCGCGAGACCATAGAGCTTGCCCTTGTGCTTGGCGCAGGTCTCGGCGATCTGATCGTTGATCCGGCGCGTGGCGTCGGGCGGCGGATTGCCGTCGGCGTTCTCGAGAAAAGCCGTCGGCGAGTTGATGACGCGGGCCGCGATTCCCGCCGTTTCGATCGAGGCGAGCAGGGCGCTCTCGCTCTGCATGTTGGCGTTGATCTTCTCCTGCGTGGCCCTCGCTGCGGCAGGCATTCGTTCGAGATTGGTCAGGGACCAACTTGGACTGATGAAGTGGTTGTGGAAGTCGACGATCTTCAAGGGGGCTGCGCTTTGTGCGGTTGCGGTCGAAGGCGCAGCGATCGCTCCCGCCGCCACGCCCGCACTCAACGTGCCGAGAAACTCGCGCCGTGAAGACTCGCTGTCGGTCGCCATTGTCGCCCTCCCGTTGCGGCCCGCTTTGCGCGGGCGTGCCACGGGCGAAGTCTACCCTCACTTGGATTCAGGGCTCTACATTGCGATGGGTATCAAGAAGTAGTATTTATTGCTACCAATGCAGGAGATGCCTTATGGCCAATGTCGAGAAGCTGAGCGTCGCACTGACCACCGAGCAGGTCGCATCGCTTAAGGCGGCCGTGGACTCAGGCGAATACGCCACCACCAGCGAGATCATCCGCGAAGCGGTGCGGGATTGGCAGTTCAAGCGCGAACTGCGCCAGGAGGACATCAACCGCTTGCGTGAGCTATGGGATGCCGGGAAAGCTAGCGGCAATGCCGGCGAACTCGACATGAAAACGTTGCGCGGCGAAGCCCGAGCGCGGTTGAAGGGCGCGAAGAAAGCCGCTGGCAATGCCGATTAGGCTGACCTGGTCTGTCCAGGCACATGATGACCTTCTTGATGTCTACGTGCTGATCGGGCTCGATCAGCCCGCCGCTGCCGAGCGTTACTTCGATCGCATTGAAGCCAAGGTGAAGCTCTTGCAATCGCAGCCGCGTATGGGAGTGCGGCGTACCGACATCCGTGAATCGATGCGGATGCTGGTCGAATACCCTTATCTGATCTTATACGCGACTGCCCCGGACACGGATGAAGGTCCAATCCACGCGGTCGAGATCGTGCGGATCGTCGACGGTCGGCGGGAGCTCACTCACCTTTTCGCTTAGACTGGCTCCCCAATCTCATGACCTCACCCGCACATACCGCCCCGGCGCGTCCTCGATCGGCGTCAGCACGCCGCCACCGGGCTCGCGCGGTGGCACCTCGTCGGCGCTGTGCGATTTGATCCATTCGATCCAGTCCGGCCACCACGAGCCTGGATGCTCTTTGGCTTTCTTCATCCAGTTTTCGAGCGAGCCGGTGCCAGCCTTGCCGCCGGTCCAGTACTGGTATTTCACCTTGTTGGGGTTCGGCGGATTGACCACGCCGGCGATGTGTCCCGAGCCTGACAGCACGAATTTCACCGGGCCGCCGAAGAACTTCGAGCCGAGAAACGCCGACTTCGCCGGTGCGATATGGTCCTCGCGGGTGGCCAGGTTGTAGAGCGGCACCTTCACCTGGCCGAGGTCGATTTTCACGTTGGCGATGCTCATCCGCCCTTTGGACAGCGCGTTGTTCAGATAGCACTGCCGTAGATAGAACGAGTGATTGGCGGCCGGCATCCGCGTCGCGTCGGAATTCCAGTACAGCAGATCGAACGGCATCGGCATCTTGCCGCGCAGGTAGTTGTTGACGACGTACGGCCAGATCAGGTCGTTGGAGCGCAGCATGTTGAAGGCGTTCGCCATCTTCTTGCCTTCGAGATAGCCGCGCTCGGCCATCCGCCGCTCCAGCACTTCGAGCTGCGCCTCGTCGACGAACACCTTGAGATCGCCCGCGTGCGTGAAGTCGACCTGAGCGGCGAACAGCGTTGCGGACGCCGCGCGCTGGTCGTTCGTCGCCGCCATGTAGGCGAGCGTGATCGAAAGCAGCGTGCCGCCGACGCAATAGCCGATGGTGTGAGCCTGGTGCTCGCCAGTGACCTGCTCGATCACATCGAATGCGGCGAGCGGCCCAAGCCGCATGTAGTCCTCGAAACCCATCTTGGCGTGGCGCTCGTCCGGATTGACCCAGGAGATCACGAACACCGTGAGCCCGCGATCGACGCACCATTTGATGAAGGATTTTTCCGGGTTCAGATCGAGAACGTAGAATTTATTGATCCACGGCGGCACGATGAGCAGCGGCGTCTTCAGCACCGTCGGCGTCGACGGCTGATACTGAATGAGCTGCATCAGCTTGTTCTCGAAGATCACCTTGCCGGGCGTGACCCCGAGATTTTTCCCGACCGCGAACTTCTCGGCATCCGACTGGCGGATCTTCAGGTCGCCGCCGCCGGCCGCAATGTCCTCGGCCAGCATGCTCATGCCGCGTGCGAGGTTCTCGGCGTTGGCGGAAACGGTTTCGCGAAGGAGCTCCGGATTGGTCAGAAGGAAGTTCGAAGGCGACAGCGCGTTGGTGAGTTGCCGGATGTAGAACTCCGCCTTCTGGCGGGTGTGCGGATCGAGGCCCTTGGCGTCATCGACCAGGCTCTGCGCCCATTGGGTCGAAAGCAGGTAGGCCTGCTTGATGAAGTCGAAGAACTGGTTCGTCGACCACTCGGGATCGTTGAAGCGTTTGTCGCCGGGCTCGGGCTTTGCCACCGGCGCGCTTTCTTCGCCGGTGAGGCGCCTGGCCGCCGCGCCCCAGAGTTCGAGATAGCCGCGGCCGAGCCGCGCCTGCAGCTCGACGGCGCGGGCAGGGTCCTTCAGCCAATATTCCAGCACCTCGCCGAGCGTCTTGACCAGGTCGGCGATCTCGTCGGACGGGCCGGTCTCGGCCTTGCCCTCTTCGCGCGGCTTGAGGTAGGCGGCGAGCGCCTTGCCGCCGTTCTCGACCATCCGGGCCAGGTTCTTGGAAAACGCCTCCACGTCGACCGAATTGAGCTTCGTCGCTCCGGCCACCGCATTTGAGGTCGTATTCTGGTTCATCGTCATCGCCGCCCGAGGAGCTTAACCGACGCATCCTAACCGGTATTAGTATGCAAGGTTCATACGAGCGGCCATGTGACCGGTCGCCGGTATGCGAGCTGTGCCCCCGCAATCCTTGCTTTGGACATATTGCCCGTCTACCGGATTCCCAGGTCAGACAGTTGAATTTACACCTATTTCACTGTTCGCCCCCAATGGTCGGGGAGTGTTGAGTCGGGACCTTCGGGGTCGAGGATTGATGAGACGGCTTCACGCCGCATCGCAGCAGAAGACTGGGTTGAGGAGGTGGCCGTTGCTGGCGGCCGCCGCAGGCCTTGCTTTGGGCCTTGCGCTGTCCGGTTGCGGGTCGATTTCCGAGAAGTTCGCGGAAACGGCGTCGCAGGCGCCGCAGATTGGCCTGCCGGGCAATGCACCGGCCCGGCCGACGCAGATGGCCTATCCGGCCGTGCACGATGTTCCGCCGCCGCGGACCGCCACGGTGCTCACCGACGTCGAGCAGCAGAAGCTCGAAAGCGATCTGCTGGCGGCCCGCAAGCAGCAGCAGATCGCCGCAGGGGTGCCGGTCTATAAGCCCGAGGACGCCAAGCCGGCCGGCAAGAATGCTGCCAAAAACACCGGCAAGAATGCTGCGAAGAACACCGCCAAGAGCAGTGGCGATAAAAACCAGCCCAATCAGGATCAAGCCAGCGCGCCCGCCCCAATTTCGTCCGCGAGCAGCCGCACGATCTACTAGGTTCGGTCCGAACCGTGTTACAAGTCCCGGCGAGCGATAACGCTCGCAAGTTACGCCAGCAAACCAGCAAATCCGATCCAGAGATCGAGCGATGGAAGAATTTTACCGCATCAAGCGCCTGCCGCCCTACGTGTTCGAGACGGTCAATCGCGCCAAGGCGGCCGCCCGCAATGCCGGTGCGGACATCGTCGATCTCGGCATGGGCAATCCGGACCTGCCGGCGCCGCAGCACGTCCTCGACAAGCTGAAGGAGACACTCGGCAAGCCGCGCACCGACCGCTATTCGTCATCCAAGGGTATTCCCGGGCTGCGCCGGGCTCAGGCCGCTTATTACGCGCGCCGCTTCGGCGTGAAGCTCAATCCCGACACCCAGATCGTCACCACGCTGGGCTCGAAAGAGGGCTTCGCCAATGTGGCGCAGGCCATCACGGCGCCGGGCGATGTCGTGCTGGTGCCGGACCCGAGCTATCCGATCCACGCCTTCGGCTTCCTGATGGCGGGCGGCGTGGTCCGCTCGGTGCCGTCGGACCCGACGCCGAGCTTCTTCTCGACGCTCGAGCGCGCCATCACACACTCGATCCCGAAACCCATCGCCGTGGTGGTGTGCTACCCGTCGAATCCGACCGCGCATGTGGCCGATCTCGACTTCTACAAGGAGCTGGTGCCGTTCGCGAAGAAGCACGGTATCTACATCCTGTCCGACCTCGCTTACGCTGAGGTCTATTTCGAAAACAATCCGCCGCCGTCGGTGCTGCAGGTCAACGGCGCGATGGATGTCTGCGTCGAGTTCACCTCGATGTCGAAGACCTATTCGATGGCCGGCTGGCGCATGGGCTTCGCGGTCGGCAACGAGCGCATCATCTCGGCGCTGACGCGGGTGAAGTCCTACCTCGACTACGGCGCATTCACGCCAGTGCAGGTGGCGGCGACCGCTGCACTGAACGGTCCGGACGACTGCATCAAGGAGATGCGCGACACCTATAAGCGTCGCCGCGACGTCCTGGTCGAAAGCTTCGGCCGGGCCGGCTGGGACGTGCCGCCGCCGAAGGCCTCGATGTTCGCCTGGTCGCCCATCCCGGAGCCGTTCCGCGAGCTTGGCAGCGTGGAGTTTTCCAAGCTGCTGGTCGAAAAGGCCGAGGTCGCGGTGGCGCCCGGCACGGGCTTCGGCGAGCGCGGCGAGGGCTTCGTGCGCATTGCGGTCGTCGAAAACGAACAGCGCATCCGCCAGGCCGCCCGCAACATCCGGCGTTTCCTTGAAACAGCGCCGGAAAAGCTCCATAACGTCGTCCCTCTCGCCACGCGGCGCTAAATGCCGCTTTAAACGAAGCGGACGCACAGTTTCCCCATGGCTTCCCCGCTCAAAGTGGGCATCGCCGGTCTCGGCACGGTCGGCGCCTCTGTGGTGCGCCTGATCGATGAGCAGCGCCAGCAGCTGGCGCTGCGTTCCGGCCGGCCGATCGAAGTGGTCGCGGTTTCGGCGCGCAGCCGGAACAAGGATCGCGGCATCGACATGAAGCGGCTGCGCTGGGTCGCCGATCCGGTGAAGCTTGCCACCGATCCCGGTATCGATGCGTTCGTCGAGCTGATCGGCGGAGAGGGCGGCGCGGCGCGCGCCGCGGTCACTGCGGCGCTGAAGGCCGGCAAGCCCGTGGTCACCGCCAACAAGGCGCTGCTCGCGCGCCATGGCATCGAGCTTGCCGAGCTTGCCGAAAAACATGGCGTCGCGCTGAACTTCGAGGCGGCGGCGGCCGGCGCAATCCCGATCGTGAAGACCTTGCGGGAGGGGCTTGCCGGCAATTCGGTGCAGCGCGTCTACGGCATCCTCAACGGCACTTGCAATTACATGCTGACGCGCATGGAGCGCGAGAAGCTGTCGTTCGACGAGTGCCTGAAGGAGGCGCAGCGGCTCGGCTACGCCGAGGCCGATCCGTCGTTCGACATCGAAGGCCATGACACCGCGCAGAAGCTTGCGATCCTTGCAAGCCTCACCTTCGGTACCCGCGTCGATCCCGAAGCGATTTACGTCGAGGGCATCACCTCGATTACCACGGCCGACCTCGAAGCCGCCGACCAGCTCGGCTACCGCATCAAGCTTCTCGGTGTTGCGGTGAAGACCGACAAGGGCATCGAGCAGCGCGTTCATCCGACCTTCGTGCCGAAGGATTCAGCGATTGCCCAGGTGATGGGCGTGACCAACGCGGTGACGATCGATGCCGATGGCATCGCGCCGATCACGCTGGTGGGGCCGGGCGCGGGCGGCATGGCGACAGCCTCCGCGGTGGTCGCCGATATCGCCGACATCGCCCGGGGCGTGCGCGTAGCGCCGTTCGGCCGGCCGCAGGCCAAGCTTGCGGCGACCAAGAAGGCGCCGATGCAGCGTCACGAGGGCGGCTACTACATCCGCATGATCGCGGTCGACAAGCCCGGAACCGCCGCGACCATCGCCAAGCGGCTCGCCCAGCACAACATCTCGATGGAATCCATCGTGCAGCGGCATTCCGGTCCGCTCGGGGGCGCCGAAAAGCCGCAAGGTCCGGTCCCCGTCATATTGATCACATACGCCACCACCGAAGATGCGGTGCGCAAGGCACTTGCCGCGGTGCAGCGCGATAAGGTTATTTCAGGCCGGCCGCAATTGATCCGCATCGAAAAGAATTGATGCTCGGACAAACAAGGAGACCGCCATGACATCCTCGATCACCGTCGCGCAGCACCTTTTGCTCGAGCGCGTTCTGACGATCGAGATTGTGCGCGTGACGGAGCGCGCGGCGGTTTCAGCTGCGCGGCTGCGCGGCCACGGCAAGAGCAAGGCCTCCGATCAGGCCGCGGTCGATGCCATGCGCCGTGAGCTCAACAAGCTGCCGATCGACGGGACCGTGGTGATCGGCGAGGGCGAGATGGATGAAGCGCCGATGCTGTTCATCGGCGAGAAGGTCGGCAACAAGAGCGGCCCCAAGGTCGACATCGCGGTCGATCCGTTGGAAGGCACCACGCTCTGCGCCAAGAACATGCCGGGCGCGATCGCGACGCTCGCCATGGCCGACGCCGGCACGCTGCTGCACGCGCCCGACTGTTACATGCAGAAGATCGCGATCGGTCCGGGCTATCCGAAGGGCACCGTCGATCTCGACGCGCCGACCGAAGAGAACATCCTCAATCTCGCCAAGGCCAAGGGCGTGAAGCCCTCGGAGATCACCGCGATCCTGCTCGACCGGCCGCGGCACGGCGACATGATCGAAGCCATTCGCAAGGTCGGCGGCGCGGTGGCATTGATCTCCGACGGTGACGTGGCAGGCGTCATCCACTGCGCCGAGCCCAAGACCGGCATCGACATCTATTTCGGCAGCGGCGGCGCGCCGGAGGGTGTGCTGGCCGCGGCAGCGCTGCGCTGCATCGGCGGTCAGATGCAGACCCGCCTGGTGATCGACACCGAGGAGCTGCGCGAGCGCACGCTGAAGATGGGCATCAAGGACGCGAAGAAGAAGTACGAAATCGAGGACATGGTGAAGGGCGACTGCCTGTTCGCGGCAACCGGCGTCACCACCGGCCCGATGCTCGGCGGCGTCAAGTTCGGCAAGCACTTCATCGAGACCGACACCGTGGTGATGCGCTCCGTCACCGGCACGGTGCGTCGCATCACCGCCGAACACCGGCAGTTCGAGAAATTCCACCTCGACTGATCGGAAGTCAGTGCTGCTGCGCCTGACCCGTGGTCTGCGGCGTGGGGGTTCCTGAGGGAGCAGGTGTGCTCGAGGGATTGGTCTGCTGCGGATTGGGTCCCGGCTGCGTCGGCGCATTGGCGGCCGACTGCGCCGCCGGCGTGTTGCTGGCGCCGGCGTCATGACCCCACACGCCCATGTTGACCAGCAGAACGCCGCCGAGCAGCACGATCATGGCGCCCGCGCCAAATCCCGAGGCCCACAGCAACAGGTTCCGGGTTGCGTTGACGGGCATCGGTTCTTCGTTGGTGGTGTAATCGTCGGCCATGGTGAGCTCCCGTCTGTCGTGTGGTCGCCCGGAATGACAACGCGTCGGTTTTGGCGATGTTCCAACCGTTGGATTTGTGGAACAAAGGGGCATGGCCAAGGACATCGTGACGCACATCGACATCCGCCCGGTGCCGTCAGACCAACGCGCCGCCTGGGAGCCGCTGTGGACCGGCTATCTCGAATTCTACAAGACGAGCGTGCGCAGCGAGGTCTACGACAGCACGTGGGCCCGGCTGCAGGATCCGGCGGAGCCGATGCATCTGCTCGGCGCCTACGTCGACGGCAAGCTCTTGGGCATCGTGCATTTCATCTATCACCGCACGTGCTGGACGATCGGCGACTACTGCTATCTCCAGGATCTGTTCGTCGCGGAAGGCGCGCGCAAGCTCGGGCTCGGCCGGGCGCTGATCGAGGCGGTCTATAAGACCGCGCACGCGGCTGGTGCGAGCCGCGTCTATTGGCTCACCCACGAAAGCAACGCCACCGCGCGCGTGCTGTACGACAAGCTCGCCACCTGGCCGGGCTTCATCGTCTATCGGCACCTGTTCGCCGATCGCACTTGATCAATTCGGGGACGATAAAAAATGCGGACGGCTTTCGCCGTCCGCATCAACGTTACAACTTGGCAGCTCGCGATCAGCACACCCACATGCGGCGCCAGCGCCAGCCGTACGGCGTGCCAACGCGGATCGTGCGCCAGCAGCCATAAGGTCCCGGACCGTAACCACCGTATCCGTAGTAGCCGCCGCCATAGTACGGATAGCCGGCAGCAAGACCGAGCCCAAGGCCCAGGCCCACAGCCGGGCCGCCCCAGCCGCGACCCCAACCGCCGCGGCCCCAGCCGCCGCGGCCGCCCCAGCCTCGACCGCGAGCTTCTGCCGTGCCAGGCACAGCCGCCGCACCAATCGTCGCGAGCGCCACCAGCGCAAACAGGATCTTTCGGAACATCTCTCCAGCTCCTTTGAAAGCCTCCGCCCTAGGTAGCATTTCCGCAGAGACTTTGGACAAATTTGTGGAATCCACCGCGGTGGATTGCGGCAACAGCGTTCCCGATTACGTGAGGTTGCGGTGCGGCACGCGGTATGATGCGCGCATGATTCTGAAGATTCATTCATGACGGCCGCGCTGGCCTTGATGCCGAAGGCGCAGACGCGCCTGTTTCTCGACGTCGAAAGCTCCGTGACCGGCCGCGCCTGGCGCGACCGGCTCGACGAGCGGGCGACGGCGCGTTCGCTGGCCATTGCGCAACGCAGCGGCGTGCCGGAATTGCTGGCGCGCGTGCTCGCCGGGCGCGGCGTCGAGCCGGGCGATGTCGAAGCCTACCTCGATCCCACCGTGCGGCGGCTGTTGCCCGATCCGCATGTCGTCACCGCGATGGAAGCCGCGGCCCAGCGCATCGCCGACGCGATGACGCGCGGCGAGCGCATCGCGATCTTCGGCGATTACGACGTCGACGGCGCCACGGCATCCTCGCTGCTGGCGCGATTCCTGCGACGGAGCGGGCAGGAGCCGATCATCCACATCCCGGATCGCATCTTCGAAGGCTACGGCCCGAATGTCGGCGCGATCCGCGCGCTTGCCGATCGTGGCGCCCGGTTGTTGATCACCGTCGATTGCGGCACCACCAGCATCGAGCCTTTGGCGGAGGCGAAGAAGCTCGGCCTCGACGTGATCGTCATCGATCATCATCAAGCCGACGAGAATCTGCCGGACGCGCTGGTGGTCAATCCGAACCGGCTCGACGATCTGTCGGGGCTCGGCCATCTCGCTGCGGTCGGCCTGGTGTTCGTGACCATCGTCGCAGTCAACCGCGTGCTGCGCACGCGCGGCTTCTGGACCGAGACGAGGCCCGAGCCCGATCTGCTCGGCGCGCTCGATATCGTGGCGCTTGGCACGGTGGCTGACGTCGTCCCGCTGCGCGGTCTCAACCGCGCGTTCGTCGCCAAAGGCTTGATCGCGATGCGCGGGCGCACCAACCCGGGCCTCACCGCATTGATGGATGTGGCGCGGCTCACCGGGCCGCCGGAGCCGTGGCATCTCGGTTTCCTGCTCGGGCCGCGCATCAACGCCGGCGGCCGCATCGGCCGCGCCGATCTCGGCGCGCAGCTCCTCACCACCGACGATCCGATCGAAGCGGGACGGATCGCGGCCGAGCTCGACCGGCTCAACCGCGAACGCCAGGTGCTGGAGCAGGCCATGCTGGCGGAAGCCGAGGCCGAGGCGATGGCCGCGCTGGGCCTCGAGGAGAAGGGCGCCGTGGTGGTCACCGCCGCGGCCAATTGGCACCCCGGCGTGGTGGGACTGCTTGCCGCGCGGCTGAAGGAGAGATTCAATCGCCCGGCCTTTGCGATTGCGCTCGAGCCGGGAGGCATTGGCACCGGCTCGGGCCGCTCCATCCAGGGAGTCGATCTTGGCCGCACGGTGCGACGCGCAGTTGCCAATGGCCTGCTGCTCAAAGGCGGCGGCCACGCGATGGCGGCGGGCATCACGGTGAAGCGCGAGCGGCTTTCAGAGTTTCGCGCCTACCTCGAAAGCGAATTGGCCGCGCCCGTCGAGGTCGCGCGGTCGGACCAAGCGCTGCTGATTGACGGAGCGGTCAGCGCCTCGGGCGCAAACCTCGCGCTGATCGCGACGTTGTCGCGGGCGGGGCCCTACGGTGCCGGCAATCCCGAGCCCGTGATCGCGCTGCCGTCGCACACGGTGGCTTATGCCGAGGAGGTGGGGCAGGCGCATGTCCGCGTGAGACTTCGCGCCGGCGACGGTACGATGATCAACGCCATCGCGTTCCGCGCCATGGGACAGCCACTCGGCCAGGCGCTGCTCGCAAGCCGCGGTCAGGCCATACATGCGGCCGGCACGCTGAGCGTCGATCGCTGGAACGGCAACGAGCGCGTGCAGTTCCGCATCATGGATATCGCGTTGCCCAATCCGGGGTGACGAGCGCGCATTGGATCGGCATACTCCCGGCCCGCAAACAAGAAAGGCCGGGACCGCAAGCCAATGTCGAAGCTCAATCTCTCCGTCGCGATCGGCGATTATGACCGCAACCGGCCGCTGATCGACGGCGCCGTCCAGATCGACGGTGTCGATCCGGTGTTCATGAAGCTCTATCCGGAGGAGATTTTCTTCCGCGCGTTCCGCAGCGAAGACTTCGACATTTGCGAATGCTCGCTGTCGAGCTTCACGGTCAAGACCGCGGCGGGCAACAACCCTTACGTCGGCGTTCCGGCCTTCGTGTCGCGGATGTTCCGCCACACCTCGATGTATGTGCGCACCGACCGCATCCAGAAACCGCAAGACCTGAAGGGCAAGAAGGTCGGCCTCCCGGAGTACCAGCTGACCGCGAACGTCTGGGCGCGCGCCATCCTCGAAGACGATTTCGGCGTGAAGCCGTCGGACATCCACTGGATCCGCGGCGGCATCGAGCATGCCGGGCGGCCGGAGAAGATCACCATCCAATTGCCGCAGGGGGTGCGGCTCGACAACGCGCCGGACGGCAAGACCATCTCGCAGCTGCTGGCTGATGGCGAGATCGATGGTTTCATGGCACCGCGGCCACCGAACGTGCAATCGAAGAACATCGGCTGGTTGTTCCGCGATCCGGTGGAGGCCGCGAAGGACTATTTCAAGCGCACGCAGATTTTCCCGATCATGCATCTGATCGGCGTGCGGAGGACGCTTGCCGAACAGCATCCGTGGCTGCCGGGCGCGGTGTTGAAAGCTTTCGAGCAGTCGAAGGCCGCAGCGCTCGCGCATCTGTGGGATACGTCGGCGACCAAGATCACGCTGCCGTTCGCCGAGGAGCGGGTGGCCGAAGCGCGTGCGCTGATGGGTGACGATTACTGGCCCTACGGCGTCGACGCCAACCGCAAGACGCTGGAGAGCTTCCTCAAGCACCACCACGCCCAGGGTCTGTCGTCACGATTGGTGAAGGTCGAGGAACTGTTCCACAAGGGAACTCTTGAGAGCTTCAAAATCTGACAGGCGGTTGGGAACACCACGTCCAATGATGCGTTCTGAACTCTTCGAATAGAGTTGCGACCCGTGTCGGGCGCGTGACTGAAAGGGCGCAGTCATGATCAACAACACCGTGCGGCGTCTCATCAATCTTACGGGGTTCGACATATCCCGCTCGGATTATGGGAAGCCGCGCTGGAGCGGCATTGCAGAGGACTATTACCCAATCCAAGTGCGTTCGAGATGGGGGCACGGTCGAAGCCCGCACAAGCCAATCGAGAATCTGCTCGCTTCGGAGCTGACGTCATTCAGTTCATTGCTGTGCGATTTTCTCAAATACGAAGACCGCTTCGCAGAAGTCTCCTACGAACAGACTGCGCCAACTCTGCCGTATTGGAACAATCGTTGGTACAGCTCGCTGGACGGCGCGGCGCTGATGTATTTTGTTTTGAGCAGAGAGCCAAAGATTTATTTGGAAGTCGGCAGCGGCCATTCGACAAAATACGTCAAGGCGGCAATTTCCGCCGCTTCACTGCCCACGCGCATGATTTCCATCGATCCGCATCCCCGGTTGGAGATCGACGAGCTCTGTGACGAGGTCGTGCGATCTCCGCTGGAGGACGTCGAGCTATCGGTTTTCGATCGTGCTGAAGCCGGTGATATTGTTTTTTTCGACGGATCGCACCGTGTGTTCACGAACTCCGATACCACCGCGTTTTTCCTGGACGTTCTTCCGCGCTTGAAAGAGGGAGTGCTCGTTCACTTCCATGACATTTTCTGGCCTGACGATTACTTGCCCGAATGGGATGGGCGTTTGTATTCCGAGCAATACCTGCTGGGTGCGCTGCTGCTCGGCGGATCGTCGCGATATCGCGTCGTCTTGCCAAATTACTTTGTATCAAAGAATGCGGAGACGGCGCCGATCATCAGCCAATTCGGAATTCCTGTTACCTATCCGGGGACGACCAAGCCGGGGAATTCGTTTTGGATTCAGATCAATTGAAGCACGAGCGGCTAAGAGCCCGCGCGCAGCCGCGCCAGAACTTTGAGCCCGGCGTAGCCGTCGGCGGGCTCGATGCCGACCTTGTTCTGATAGGCACGCACCGCCTTCATGGTGTCCGAACCGATGCGGCCGTTGGTGCCGCCGGTGTCGAAGCCGGCCTTGGTGAGCCGCTCCTGCAATTCCTTGAGTTCGGCCACGGTCGGCGGCCGCTCTCCGCCGGGGAATTGCTTCACGAAATGTCCTTCGCCGCGCAGCAGGTCGCTCAAATGGCAGATCGCTAGCGTGTAGTTGTTCGACGGATTGTAGCTTCGCACCGCCTTGAAATTCTGTCCGATCAGGAATTGCGGGCCGCCACGCTCCGGCTCCCAGAGACGCATCACCGCATGTGAGGCAGGAAGCGCCTCGCCATCGGCGCGCGTGACACCCAGGCTCTTCCAATCGGCGAGCGTGTGCGAGCGGCCGCCATGGGCGCCTTTGACCTCGTAGCCCCAGCGCTCGCCGCGCCGGTAATTGCCCCGCTTGACAAGATAGCGGGCCGTCGAGGCGAGGGCGTCAGCCGGGCTGCCGAACGGCGAGACGCGGCCGTCGCGATCGAAATCGAAGCCCATGTGGAGCCAGACTTCGGGCATCCACTGGGTGTGGCCCATGGCGCCAGCCCAAGAGCCGCGCATCTCCGAAGGCTTGCTCCAGCCGCGCTCGACGATGACGAGCGCGTTGAGCAGCTCCTGCTCCCAATAGGCCCTGCGTCGCGGCTCGCCATAGGCCAGCGCTGCGAGTGCCGGGAAGATCGGCCGCATGTATTTTTCCTGCACCATCGGATCGCCATAGGCGGACTCGACGCCCCACAGCGCCAGCAGGATGTAGCGGTCGACACCGATCTCGTGCTCGATTTTCTCGAGCAGTGCTGCGTTCTGCTTGTAGATCTCCTTGCCGTTGATCACCCGCCAGTCGGAGCAGCGGCGGTTGACGTACTGCCAGGTCTGTTCCTTGAACTCGGGCTGCGCGCTTTGCAGCGCATAGACCGAGGTGTCGGGCTTGAGCCCGCTCATCACGCCGTCATAGGTCTTGTCGGAAACGCCGCGCGCGTGCGCACGCTTGCGGAAAGCGTCGACCCATTCCGGAAAAGACCTGTGCGCGCTCTTTGCGCTTTTTGCGGTCTTGGTACTTTTGGCGCTCTTCTTCGCCCGTGCAATTGCAGGCGAACCGAAGGCAAAGAGGGACGCGCTCGCGATCGCGCCTTGCAGAAGATAGCGGCGATTCTGATTCATGGCTGCATTCTAGAAGCGCGGCTCAAGCCCGCAACGCGCGCTACTGTCGCGGTTAACGCCCGGCGTAGCGCTTGAGGCGCTGCAACTTCGCCTTGCTGCGAGCCTTGGCCCATTGCGGCTTCTTGCGATGCCTCGTTGTCGCGGAGCCCGACGACTCGGTGGTCGCGACCGATCCTGTCGACGATGGATCATTGTCGGGAATGGCGGCGGCGTCGATGAGCTCGGTGCCGCGCGCGCCGATCAGGCGCTCATAGGCAGAGACCAGAGTCATGTAAGGACTGACGAACACCCAGCCGTCGCGGGTCGGCACCTGGACGTCGAAGTGCAGGTGATAGCTCGTGCCGGCTTCTTTCATGCTGTAGTTGCCGACCTCTCCGATCACTTCGCCTTCCGCGACGCGCCGGCCGTTGAGCAGATTGTCCGCATCCATCTTGCGCGGGCTCATATGCAGATAGCGGAAGCGAATGTGCTCGTTCGCCGTGTTGACGACCAGGTAGGCGGCCTCCTGTCGCGGCGAGCGCAGGATCATACCGTCACGCACCGCGAGGACATCGCCCGGCGGGTCGCAGCGGTCGGAGTTCGGCGCCGGACGACAGAGCAGCGGCCGGATGTCCTGGCCCTGATGGCCGATGCCGGCCGGACACTGGCTCACCGAGAAGCCGCGCCGTTCGCAGAAATTGTCGCGCCAGGGCACGGTCGCGGCCTGCACCGCGAGGACATCGTTCGGATCGGTGATGCGCAGCCGCGTGCCGCGCCGGAACAGTTCGGTGCCGGCAAACACCGGCACGTCGGCGAGTGGGAAGCGGATCTGCGAGTACACCGTGTAGTCGGCCCGGCCGCCCTGGCTTCGGAAGCTCGTGCCGGACTGAACCTGGCCGGGTGCGAAGTAGCCGAACGAGTGCGACACTTTCGCTGGCCGTTCGATCGGCCACGGCTCAACGGCGTGCTGGACGCGCGGTGAGCCGCCGACCACCTGCAGCGCGCGCAGGAAGCGTTGTGCGATCTGATCGGCTGTGCGGCACGACGGCATCTTCATGCGCACCGAGGCGGTCTCGAAGCAGCCGATCGCGACGGAGTAGGGCACGCCATAGCGCACGAAGTTATAGCGCAGGTGGCTTTCGAGCAGCGTCTTGCGGATGCCGGGAAATTCATTCTCCAGCGCCGGCACCGGCTGGCCCGCGATCTGCGGCGGGGTGTCGAGTTCGTAGAGCAGCGCTGAGCCCGAGATGGTCACCTCGATCGGCTCGGGAAATCTCACCTCGGACAATTCGGGAATGTCGTTGGTCCGAACCGCAAACGCTGCGTCATAGCCGGCCGGTCCTGGATAGAAGAATGTCGCGGCGCCGAAGCCTGAGAAATATCGCACTTCGTCGTCGGCGACCGTGCCGTCGGCCTGATCGCGAAGTCTCGCCGGGACGTCGAACGGCAGCAGCACCGGCACCGGGCTCGTGGCCAGCGCCGGGAAATACGACGACATGATGCCGTTGA
The DNA here is from genome assembly GCF_001579845.1 of Rhodoplanes sp. Z2-YC6860. Taxonomy (GTDB): domain Bacteria; phylum Pseudomonadota; class Alphaproteobacteria; order Rhizobiales; family Xanthobacteraceae; genus Z2-YC6860. The sequence goes on from NZ_CP007440.1 coordinate 3,865,781, forward strand.
GCCGCACGAGTGCCGGATATGCGGTGCGTGCGCCGCCCCGCGTCCGGATCGGTTGCGCCGAGCCCAGATTGTCCTCGCCGAGCGAGGCCGCGGCGGCGCGCCAGTCGGCCTCGGCGTAAGACAGCCGCGGCGGTTTCATGGGTTGAAAGGTGCTCGGCGCCGGAACCGTGTTAGGCGCCGCGCTTTGCGCGGTTGCGCCCGCGCCCCCCAATGCCAGCAGCAGGCCTGCAACCAGTGCTGTTCTCACCGAATGCCTTCAGCCAGTCGATTCCCCGGAGCGTGAAATTAGCCGATCCAGCCGGGTCGATGCGAGCGCCCAACACGATGGAATCACCGGATTCGTCCGTGCCGATCCGGGATTTATGGTGCGTATCTGAACCGCTGTTCAGGATCGCGGTTGGGGCAGGGAGAACTGGCGACCCCGGAGAGATTCGAACTCCCAGCCTATGGAATCGAAATCCATTGCTCTATCCAGTTGAGCTACGGGGCCGCTGGGGTTGAGCTATAGCACAGCGGTTCGGCTTGGGAATCGCGGATCGCCGCGGCAGGGGATATCAGGGTGGCCTTTTTCGCGCCGGAAAGTCGTCTAGCATCCGGTCGGGCGTGTGGGGCGCGAGGTGGGGAGTTTTGAGATTGTCGAGCGTCACGGCCGGGCGTGCTTTCACGATCGTCGCGTTGCTGGCGGGGAGCTTGCTTGCAGGCTGCTCCGGCACGAGCATGGAGGGCTTTCAGTTCGGCAAGGCCAAGACCGAGCCGCCGCCCGATCCCATGAAGTTTCCGGCCGACTACAAGCCCGAGGTCGCCGACTTCCTGCGCAGAAACATCGAGAACCCCACCAAGATCCGCGACGCCTATATCGCGACGCCGGTGCTGAAGCAGGTCGGTAACACGCAGCAATACATCACCTGCGTTCGCTACAATCCGCGTGACAGCAAGAACCAATACGAAGGCCCGACGCAGCGCTTCGTGATTTTCCTCTCCGGGGAAGTAAACCAGTTTTTGCCGGACAACCCGCAGATGTGCGCGGGGCTCGCCTATCAGCGCTACCCGGAAATCGAAAACATGGTCCCCTGAAGCCCGCGTCGCCATGCGGGCCGGTGTTGCGATTTTGGCAGGCCGGCCCGGCGCGGCATGAAGGGTCAAGCCTTGCTGGAGCGGCGAAAACCCAGCATGTTCCCGTCAAATTCGTTGCAAGCAGCGCGAGGAGGGGCTTCGCGCATCCGGAGGAACCATGATCCAGGTCAAACGCTTCAGCCACGCCACCTTCGAGACCCCGGACATGGCACGGCAGACCGACTATTTCACGCAGGTGCTGGGCCTTGCCGTCGCGGGCAAGGAGAACGGCCACGTGCATCTCGCCAGCAAGGTCGGCGATCTTGTTGTGCAACTGAATAAGTCGGATCAGTCGCGCTGCACCAAGCTGTCGTTCCAGGTCGATCCGCATACGTCGCTTGCCGACCTCAAGAAGGGGCTCGAGGCGGAAGGCATCAAGGGCGAGGAGCGCTCGGATGCCGCGCCTGGAATTGGCAAGGCCGTCGTATTCAAGGACCCCAAGGGCACCGAGATCGAGATCTTCGCCGAGCAGAAGCAGATCACCGGCCCGCAGCAGGTCCCGGGCATCGGGCCGCTGAAGCTCGGCCATCTCGCTTTCTGCGTCGATGACTGCAAGAAGTACGCGGACTTCTACTGCAAGGTGCTGGGCTTCCGCGTCTCGGACTGGATCGAAAACTGGTTCGTCTTCCTGCGCTGCGGGCCCGACCATCACACCATCAACTTCGTGCGCGGCCAGCGCACCCAGATGCATCACGTCGCCTTCGAGCTGAAGGACTGGGCGCAGGTGCAGTCGGCGATGGATTTCCTCGGGCAGAAGAACATCAACCTGTCCTGGGGACCCGGGCGGCACGGTCCTGGGCACAACATCTACACTTACCATCGCAACCCGGACGATCAGATCATCGAGATGTTCACCGAGCTCGACAAGATGCTCGACGAGTCGCTCGGCTATTTCGATCCGCGGCCGTGGCACCGAGACCATCCGCAGCGTCCGAAGGTGTGGGAAGGCGTGCGCGACATCTGGGGCCTGCCGCCGTCGCCGGATTACATGCGGCAGCGGCAATAACTGCCGAGGCACTGTCATTCCGGGGCGGCCCGCAGGGCCGAACCCGGAATCCAGCCGAGCAGGTGCTTTCTCCGGAACTGGATTCCGGGTTGGCGGGCTGTTGCCCGTGCCCCGGAATGACCGCGGTGAGAGAAACTACGCCGTCCGCCGCAGCTCCGACTTCAGCACGTCCGCGTTCACGACGTTGATCGGATCGCCGGCTGTATAGGCGGTGATCTGATCGAAGATGTCACTGAACTGCAGCTCGTATTCGTCGCGCGTGACGTAGCCGAGATGCGGCGTGCAGATCACATTGTCCATGTTGAGCAGCGGGTTCGCGGTGTCGCGCATCGGCTCCTCCTCATAGACGTCGACCGCAGCCATCCCGGGCCGGCCTGCGCGCAGCGCCTCGACGAGCGCGCCGCGTTCGATCAGCGGCGCCCGGCTGGTGTTGACCATCAGCGCGGTGGGCTTCATGCGGCGGAGATCGTCGTAGGTCACGATGCCGCGCGTCGCGTCGACCAGCCGCATGTGCAGCGTGATGACGTCGCAGCGTTCGAAGAAGGCGAGCTTGCTGGGCGCAACCAGGTGGCCCTCGGCCTTGGCGCGCACCATCGACTGCGGCCGTGCCCAGACCACCACGTTCATGCCGAAGGCCTTGCCATAAGCGGCGACGGCCGCGCCGATCCGGCCATAGCCGAAGATGCCGAGCGTCTTGTTGCGCAGTGTCGATCCCACGCCGAGCTGCCAGGTGCCGGCCTTGAGCGAGGCCATCTGCTGCGGGATCTGGCGAAACGCCGCGATGATCAAGCCCCAGGTCAGCTCGGCGGTGGCGTAGGATGGCGTGCCGAGATGCATGTTCGACGACACCACGATGCCGAGCTTGGTGCAGGCGTCGATGTCGATATGCGGATAGACGCTGCGCTGGCTGATCAGCTTGAGCTTGGGCAGCCGCTCAAGAAGCGGCTCCTGGATCTTGGTGCGCTCGCGGATCAGCACCAGCGCCTCGGTGTCCTTCAGCCGCTCGGCAAGCGCGTCGACGTCCTGGACGTGGTCGTTCCAAACCGTGACGTCATGGCCGTCGAGCTTCTTGAAGCAAGCGAGAGTCCGGACCGTATCGTGATAGTCGTCGAGAATTGAAATCTTCATGGCACGCTGTTCCCCGCAGGCACCATAGCAGGTTGTCAGGCGTGCAGAAGTGCGGTGTGAGAGCGCGAATGGGTTTAATAAAGCCGATCAGGCCGTGGTCCCATCGCCAGGGAGGCAGAACTAACACGCAGGAATGACGAGTAATTTGCGAGCAATTAACGGGCCGGCTGCGGTTTAGGAGACTGTTTAGTCTGAAATGGCGACGGCGTTGCCGATGCGAACGAATTATGTAAATTCGCCGTGATGGCCGGGTGGCGGAGAGGATACGCGAGAGGCCCGCAAACCTCATTAGCCTTGGTTCAATTCCAAGGCCCGGCCTCCATCGTTTCCCTGATGTCGACGGACTCTCGGTGCAGCGTTCGCGCTTGCAGGGCGCGTGACCACGCGCTGATCGCCAAAGGCTTCACATTAATGAAGCGTCGCATACCGCGCCTGTAGGGCAGCGATCTGCGCGACATGACAGTCATTCGCCACACTAAATAGGCTTTTGAGGCTGCTGCTGTTGCAAGACCTGGACACGTTTCCAGGTGTGATGCCCACATGGCTCACAGAAAAACACCCTGTGGCCAGGTTCTCGGCCCAGGGGCTGGATTTCGGTGGAAAAGGTCGTTGGGCCTGCGCAGTGTTCGCAGGGAACTTGGTCCGGCATAGAGCGCCCCTTCGGGGGTGAAAGACCTCCCGGCGGCCGTTCGTTCCTGCATCGGGAAAATAAAAAACCCGCCGGTTGTTGGGGCAGGGTCTCGTTTCCAGGTAAGCGAGGGCGGAGGCTTGCTCTTACACCCGGGTCATTCGGGGATTACTTGGCGTATCCCTGAGAACGAAGCCAATCGATCTTCCGGTCGCCATTGATCCAGTCGTAGCAGTCATCACGGCTTTTCAGGCCCGTGATGTGCCGGTCTTCGTGGCCGGGGTAGGCGGCGAGAATTTGCCAGTCGTCTTCGCTGATGCGGACAGGTCTGAAGTCAACTTTTGCTTTTGCCATCATGTCTTATGCAGATGTTCGCGGGAAATAACAAATGCCCGATGCCGCATCGTCGTTGGGGGCATCGTCGAAGCCAGCGCAACGCAATCTCCACCGCATGAGGCTTACGAGAAGAGCTGCGCGACCTTCAGCATCGAGCCGTCGCATGGTGCAAATCGTACAGTTCGTGCACTTCGGCGACGATGGCGCGAAACAGCGCGCTGTAAGCCATCATGAGATGCGGTTTGGCTGAGAATGTCGCCCTGCCATGGGGTTCCAGCGCCAATCACCGTGACATACTCGAGCTCCATCGTGGCCCGGCACGCTCGAGAATGAGCGTCTCCAACTGCTGTTTGGTCTTCTACTCTTTCATAAAACCGCGCCCCTGCTTGAGGAGCCATATCATGAGCAAGGCGCCGAAATGAGGACCAAATCAAAATCGCAATCGAAATGATCTGAGATGGCGAGCAGCCCCAATAGGGCTGCGGTGCCAGACGACGCGCGCGTTGTCCGTCGCGCTTGTCAGATGGCTCCATGAACATGCCCAAAAGAAGCACGCGATCTGTGCCGGCCGATCAGGCGGGCATGCCGCTCGGACAGGACTAGACGAGCTTTGGCTGCGCTTTCTTGGTGAGCGGATAATCCTTGCTGTCGTACAGGTCCCTGATGCGCGATCCATCGGATCGCTCATCGCCAGATTCCATCACGGTCCCGTCGAGAAATTCTCGAGGCATTTGCTCCACGGCAAATTGGATGGCTGCGGCAGCAGTGCTGAACCGACGATAGCCGACGGGGCGTTGTCCCGTCCGGCTCCGTGCAGGAAACAGGTCCGCGGGCGCGTCGTAGTCGAAGCTGCTCATGCGCTGTCCTAGGACTCATCGTGAGGGTTTCAAGCGGCTCCGCGACGTCGTCTGGCTGCGATCGACAGGATCACGGCCCATATGCGGGCGGCATTAAATGGAACGACGTATCGCGCCAGCAATGGGACGGCAAAGCAAGGGAATTAACAATAGCAGCGTTCAGGCAAGCATGTCCCAACGATCGCCGTTCGTCGATCGCTACGGCCACGCCCCCGAATATCCTGGACTTAGTTCCCAGCGGCCCCTACGGTTGTTTTGCTCCGGCGCGATACGCCGCGTCACCCTCACGCTGACAAATCGCTTTTCGGCCGCGCACCCGACGAGTGCGGAGGAACGGTCCTGGCTGCTCGAGAGCCATAAGCGAGCGGAGGGCCGAGGCGTGCCGGGACTCAATCAACGGGTTTCTCTCGAATCAAAGAGAAGGATGTCTATTGCAGGTTCTCGTTCGCGATAACAACGTCGATCAAGCGCTTCGAGTCTTGAAGAAGAAGATGCAACGCGAAGGCGTCTTCCGCGAAATGAAGCAGCGCCGATCCTACGAGAAACCTTCGGAGCGCAAGGTGCGAGAACGGTCGGAAGCGATCCGTCGCGCCCGAAAGCTTGCAAGGAAGAAAGCGCAGCGCGAGGGGCTTCTTCCAGATACCCGGAAAAAACCCGACATCAAGAAGGGTACGCGACCAGCGTTTCCAAGTCCTTTTGGCTCGGCCACGCGGTGAGAGCGATCGGCGTCTCGGTCGAACGGTCGGCAAATCATCATTCAAGACAGACGCGCTGAGACCAAGACGATATCCCGCCGATGGCGGGAGCACCCGACCGAGCAATCACGTCTCCTCCGGAAGCCAAGCAGCACATCAGTGCCTGCGGCTGCTGCCGATGATCCTGGACCATCAGGGCAATCGCCTGCGGAATCGCGCTGATGCGTCAATCTGACTCAAGCCAAACGTCCGGTTTTGATTGCCGCGCATTGGCCGAAGGCCGCTCAGGCGCGCCGGGCCAAATTCTGCGCTGCCGGCTTCTTACTTGATTGAATTTACGGGATTTTTTGTGTGGCGTCCCCACCGGGAATCGAACCCGGGTCTTCACCGTGAAAGGGTGATGTCCTGACCGCTAGACGATGGGGACGCGGTCATGCCGGCATTTGGCGTGCCGACCTATAGAGGGCTTGGGCCGGGCCGGCAAGCGATAGCCTGAAAACCGGGGAAACCGGCTCCGATCCGGCGCAGGCCGGCCTGCCGGCTACCAGTGGCCGGTGTTCGGCATCGACGCCCAGGGTTCCGCGGGTGCCAGGGCCTTGCCCTTTTGCAGGAGCTCGACGGAGTGCTTATCGGGGGAGCGCACGAACGCCATGTTGCCGTCGCGCGGCGGCCGGTTGATGGTCACGCCGCCCTTTTGCAGCTTGTCGCAGGTCGCATAGATATCATCGACCTCGTAGGCGAGATGGCCGAAGTAGCGTGCCTCGCCATAGTCCTCGCTGTCCCAGTTGTAGGTGAGCTCGACCATCGGCGCGTCCCGGCGGCCGGCGGCGATCGCAGCCTTGGCGGCCGGCGCATCCTCGGGGGCGGCCAGGAACACCAGCGTGTACTTGTTCTTCTCGTCGGTCCGGCGGCGGACCTCCTCGAGGCCGAGGAGGTTGCAATAGAAATTCAGCGCTGCATCGAGATTGCGCACGCGCAGCATGGTGTGCAGGAATCGCATATTCGCCTTCTCCGTGAGAGCACTCAGAAACCAACTGCCCTGTAGGGCATCCGGGGGCACGAAATATCAGGAAAACCCACCTGAGGGCAGCCCTGTGGCGTGCGGGTATGTCACAGCGAATTCCCAAACCTGCACGCTATGTAAGGCCGATGACAACCGCACTCGTCGCATACGCAGCGTTTGGCGCTGTCGTGGCATACATCGTCATGCGCCCCATATAGCGTGCCCTGCAAGCCGCCAACCCGTAGCTCGTTCCCGAGTTTTGTGTAAAAATGGCTGGGCTGTAAGCTCGGCATACACCCGAGATGAGAAGCCCCGCCTCAGGCGAGGCGGGGCTTCTTGGTATCGGGCCGAGAGGCGCTTCGCTTCGGGCCGGCCGTGATATCCCCACGGCTCCATGACGGGATTGAGTCCACCGCGCGGGCTACAAAAATGTAATGCTGCTGTAAGGCGGCGTAGCGCGAAACCGGCCGGGCGAGCCGGCGCTGTATTTCCTCGGATGATTGAGCGGCGTGGATGCCACCCAAGAAAGGTTAGCTGGGAACAGTTTTGCGCTGGTCGGAACAACGGGAGGCTTTGGACGGTTCCTCGTCGTCTTTCCTAGAGAGCCGCCTCATCTCGGTGCGGCTCTTATGGGAGACACCCAATGCAAGTCCTGGCCATTTTCACCGTGTGCGCGCTGATTTTGGACGCGTGCGCGGTCTTCATCTCGGCGATGGTCGAGAACTACTCACCTTCGACCAGTCTTTTCGTATTTCTCGGGCTTTTCGTGTTGGGCTTCATCATCGCGTGGAAGGCCGCTGTCTACCTGACGGAAAGATTTCTCGTCTCCGACGCCCAGCGGACAGCGAACGAAGAGCATGTGAAGTCGGTCGACGCGAAGGTCGCCGTCGCGCGGCGATAGCTCACTTCTTGGGATGATGGGATTGCTTGAGAGAGCTTCATCGCTGGCGCCTTAAGACCTCTGCCGCTCCTTGAGCGGTGTCGATGATCTGCGTGTTGTCATCGAACGTCATACTGAACCATTCGAGTCGTCAGTCCACGCCACGCTTCTGCACGTTGCAGATCGTTGGGTCGTGAAGCGGGGGATAGCCACCTCAGAGGTGGAAGATGGGCTGGCGGGATGCCGGAAAAGGGCACAGCTCTCCCGTACCGGACACGGTGACCCCGTACTCCTCGAGACATCCAATCGCCCCCTGGCTCGTTCCCAAGATGTAAGCCCGGGAGGCGGCCAACCAACTCGGCATTCCGTCGGGCCTGGGCGTTCGACGACGGATATCTACGTCCCTCATCCTCCCGACTATCTCCGCTGCGTGCACCGCGATCGAGAAGTTGGTGCAGGAAGTGGAGGCTGCGGAAACCGTGCGGCTGGCTAGCGCAGGCTATTGAGCTTGAATCAGAAATTGAATCCGGGGCCAGCGTGTGCAGAAATCGCGTCCGCTCGGTGTTCAATCGCGAGCAAGTCGTGAGAGGGACGATTTGGCAATGATCGCGTTCGATCTTGAGACCGCCATCCGGCGTTTGCGTGACCTGGTCGAAGAAGCACGCACCGTTGTGCCGTTCACGGGGGCGGGCATCTCCACCGAATGCGGTATTCCCGACTTCCGTTCGCCGGGCGGCATCTGGACCAAGATGCGACCCATCGAGTTCGGCGATTTTGTCGCAAGCCAGGAGGCGCGCGATGAAAGCTGGCGCCGGCGTTTTGCCATGGAAGAGCAGTTCGGCGGCGCCAAGCCCGGGCGCGGTCATCGGGCGCTGGCCGCGCTCTACAAAACCGGAAAGATCCCCGGGATCATCACCCAGAACATCGACAACCTGCATCAGACTTCGGGCTTTCTGCCCGGCGACGTGGTCGAGCTGCACGGCAACACGACCTACGCGACCTGTCTTGATTGTGCCAAACGATACGAACTAGCCTGGATCAAAGAGCGATTCGCGGCGTCCGGCGGTCAATCGCCCGACTGCCTGTCGTGCGGCGGCTATATCAAAACCGCGACGGTGTCGTTCGGCCAAGCGATGCCTGAAGCGGCGATGCGCCGAGCCCAGGCGCTCGCCGAGTCCTGCGACGTGTTCATGGCGATTGGATCATCGCTTGTCGTCTGGCCGGCCGCGGGATTTCCGCTGACAGCAAAACGAGCTGGCGCACGACTCGTCATCATCAATCGCGAGGCCACGGAATTCGATGACATCGCCGATCTGGTCATCCATGACGACATTGGTGCGGTGCTCTCACCGTTCATCGCCCACTAGGTGTTTTTCCGGAGGCTGCGCTGCAGCAGCTTGCTTTGTCAGCGCAATCACGCCGGAAAGATGGGCGATATCCACCTCTTTTTCACACGGCCCTTTACATTACGTTGCGGAACGACAGGCCGGGTGCGACTGTTGCGTTTGTTAGAGAGATTCGCGCAGCGTCCTTTCACAAGAGACGAAACCAGGGGCAGCCGAGCGTCACCATGGCGTCGGACGAAATTTTAAAAGGCTTGGGGCTAGGGCCACAACCAGCTGGCGACGTCGGAGACGACGCGACGGCAACCATCATCGAGCTCTCTGGAGTCATCAAGTGGTTCGATGTCTCCAAAGGGTACGGGTTCATCGTGCCGGACAACGGCTTGCCTGACATCCTGCTGCACGTGACATGCTTGCGGCGTGATGGCTTCCAGACCGCCTACGAAGGCGCGAGGATCGTCGCCGAGGTGCTGCAGCGTCCGAAGGGATTGCAGTGCTTTCGCATCCTGTCGATGGACGAGTCGACGGCGATCCATCCGTCGACGCTGCCGCCGGCGAGGACCCACGTCACGGTCACGCCGACCAGCGGACTCGAGCGGGCGGTCGTGAAGTGGTTCAACCGCCTTCGCGGCTTCGGGTTCTTGACCCGCGGCGAAGGGACGCCGGACATCTTCGTGCACATGGAGACGCTGCGGCGCTTCGGCATTGCCGAGCTCCGGCCCGGTCAGACTGTGCTGGTTCGCTTTGGGCCCGGTTCCAAAGGCATGATGGCCGCCGAGGTGCGGCCGGACACCGGTGGTCCGCACGGTCCGTCCTCCCACTAGTTTGCCTGCAGTGAACGACCATCGCGCCCTCCGGGGCGCGATGGTTTGTTTTTGGCCAGGCCCGACTCCGGCGTTCTGGGCGGCCGAACACACGAAACCGTTATCGAACGAGTGTTCTGCTCCGGCGGGCGGGCTCATCTCCGCCCGATTCGTTGTGTTTTTCAGCCGGTCCGCCTATTGAGGGGGCCGCCGCGCCTACTGTTTCCACCGTTCCGGCCGGGAGTTCTTGATGCGCATTTGGCGTGCGAAGGTTTTTGCTGTCGCTCTGGTTCTGGCGACGGGGGGGCTCGGCGGACTACAGGCGATCAAGGCCGGGGCCCAGGAGGCCGGTCTCCTGGAGAAGCGCGAGTCGCTCTACAACAACATCTTCATCTTCGGTGATCGCGACCAGGTCACCATGACGTTCGGCCAGAACAAGCGCTACTACACCGAGAGCAGCATGAAGCTCTCCGACCCCGGCGGGCTCACGGTCGACTACACCCGCTTCATGACGCTCGGCGTCGCTTATCCGGAGAAGGTCGAGCGCATCGCCGAGATCGGGCTCGGCGGCGGCCGCACGGTGTCCTACCTCAGCCAGACGCTGCCGGACGCCGGCATCCTGGCGATCGAGCTCGACAAGGACGTGGTCGATCTCGCGAAGAAGTATTTCAAGTTTCAGGAGAGCGCGCGGCTGCGCACCGTGGTGTCGGACGGTCGGGCCTATCTGCTGAAGGACCCCGAGAAATGGGACGTCATTCTGATCGACGCCTATCGCGGACCGTTCGTGCCGTTCCACCTGCTGACGAAAGAGTTCTACACGCTGGTCAAATCGCGGCTCAATCCGGGTGGCGTCGTGGTGCAGAACATCGAGCCCTCGACCATGCTGTTCGACTCCGCGACCGCGACGCTGAAGAGCGTGTTTCCCTCGGTCGATCTCTATGACGGCGGCGGCAACATCGTGGCGATCGGTTACGACGGGGCATCGATCCCGCAGTCCGAACTGATGGCGCGCGCGGCACGCGCGACCGAGCGTTGGAAGCCACGCTACGACTTCCGCCAGATGGCGTCCGAGCGCCGCGTGTTCACACGGCCGGCCGGCAAGGTCCTGACCGACGACTTCGCGCCGGTGGAGACGCTCCGCGCGATCGAGAAGAACAATGAGAAGTGGAAAGAACAGACGGACGCGCCCCGCTGATGTCGCACGCTTATTTGCGCGGAACATTGCTGCTGCTGCTCGCCCTGGTGCTCGGCTTTGCCCTGATGGGCTTCGAGATGCTGGGCAGCCGCTACCTCTATCCGTATTTCGGCGGCGGCATTAACACCTGGGCCTCGCTGATCGCGACCGTGCTGGTCGCGCTGATGCTGGGCTATCTGATCGGCGGCGCGCTGGTCGACCGCACCATGAGTCCGCGTCTGTGCGGCGGGCTGCTCGTCGTTGCCGGCGTCTATCTCTTTACCATTCCGCTCTGGGTCGATCCGCTGTTCGGCTGGATCCTGACGGCCATCGGCGACGGCATGGCGGGCATCGTCTTTGCCGCGACGATCCTGCTGCTGCTGCCGCTGACGCTGATGAGTGTCTTTACGCCGTTCGCGGTGCGGCTGCTTCTCGTGTCGATCAGCTTCGGCGGCCGGATCGTCAGCTACGTCTACGGCGTGTCGACCATCGGCAACGTGCTCGGCACGCTGGTGACGACGTTCACGCTGGTGCCGTCGTTCGGCTCGCGCGCGCTGACCATGGTGTTCGCGGCCGTGACCATCGCCTGCGGCCTGCTGATGGTCGTCGCCAACCGTTATCTGCACGGGGAAAAAGCATGAAAGCGTGTGGCGTTGCTTTTGCTCTGGGCTTGCTTGCGACCGCCGCTCACGCCGATCCGGCGGTGATCGCATCCGCAGCCTATCCCGAAGGCCTGCTCTGGCACGGCGGCAAGCTCTACGTCACCGAGATGGGCGCCGACCGCGTCAGCATCATCGAGGACGGCGGCAACACGCGGCAGTTCTGGGAGATGCCGGGCTGCGGCCCGACGCAGATCGTGCCATTCGGCCCCACGGGTTTCATCGTCGACTGCCATCTCGGCCGCGCGATGGTGGAGGTCACGGCCAACGGCACGACCGGCCGGCGCTTCGCGACCGCGCCGAACGGCACACCGTTGCAGGACCCCAACGCCGGCACCAGCGACGGGCAGGGCGGCGCCTATTTCTCCGACGCCGGCATCTTCGATCTGTCCGCGCCGCCGACCGGCCGCGTCTACCATCTCAGCGCCATGGGCGTGATGACCGAGGTGGTGGGAAACATCCGCTACGCCAACGGCGTCAACTTCGATCCGGCAACCCGTACGCTGTACGTTTCGGAGCATCTGGCGCGGCGTGTCCACGCACTCACGCTCGACTCGCGTGAGCACGTGACGTCCCGGAAGGTGCTGATCGATTTCGCGCAGGTGCCGACCGCCCGCGACTATTCCTATCCGCTGGCCGGGCCTGACGGCATCGCGCTCCGCCAGGGCCTCATAGCGGTGGCCGAATACGGCGAGGGCCGCGTGCATGTCTTCGACCGCGACGGCAAGCACCGGAACACGCTGAAGGTTTCGATGCCGTTCGTCGATACGGTGGTCTGGGACGGGGCCGGGAATCTGATCGCCGGCGGGGCCTTCCAGAACACCCGGCCGCCGTTCGAGGGGGCGGTTGTCAAGTTTACCCCGGCAGAATGGGAAAAAGGGCCGTAACTGGCCTATCGCATTGACCGCGACCGGCGGTCCATGCGATTCACACCTCAACCGGAGCATAGCGCAGTCCGGTAGCGCACCTCGTTTGGGACGAGGGGGTCGCAGGTTCGAATCCTGCTGCTCCGACCAGCTTTCGCTCTTCGAGCTTGCGCTCGGGAGCCACAACGGACCGAGCCGCTCGATGACCGCACGAATCTACAGGCCTGCCAAGACCGCGATGCAGTCCGGCCATGCCAGGACCCGGGATTGGGTGCTCGATTACGAGCCGGAGGAGCCGCGCGTCGTTGAATCGCTGATGGGCTGGACCACCTCCGGCGACATGAAAAGCCAGCTCAAGCTGCGCTTTGCCACCAAGGAAGAAGCGGTGGCCTATGCCGAGCGTCACGGCATTCCCTATGAGGTGCACGAGGCGAAGTTCGCGCAGCGGCGCGGGCTGTCCTATGCGGACAATTTCTCGCCGACCCGGCGCGGTGCCTGGACGCATTAGACCGCTTCGCGGCTTTCGGACTCACTGACGCCGCTTCGCGGCTGTGGGACCCATGAGCCGGGTTGCTAAATTCGCTATAGTCGCCCGCCGGGTGCCGCATGGGGCGGCGCCCACAGTTCAGGGCGGCCCTCCATGCCTTCCAATTTGCGTTTCATGAATCCGTCGGCGATCGCCAAGCCCGGCGGCTACAGCCATGTCGTCGAGGCCACCGGCCCCGGCCGGATCGTCTACATCGCGGGCCAGCTCGGTTTGAAGCCCGACGGCAACATCGCCGGCGACTTCCGCGCCCAGGCGACGCAGGCGTTCGAGAATCTGAAAGCGGCCCTCGCGTCCGTCGGCGCGACCTTCAACGATGTGGTCAAGCTCAACAATTATCTGGTCGATATTTCTGCGAACCTCGGCCACTACCGTGAGGTCCGCGACAAGTACGTCAACGTGAAGGAGCCGCCGGCCAGCACGACGGTCGCCGTGCCCGCGCTGGCGCGGCCCGATGCACTCTACGAGGTCGAGGCGGTGGTGATCCTCGCCAAGTGAGTCACCAACTCCGACGTCATTCCGGGGCACGCGCGAAAGCGCGTGAACCCGGAATCCAGCCAAGAGTCCGGAGTGTGCATCTGGATTCCGGGTTCGCGCCTTTGGCGCGCCCCGGAATGACAGCGGTGAGTGCTAGCCCACCGCGTTGAGCACTTTGCCGTTCTCGGCCGTCACAGGCTTCGCGTCGATCAGGATCACCGCGAGGATGCACGACTCCTTGCCGTTGTTGATCCAGTTGTGGATCGTGCCCCGCTGCACCATCACGTCGCCGGCTTTGAGATGAACTACGGTGCCGTCGAGGTCCATGTCGATCTCGCCCGCCATGCAGACGATGTAGTCGATGGAGTCGGTGCGATGATTGCGGGCTTGCACGCCCGGCTTGAACTCGATAACGCGGAAGATGGTGCCGCCGGGCAGCGTCGTCTGAACGGGACGGGCGCCCGCGTCCTCCTGCGCGTCGTTATTCGCCGGAAAGCCTTCGGTGGTCCAGATCGCGTGCGCCAGCGCGCCCGGCCGGCCCTCGCGGATGTTGCTGACGACCTCGTCGATCTTGGCGATCGCCTTGCCGTTCGCATCGTGGCCGGTGATCACCCGCCGCACTTTCAACGCCATCGTACGCCTCCCTGAGCTGTTCTGTGAGCGGGCAGGACGCTATTGGGAAGCGCGATGTGCCGCAAGCCCGTGGGCTTTCGCCGAAGCGAATCCATGACTAGGTTTGCGGCGCTGCCGGCAAGAACGAGACAAGAGCAGCCGACGGGAGGAGTGCGACAATGAAATCAATCAGGTTCGGTCTCGTGGCGCTCGCGCTGGCACTGCTCTCAGGACATGCCGTCGCACAGTCCTATCCGACGCATCCCGTGAAAATTCTTGTCACGATTCCGCCGGGCGGCGCGCCGGACATCGCGGCGCGGCTTCTCGCCCAGCGCATGAGCGAAACCATAGGCAGTTCGTTCTTTGTCGAGAACCGCTCCGGCGCCAACGGCAATGTCGCCGCCGATGCGATCGCCAAGGGCGATCCCGACGGCTACACGCTGATCGTTGCCGCCGACAGCCTGCTCACGATCAATCCGCATGTCTATCCGTCGCTGCCTTATGATCCGCTGAAGGACCTCTTGCCGGTGTCGAGCATCGCCTCGAACCAGTTCTTCCTCTCGGTCAATCCGACACTGCCGGTGAAAACGGTGCCGGAGCTTGTCGAATACGCCAAGAAAGCCAAGCCGCCGCTGCCCTATGCGTCCGGTGGCAACGGCAGCCAGCATCAGCTTGGCATCGAGATGCTGAAGCAGCGCGCCGGCATCGATCTTCTGCACGTGCCCTATCGCGGCGGCGCGCCGGCCGGCATGGCGACGGTCGCCGGCGAGACCATGGTGGTGCTGGCGGGCGCCTCCAATGCCGGTCTGCTGAGGGGCGGGCAACTGCGCGGACTCGCCACCACCGGGACGAAGCGCTCGCCGCTGTTTCCCGAACTGCCACCGATTGCCGACTACTATCCGGGATATGATCTGACGATCTGGATCGGCTTGTTTGCACCGCCGGCGACACCAGAGCCGATCGTCACCAAGCTTCGCAATGAGGTGCAGAAAATATTGAAGGATCAGGATTTCCAGCAGAAGCTCAACGTGACCGGCGCGCTCGAGCCTTTGATCCTGTCACCGCAGGACTTCTCGGCGCTCATCAAGCGCGATTACGACAAATACGGCAAGCTCGTGCGCGACGTCGGCGTGAAGATACAATAGGACGAGCCGAGCTGGCCATCACTGTGCTTCGCGCAGTTCCGGATTGGCATCGAGCCGTGCCGTGTTGAGCCGGTGGACGATGAAGCAGATCACCGCGCCGAGCGCGAACGGCACGGCCGACCACATGTAAAGATTTTGAATCGGCATCCCGGCGAGTTGCGCGCCGACCAGTGGGCCGACGATCGATCCGATCCGGCCGAGGCCAAGCTGCCAGCCGGAGCCGTTGGAGCGCAGCGACGTCGGATAGATCATGGCGCCGGCGACGTTGATGCCAGACTGGACACCGAGCACCAGAAATCCGGCAAAGAAAGTCGTGGTCAGCAGCACCACGGGCTGCGACGTCAGTCCGGCGAAGCCGATCGAACCGACGACCGGCACAGCAAGCGCGAACATGATGGAAATCGCGAGAAAGCGGTGGCGCTGCAGCCAGCCGCATAGCGCCAGCGATCCCACGGTGCCGCCGACTTGGAGCGCCGCGCCGGCGAGTGCCGCGGTGGCCGGCGGCAGCTTCGCCGCTGTCATCAGGGTCGGCGTCCAGCTCAGCAGGAAGAAGAAGCCCATCAGGTTCAGGGCAAACACCAGCCACATCAGCGGCGTGATGATGGCGAGCCCCTGCTGGAACAGATAGGCGGGGTTGAATCCGGAAAACTGCTGCTTCTCGTCTTCGAGCTCGAAGCGCGCGTTCGGCGGCACCACGAAGTCCGGCCGGATGTCCTTGATCAGCCGTTCCATGGCGCCGCGATCACGCTCGCGCAGCGTCATGAATTTGATCGACTCCGGCAAGCCGAAGAATCCGGCAAGGCCGATGGCGATCGGCACGATCCCGCCGACCTGGAACAGGATCGGCCAGCCATGTTGCGGCACGAACACGGCGCTGATGACGCCCGGAATGGCGCCGCCGATCGGCACGCAGCCGACTGCGATCAAAGCGAGTGTGGCGCGGAGCTTGCGCGGGGCGGATTCCGCGTTGATCGCGACGACGTTGGGGATCACACCGCCGATCCCGACGCCGGCCAATAGCCGCAGCCAGAACATCTGCTGGAGATCGGTTGCGTAAGCGGCCCAGAAGGTGAAGATGCCGAACAGAAGGTTCGACCAGATCAGCGCCGCCTTGCGGCCATAGCGGTCGCCGATCCAGCCGAACAGCGCCGAACCGAACAGGATTCCGACAAGGCTCGCGCTGAACACGGGGCCCAGCGCATGCGGTGTGAGATGCCAGTCGCGAACCAGATACGGGGCGGCAAAGGCGATGGCGCCGATGTCGTAGCCGTCGATCAGAACCAGGAAGAACGACCAGACGAGAAGCTTGATCTGAAAAGGCCCGAGGCCCCGTTCGTCCAGAAAGTGGGAAACGGGAACGACAGCTTGCTCTGCCATGAGTTTTCCTCGCCGGGCTGTTTTGTTTTTGTACTCGATACTTACTTCTCGGCTCTGACGATGGAAAGTGACAGTTCGGTCATTCGGAACGACATCGCCAGCGATGTGGACGTTGCGCTGCAACAAACTAATTCTCTCCCGGCCTCATGCTGAGGAGCCGCGCATGCCGCGGCGTCTCGAAGCATGAGGCCGCCCCATCCTTCGAGACGCATTGCCATAGCGCGTCGAAGACGCGCGTAAACGCGCTTGCGGCAATGCTCCTCAGGATGAGGCGGGGGCAGGCTCGCGTGCGTGGCGAAGGCACTAGCCTTTCTTGTAGCCGCTGCGGTCGAAGTTCGAGAGCGTCGCCTGATACTCCTGCGGCACGTCGCAATCGCAGCGCAGGTGCCAGCGCCGCACCAGGTAGCTGAAGGCGTTGCCCTGGGAGTCGTTGCGGTTGGTGCGGCTTCTCTTTGCGGCGAGTTCCTCTTCCTTGACGAACAGCTTCGGCCCGCCGGCCTGCTCGGCCAGCATCTGGATGCGGCAGGCTTTTTCGAGCTTGATCGCGACAAACACCGCATGTTCGATGCTCGTGCCCGCGGTGACGATGCCGTGGTTGCGCAGGATCAGCGCGCTCTTGTCGCCAAGCGCGCGGGCGACGGCCTTGCCGCGCTCCTGGTTGACGATCAGGTCGGTCGTCTCCGAGAAGATCGGCACGCCGGCCGAGAACATGGTGCCGTCGTTGCTGATCGGCTGCAGCTCCTTGCCGAGCGAGGAGAATGCGACTGCGTGCTCGGGATGGGTGTGGATCACACAGTTGACGTCGGGCCGCGCCCGCATCACTTCGGAATGGATGTAGACTTCATTGTGCCGCGGCCACTCGCCGGACACCTTGTCGCCCTCGATGTCGACCGTGATGATGTTGTCATCGGTCATTTCCTCGATGCCGATGCAGCCGGGCTTCATCAGGAATTTGTTGGGTTCGCCCGGCAGCCGCGCCGAAATATGGCCCCAGACGTAATCGCCCTGGCCCTCGTCGACGAGAACCCGCCCGGCGTTGATCAGCTTCGCGCGCAGCTTGTCGGACATTTTTAACTCCCCAGCTTCTGTTGTCGGATTTCGTTGCATTGGCCGCGGACGGTGTCGATCAGCGCCATGGCGTCGGCGGGCTCCGTGTCGGCGCGCCATGCGACATGGCCGTCGGGGCGTACCAGCACCAGGCGGCGTTCGTAAGCGGCGAGCACCTTGTCGCCGGCGATGGCGTGCACGGTCAGCGGCACGTGGCGCTCAGTGGCCGCGCTCTCGATGCGAGCGGTGGACGGTGGTGCACTGCCGAGCTTGAGCAAGACGAAGCCGCGGCCGTAAAGGTCCAACGTCGAGCGGCCATCGTCGAGCCAGACATGAGGCGCGCGGGCGCCGGGCCGTGCGGTCTGGCTGTAGGGATGCGACACGTCGGGCGGCGCGGGCGTGCCGTCGGGCACGATCAGCGGCGAGTTGTCGTAGCGATAGCCGAGCATGATGCCGTTGGCGAACCACTCCTGGCGCATAATGCCGGCAAACCACTCGCCGTATTCCTTGCGGGCTGCACTGTTCTTCGGGCCGTTCAGAAAAATCTCCGGCCCGGGCAGGCGCTGGCGGGTCGACAGCATGCGGCGGAGATTGCGGCTCGCTTCCGCGACATTGCGCTGGCCGACCGGGCGGCGCTCGGCCTCGTACGAAGGCAGCAGCGACGGTCCGCCCCAGCCCTTGAGCACGGCTTCGAGCTTCCAGCCGAGGTCGACCGCATCGCCGATGCCGGTGTTCATGCCAAAGCCGCCGGTCGGCGACATCAGATGCGCGGCATCGCCGGCGACGAAGATGCGATAAGTCCCGTAGCGGTCGGCGACGAGTTCGCGACGCACCCAGCGCATCACCGACAGAACCTCGTATTTGAATTCACGGCCCATGGCGCGCGTCAGCGCGGCGCGGATGTCGTCCTCGGTGTGGGTCACCTTCTGCGGCGAGCCCACGATTGACATGCGAAAGCGGTCCTTGCCGTTGACCGCCACGATGGTGAGCCACACGCCTTCCGAACCGATGAAGATGAAGCGATAGCCTTTGCCCTTGTCGTGCAGCTCCGAGAAGTTTTCGCAGCGGAACATCACGTTGGTGGTGTAGGTGAGCGCCGCATTGCCGCTCATGCCGATGCCGAGTTGCTCGCGCACCGTGCTGCCGCCGCCGTCGGTGCCGACCATGTAGTCGGCCTCGATGGTCTCGGTCGCGCCGGTGACGCGGTCATGCACCCGGGCTTTGACGCCGTCGGGCCTTTCCTTGAAGGAGATCAGTTCGCAATTGTAGCGAAGCGTCACCTGCCGTGAGCGTTCGGCGAAACGGCGCAGGATCGGATCGAACATGTCCTGCGGCACGCGCTCGCGCTTCTGGGGGCTTTCTGGCGGGCAGGGCTCGAAGCCGCGGCCGGGAAATGGCTCTCGGCCAAGCTCATAGCCGTTGAGCGCGGTGAGGTAGACGTAGTCCTGCGGATAATCGAGCGGGTAGGGCGCATCGCGCACCCAGTCGAGGATGCCCCAGCGCCGGCAGAACTCCATGGTGCGAATGCCCACGAGGTCCATCTTCGGCTGCTCGATCGAGCCGTCGGTCATTTCGATGAGCGTGCACGGCACGCCGCGCCAGCCGAGCTCGCCCGCAAGAGCCAGGCCCACCGGCCCGCCACCGACGATCAGCACCGGCACGCGTACGGTCATTTCCGCACCATGGCCCGGAACGTCGCGGCGGCGTTGCCTGTCACGCAAGCCGCAGCGGTGCTGCAAGCGGATGCCGCTCGCGCCGCCAGGACATTGGCTATGCCCGGGAGGATGACGGCGGGGCCGGGCTGGAACATCGTCCGGAATTCTTCTTGCGTCGGTTGCGACATCTGCAAATGGTGCCGGATCGAGCGGCAAGTCTCAAGTGAAGCGCCCCCTCAAGTGAAGCTGGTTCAGGGAATGAGCACAACGGAGCCTGTGGTCTTGCGCGCCTCGACATCGCGGTGAGCCTGCGGCGCCTCGCGCAGCGGGTAGCTGTGGCTGATCTCGATCTTGATCTTGCCGCTCGCGACCATGGCGAACAGGTCGTCGGTGGTTTCCAGAAGGTCCGCGCGGGTCGCGGTGTAGTCGATCAGGCTCGGATGGGTGACGAACAGCGAGCCCATGTTGCCGAGTTGGCGCGCAGACACGGGCGGCGGGTCGCCGGAGGATTCGCCGAACGAGGCGAGGATGCCGCGTGGCCGCAGGCACTTCAGCGAGTTCTCGAACGTCACCTTGCCGATCGAGTCATAGACCACCGGCACGCCCTTGCCACCGGTGATATCGCGCACATGCGCGGCAAAGTCGTCGTAGCGAAACACGTGATCGCAACCATGCGCCTTGGCGACCGCAACCTTGTCGTCGGAGCCGACCGTGCCGATCACAGTCGCGCCGAGATGCTTGGCCCACTGGCTGACGATCAGGCCCACACCGCCGGCCGCGGCGTGGATGACGATGGTGTCGCCGGGCTTCACCGCGTAGGTGGCCTTGAGCAGATAGCGCGCGGTCATGCC
Organism: Rhodoplanes sp. Z2-YC6860; assembly: GCF_001579845.1. Taxonomy (GTDB): domain Bacteria; phylum Pseudomonadota; class Alphaproteobacteria; order Rhizobiales; family Xanthobacteraceae; genus Z2-YC6860. The sequence goes on from NZ_CP007440.1 coordinate 3,885,980, forward strand.
CCGCACCATCATGGACGCCGCGGTTTTTTCGTCGATGCCGTCGGGAAGTTTCACGGTGCGCGCGGCCGGCGCGATGCGGCCTTCGGCATAGGCGCAGTCCGGCCGCGCCACGGTGGCGACGCGGTCGCCGGGCTGGAAGTCGGTCACGCCTGGACCGACCGCATCGATCACTCCGGCGCTTTCGGTGCCGAGCCCGGACGGGAACGATTTCACCGAATGCTGGCCGCGGCGCACCAGGATATCGCGGAAGTTCAGCGCCACCGCGGTGTGGCGGATGCGGACTTCGCCTGCGCCGGGCTCCGGCAGGGGAATATCATTCCACTGCAAGACCTCGGGTCCGCCGTGCTGCTGAAACTGATAAGCCTTCATGTGCTGCGCCTCCCGCCGCGCCGCAGTGATGGCATGGATGGGGCATGCGAAAAAGACCCCGAAAAAGCAGTCCGGCAACGCTTGCCGTGGGATGCCGCGCAAGGCAGCATGACGAAAATCAATCGCAACGAACTGGGAGGAAGGCGCCATGGCCAAGGCCAAAGCGAAAGCCGGTTCACGAAGCAAGAAATCCGCGAGCCGCAGCGCTGCACGACGGAAGCCCGCAGCACGGCGCCGAGCCACGGCGGCTGCCAAGCAACGCCGGCCGCACAAGTTCGTCAAAAGCCACCATCGCGAGGAGGATTTCAAAGCCGACGGCTTGCGCACCTACGCGCATTATCGCGATCTTGGCGTTAAGGACGCGACCCACGGCATGGCCGTCGCCCATGTGATCCGCTTCCAGGGCCAGTGCGACCCCAAGCTGGTGTCGAAGGATCATCTGCACGAGGCCGACTTCCAGATGATCTACGTGCTCAAAGGCACGATCACCACCGAGATCAAAGGCGAGGGCGTGCATACGATGCACGCCGGTGACTGCTGGCTGCAGCCGCACAGCGTCGTGCACAAGGTGCTCGATTATTCAGAAGGCTGCGAAGTGCTGGAAATCGTGATGCCGGCGAACTTCAAGACGGTCGAACTGGAAAAGTAATGCCAGCGCTGGCCCGGCAAGACACTGCTCAGAACACCCCGACCTCCGACGAGATCATCGCGCGCGCCCGCGCGATGATCCCAACGCTCATGAAGCGCGCGCCGGATGGCGAGCGTGAGCGCAGACTGCCGAAAGAAACCATCGCCGAGATGCAGGCCGCAGGCCTGTTCAAGGTGCTGCAGCCCAAGCGTTGGGGCGGCTACGAGATGGACATGGGCACCTATTACGAGGTGCAGATGGCGCTCGGCGAGGGCGACATGTCGGTCGCCTGGGTCTACGGCGTGGTCGGCATCCATCCCTGGTTCGTCGCGCTGCTCGACGAGCGGGCCGAGCAGGAGATCTGGGGACAGGACAACACCACGCTCATTTGCTCGTCGCTGATGCCGACCGGGGTGGCGAAACCGGCCGACGGCGGCTTCCGGCTCAGCGGGCGGTGGAAATATGCGTCGGGGTCCGACCACTGCGCCTGGGCGTTTCTCGGCGGCATCGTGGAGGGCAGACCCGACGACCGGCGCATCTTCGTCATTCCGCGCCAGGACTACGAGATCATCGACACTTGGTACGTGCCGGGCCTCAAAGGCACCGGCAGCAACGACATCGAGATCAAGGATGTCTTCGTGCCGGAGTATCGGACCCAGAAATACGCCGACAGCTTCCGCGGCTACGGTCCCGGGCAGATGCTGAACACTAGCAATCTCTACAAGCTGCCGTTCGGACAGGTGTTCTTCCGCGGCGTCTCGACCGGTGCGATCGGCGCGCTCAAAGGCATGCTCGACGCCTATCTCGACTACGGCAAGAAGCGCATCCAGCGCGGGTCGGGCGCGGCGGCATCCGAGGACATGACGGTTCAGATCACCTGCGCCGAGACCGCGGTCGCGATCGACGAGATGAAGACCATTCTGCACCGGAATTTCCACGAGCTGGAGCGCTATGCGGCCAAAGGCGAAATGCCGCCGATGAAGCTGCGCCTGGAATACAAATTCCACAACGCCTGGGTGGCGGAGCGCTGCAGCCTGCTCGCCTCGCGGTTGTTCAAGGCGGCCGGCACCGCCGGCATGTCGGCGGACCTGCCGTTCGGGCGGTTTCACGCCGATATCACGGTGGGCCGACAGCACGTCTCCAACCAGTTCGACCAGATCGCGAAAACCTACGGCGCGATGCTGTTCGGGATCGAAAACAACAAGGATTTTGTCCTCTAGATAGGCATTCCCACCACGGCTGCGCTTGGCTAATGTCCGCGCCAAGCCTTAAGACACCAATGAGTTAATACCAATAGCGCGTCGAAGACGCGCGCAATGCGCTGAAGGAGTGATACGCCTATGAAGCTCTGCCGCTATGACGACGACCGGCTTGGTTTGGTGATCGGGGACCAGGTCCACGATGTCACGCAGGCGCAGACCGAAATCCGCAACTCCACGCCCTATACGGCCAAGGTCGATCCGGTGGTGGCGGCGCTGCCGCAATGGCGGAGCAAGCTCGAGGCGATGGCGAAGTCCGCGCCGGGCAAGCCCATTTCGCAGGTGAAGCTCCTGTCGCCGGTGGCGAAGCCGCCGAAGATTCTCGCGGCGCCCACCAATTACGGCAAGCACATCGAGGAGATGCAGAAGTTCCGCGACACCGTGCCGGGGCTCGCACGCTTCTCGCCGGATATCGAGAAAGCCGGCATCTTCCTGAAGTCCAACACCTCGCTGGTCGGCCCGTCCGAAGGCATCCCGATGCGCTTCCCCGACCGCCGCAACGATCATGAGGCCGAACTCTGCGTCATCATCGGCAAGCAGGGCAGCGATATCCCGAAGGAGAAGGCCTACGACTACATCGCGGGCTATTCGCTCGGCCTCGACATGACGGCGCGCGGCGCTGAGGACCGGAGCTTCCGGAAGTCGATCGACGGCTACACCGTGCTCGGCCCGTGGATGATCACCGCGGACGAGCTGCCCAATCCGGCCGACGTGCCGTTCGTGCTGCACGTCAACCAGGAAAAGCGCCAGGAGAGCAACACCAGCTTCCTGATTTTCGACATTCCGAAGCTGATCGAGTTCGCCTCGAAGTTCTACACGCTCTATCCGGGCGACATTTATTATACCGGCACGCCGGAAGGCGTCGGCCCGGTGAAGCCCGGCGACACCGTGACGATGAAGTCGCTGCCGCAGCTTGGCGAGCTGAAGATCCAAGTCAGGGCCCACGACATCAAGGCGTAGGTGCAGGGTCGAGCGCGGCCGAACGAAGCCGCGCCGGTAAAATACCTTGGGAGGATTTGGTGCGCTTCGTTCACCGGATGCGGACCTTGAGCCTTGTCTGCTTGCTCGCACTCGCGGGCAGCATCGCGACGGCCGTCGCGCAAAGCTGGCCGACGCGATTTGTCACGCTGGTCGTGCCGTTCGGCGCGGGCAGTGCTGCCGACACAGTGGCACGCATCCTCGCGGCCGATTGTCCGAGGTTCTGGGCCAACAGATGATCGTAGAGAATGTGGTCGGCGGCGGCATGGTTGGCATCAACCGTGTCGCCAAGGCGCCGGCCGACGGCTACCAGATCGCGTTTGGCGGCGTCGACACTTTCGCGCAGAGCCAGTACCTGTTCAAAAATCCGGTGTTCAATTCGC